>CAZRUR010000054.1:0-17665 GCA_964603335.1 uncultured Sangeribacter sp. | reverse complement strand
ACCATGGCGCTTCCGACGTGGTGCCTAAGGTGGAGAATATGTCTTACACGCAGGCTATAAAGACCCTTCACGACAAGGGATTTCGTGTCGATATACGCGACTCTATATATAAGGAGGGAATTAAGCCTGGTTATGTCATTGAGCAATTCCCTAAGGCCGGTTCTTCCGTGAAGCCGGGTAGGAAGATTTTCCTCTATATTAATGCTGTCCACGTAAAGGAGGTTGTCATTGACCAAGACAACAATCCTATGGAATACGCTCTCAAGAGTTTTTCTTTCCGCCAGGGTATGGCGCGCCTTGAGGAACTCGGATTCAAGAACATCCGCGTGGTGCGTGTGTTGGGCGATAATGACTGCATCGTGAAGATCACAGCCAATGGCAAGGTTGTCAGGAAAATGGAGAAGGTCCCGGTAAATGCCCAACTGGTAGTGGAGGTCTACGATGGTCGACTCGGTGAGTTGCGCGACTCGCTTCAGTTTGAGGAATATATGCAGTATCAGACTGAGACACCTGATGAGAATCTCTCCGACCAGGAACCCGTTGAGGATGTGTCTTCTGATGTGGATGTTGTTGATGAAGACGACACAGATCCCGATCCAGTTTATGTGCAGTGATGACGATGGAAGATAATCAGGATTTCGATTCTTTCGACGACGATATTTCCGGAGGTGATTCTCCTGCTATCGATGAGCCTTCTTTCATTACGGAAGACGGCAGGGAGATGTATGAGCATTTCCGCTTCGTTGCCGAGAAGGGTCAGCAGATGATTCGCGTCGACAAGTTTCTTGTCGACCGAATGGAGAAGACCTCCCGCAACCGCATTCAGCAGGCTGCCGATGCCGGTTGCCTTATTGTCAATGGAAAGCCCACCAAATCAAGCTATAAGGTAAAGCCTGGGGATGTGGTCAGCATCGTTATGGACCGCCCCAGGTATGAACTAGAGATTATACCGGAGGATATTCCCCTTGACATTGTTTACGAAGATGATGACCTGTTGGTGGTCAATAAGCCGGCTGGACTCGTCGTGCATCCAGGGCATGGAAATTACTCTGGAACTCTCGTCAATGCGCTTGCATGGCATTTCAAGGATAATCCCGACTATGATGTCAGCGACCCTCGTCTCGGCTTGGTGCACCGCATCGATAAGGACACTTCAGGTCTGCTCGTTGTGGCAAAGACTCCGGATGCCAAGACCAACCTGGGTCTTCAGTTTTTCCATAAGACCACTCGCCGGGAGTATGTGGCTGTGGTGTGGGGAGATTTTGATGACGACCGTGGCACCATTGTAGGCAATATCGCCCGCAATCCTCGCAACAAATTGCAGATGGCTGTCTTTGACGATCCTGCGATAGGTAAACATGCTGTCACTCATTATGAGGTGATTGAGCGCTTTGGATATGTCTCGGTTGTGAAATGTGTCCTCGAGACCGGTCGCACCCACCAGATCCGCGTGCATATGCTCAGCAAGGGACATCCTCTCTTTAACGATGCCCGTTATGGTGGCGACAAAATACTGAAGGGTACAACATTCGCCAAATACAAACAGTTTGTGGAGAATTGTTTCAAAACCTGTCCCCGTCAGGCCCTGCATGCACGAACGCTTGGTTTCAAACACCCCTCAACAGGCGTGGAGATGGATTTCCAATCCCCGATTCCTGACGATATGTCCTCATTGATAGAAAAATGGAGGGTTTATCGCAAGAGCGACCAATAATTTTTTACCCTCGTTTGTTTTATATTTGGTGAATAAGCATTAACTTTGCATTTAATTATCCTCTCAACTCTTACCTCTCAACTCTCACCTCTCAACTATACATTATAACCCAATGAGTCAGCAAGAATATAATTTCAGCGACATAGCCCCATATAGCGATTCTGAGTTTCATGCCAAGATGGAGAATCTTGTCAAGGAACCTGGTTTCCTTCATGCAGTCAGTTATGCGATGCCGAAGGAAAACCTTCCAGACATCATCGATGACCTTCTGGAAATCAACAATACCCATGATTTCCAGCATCAGGTGATGTTCCCATTCCTGGAGATGCTGGCAAAGACCACAACTTCCGGAATTACTCTCGGTGGCGTGAAATATCTTAACCCTTCTCTCAATTACACATTCATCACCAATCATCGCGACATCGTGCTTGATGCCTCGTTCCTCAACCTCGCTTTCCTGAGGAAAGGGTTCCCTACCTCTGAGGTGGCTATAGGCAACAACCTCCTTGTCTTCGACTGGATCAACGACCTTGTGCGTCTCAATAAGAGTTTCATTGTGAAGCGTAACACTGGTCTTCGCGAGGGTCTCGAGGCTGCCAAGAAGCTCTCGGCATATATCCATTTTTGCATCCTCGAGAAGAATGAGTCGGTCTGGATTGCGCAGCGTGAGGGTAGGGCAAAAGACAGTAGCGACCTCACGCAAGATTCCCTTATCAAGATGCTCTCAATTGCCGGTCAAGGACAGTTTATGGATAAGATTAAGGAAATCAACCTTATGCCGGTGTCTATATCTTACGAGTATGACCCCAACGACTATCTGAAGGCTAAGGAGTTCCTCCTGAAACGTCGCGACCCGAACTTCAAGAAATCCCAGCGCGACGACCTCTTCTCGATGGAGACCGGACTGTTGCAGTTTAAGGGTAAGGTGCATTTCCAACTCACCCCCCGCATCAACAGCAAGCTTGACCAGATTGGTGACTTCAAGGATAACAATAAGGCTGCAAAGCACGTCGGTTGTCTTATCGACCAGGCTATCCACCGCAGTTATGAGACATTCGAAATCAACTACGTTGCTTTCGATATCCTTCATTCCACCGACCGCTTCTCACGCAAATACACGCTTGAAAAGAAAGAAGAGGTGATGGCTTATTTCAACAGTCAGCTCGATAAGGTCGACCTTACGGATGTCACTCCCGAGGAACGCGAGTTTATGTGGGAGATGATGCTGACAATGTATGCCAATCCTCTAAAAAACAAACTGAAATCTCTCCTCGGTGGCATGGAATAATATCCACTCAACTCTCTACTCTTAGCTCTTAATTATTATGAGAATCCCCTTATTGGCAGCAATAATGCTGTTTGTATTTACCTTTTTGGTTGACGCATACATATCGCGAGATATAAAGTCAACTGGCAAGAAAGGCTGGTGGAAGGTGTATAATGTCAGCGCCGTTATCTGCTGGGTTTTCTTGATTGTTATCATGTGTATGCCCCGTCGGTCGGAAGATTCCAGTCTGCTCCCCGTCATGTGGATGCTCTACACGTTCCTTTCCATCTACATTGCCAAATTTTGCTCTGTAATATTATCGCTGATTGGCAGGCTCATAGGGCGCTTCCGTAAGGGGCGTAAAAAATCGTATGCTGCCAATTGGATAGGATTGTGTGTCGGATTGGTGGCGTTCTGCGTCATGTGGATTGGCGTGGCTTATACCCGAAAGCATATTGTAGTCAACAGGGTAGACATATCTTCTCAAATGATTCCCCCGCCATTCGATGGCTACACTATCGCTCAGATTAGCGACATACACGTAGGCACGTGGGGCAACGACACCACTTTCGTGTCTAATCTCGTTGACTCTGTCAATGCCTTGCATCCTGACCTCATCGTTTTCACAGGTGATATCGTCAATCGAGAGACCAAGGAGTTGGAGCCATTTATCCCTGTTCTTTCCCGTCTTCATGCCAAGGATGGCGTGATGTCTATATTGGGTAATCACGACTATGGCAATTATATGGATTGGAATTCACCAGAGGAGCGAGAGGAAAACAACCGTCAGCTGGCAGTGCATCAAAGGAATATGGGCTGGGATCTCCTTAACAATGAGCGTAGGTTCCTTGTCAAGGACGGTGACAGCATCACTGTGGTAGGTGTTGAAAACTGGGGTGATCCACCATTCCCAACATATGGTGACCTTGAGAAGGCTTTGAGCTCATCGAAGGATTCTGTCTACAATCAGAACGACCGACGATATAAGATTCTCCTCTCCCATAACCCTGCACATTGGGACCAGCACTTGTCGCGCGAGACTAACATCAATCTCACTCTGTCTGGTCATACCCATGCCATGCAGATGATGATTGACCTCGGTTTCTGGAAATGGTCTCCGGCGAAATACCGCTATAAGCAATGGGGCGGCATGTATGAGAGATTCAATAACAATGGTCAGCCCACCCAGTTGTATGTCAACATTGGGGCTGGTGAGGTCGGTATGCCTGCCCGTCTCGTCGGTGCTTATCCGGAAATAACACTCTTCACTCTTAATCACGTGGCAATTTGATAGATAGTGTCTTATGACAGAATATGTGTTCAGCGTGGGCTCTGATTATGGCGATAGGGCAGAGGCAGTGAAGGAAGCCATAGCTTGGCTCTCGACTGTGCTTGTTGATTGCAAAAGCTCTGATGTTTACGAGACTCCTCCCGTAGGGCATCGCGGCAGCAACTATATGAATGCTGTTGTCATCGGTAAGTCTGATTTGGATGCCGACGATTTAGACCACCTTTGCAAGGAGTATGAGTTCTCTCATGGCAGGGATGCTGAGGCTCGCAACAATGGTCAGGTGCCGGTCGACATCGACATCGTTGTGGCTGATGGCAATGTGGTGCGACCTAAAGATTTCAAATGCAATTTCTTTAAGATTGGGTATTGTCAGCTGCGACCTGGAAAGTGTCACTATCTGCGCCCCAATCTGCATGGCGCAAGCCATATCCCGGTGAAGGGGATCATAACTTTCATCAAAAACTGGACTCTTCCGATTTCCATCGTCATTGGAATTGTGGCATATTTCGTGTATGTCAACATCCCATTCCTTGACCCGACCCACGCTGTGGTAAGTGAGGTGATTGCATACGTGCAACCAATCCTCATCTTCTCGATGCTCTTTCTGACGTTCCTCTCTATCGGACCGCACGACCTGCACCTGTCAAAATGGCATATATGGGTGTTGCTCATACAGTTGGTGCTGTTCGCTGCACTCGCCTTTGTCCTTACTCTAATGGAACATCCGGGATTGAGGATTGTCTTGGAAAGCGCCATGCTGTGTCTGTTGTGCCCTACGGCTACTGCGGCGGCGGTAGTGACACGTAAGCTCGACGGTAGTGCAGCCGACATCACATCCTATACAATCCTTATCAACATGGCGATTGCGGTGACGGCTCCCGCGCTCCTCCCGATAGCCCATCCGCATCCGGGTTTAACCTTCCTTCCCACATTCATAATGATTATCAAGAAGGTGTTCCCACTGCTGATTTGTCCCCTCTTCTTGGCGTGGATTATCAGATATACATTGCCAAAGGTGCAGCGATTCCTCCTTCGCTTCAGGGATCTTCCGTTCTATCTTTGGGCTGTGTCTCTTTCATTGGCTATAGCCGTCACCTGCAAGGCAATAGTCCATAGCCGGATATCTGCGGTTTATCTCATTGCGATTGCCGTTGTCTCCATCATATGCTGTGCATTGCAATTCTATCTTGGCAAGGTGATAGGTAGCCGCTACGGCAGCAACATTGAGGGCGGCCAGGCGCTCGGACAGAAGAACACCGTCTTCATCATCTGGATCGGCTACACATTCCTATCGCCCGTCACAGCCGTCGCCGGAGGCTTCTACAGCATCTGGCACAACATCTTCAACTCCTACCAACTCTACCGCCACCGCAAATAACCCCCTACTCCTTATTTCCGTCACCAAATTTCTTCCTATATACCGCGTATGTTGGAAACAAGCGTTGGAATTGTGTCACCGTCATAAACAACTTGTATTTTGCTTACCTTTTCTCCATGAAGATTCTTTGCATATTCAAGATTCTTAAGGAATGCCTTGTTAAACGTTTGTGATGACTTCACTTCATAAAGTTCTAAGGAGTCTCCTTCTGTCCTTACCAAATCAACCTCCCTTCCTGAATTTTCACGGTAGAAAAATAGGTTTTTTCTTTTAGTATCATTGGAAACGCTTTCTTCCCATTAGCTGAAAGCAATCCTTTTACATTCTCAGCAATGAATGCCCTTGGTTTCTTTTCTTTGAGAATTTTCACCATCTCAAAAAAAAGCATTCCTCGCTCATCTTTAAATCCCAGACGTGGGGGATTTTGAGCTGAGATTGAAAATGATTGACAAGGGAATCCTCCCACAAGAACATCGAAATCAGGAATCTGATTAGGGATAATATCGCGAACATCCTTGACCATACATTTATGGTCAAAATTTGCATTATATATCTTGGTGCAATATATGTCATTGTCTACAGCGTATACAATGTCAAACGCAGAACGTGGATAATTGGTATCCAGAAAGTCAAAACCACCCAACATACCCAAATCCATGCCGCCGCAACCGCAAAACAAAGATACTACTTTCAATCTTGCCATACTAATATAGGTTCAGGTTTAAAATGTGTTGCCTCAAAAGAGATCTCCATGCCATTTCGAGGTGTTGCCTCTATTTCATCTTTCTTGTAAAGAGCAACAGGGTTGCGAAGAATATACAATGTCTTATCGTTTGCACTGAGCATCAGACGATAAACACAATAATGCTCTCTTGTGGTATTGGCAACATCCCATTATTTTGTGACATATGAAAGCCAAATATTTTAATCTTTTGCTTGCTTATAGTGGTTTTAACCTCTATGTAACGATGGTCGCGAGTGCCATCTCCCTCAAGACTGTCTATGTCATAACCCGGATGGTAAGATGGGCTGTCCACAATAGCTATACGATGCAAAAGATCTTCATAACCTGCAAGTTTCAATCTCATTTTCTCATGTGAGTATATGATTGATTCTCCAATATTACCAATATCTTTAGTTGTAGTATTTTCTCTGCCTAAGATTTCTGATATGCGCTGGTCTACAAGCACCTCAACCTTATTGTCTGAAAGCAATGCACTTTATTTCTGATGTCATCAACTATCCTTTTACCTGCAACTGAAAAACCTTGACATGGGGGACCACCTATTATTACATCTATTTCTTTCCCATTTAAGAATTGTTCTGTTTCTTCTGGAGTTAAGGCCGATAAATCAGCTTGAAGTGTTTTACTTCCATTGTGGTTGTGGGCAAACGTGACAAGGGCATCCTTCCAAACATCTATGCCAAGCAATACGTCGAATCCAGCTCGTTCAAAGCCGAGCGAAAAGCCACCGCATCCGCAGAAGAGGTCTATTATGTTAGGATGTTTAGAATCCATAATTATGGTAAAGCTTATATTGGTCTTTGTCCTCTCTTTTAATATGAGATTATAAAATTAATAAAGTTTTTTGAAATACGTCTACATAAACGAAGATATAGTTATATTCATTCCTTAAAATTCTACACCCAAGAATGATCCATGTGCCACTAACTTAGCTTGTCTGCGCAATCTTTGACATATTGTCCTTCATTCCGACCCATGGTCATTAGCTTCATCTTAGAGAATCAGTAAAGAACATTTTCCCTGAAATGTCTAATCGCCAGTCATCCTACATTCAATTTAACCTCCCCACAAAATCAGTTGCGGATTTGAGGTAGAGCAAAAGAAATCGACAGAACAATATCGTAATTGTAGCCATCTTGATAGTGGCCCGAACAAAGTGAGGACAACATTGTCTGTGCAACCGTCTTCATATCTTCTGTGTTATATAGCATATGCAAACTTTTTATTAATTTTGCATCCAAAACTCTATATAACCCATAAACGCTCACCAATCGATGTCTTCAAATTATAAATATCCGGGTCTCTCTAACGCTCAGGTTGAGGAAAATAGACAAAAATACGGCTCTAATATACTCACTCCTCCAGCGAAAGAATCTCTTTGGCACAAATTCCTGAAAAAATTCTCTGACCCACTGATTGTCATACTGATTGTGGCTGGTGTCCTGTCGGTCGGTATTTCCTGTTACGAATATTGGGGCTTACATCAGGGAGTAAGCGTATTCTTCGAACCCATCGGAATTTTTGTAGCCATACTCCTTGCCACTGGCTTGGCTTTCATCTTCGAGGAAAAAGCCGACCGTGAGTTTGCAATCCTAAACCAGGTGAACGATGACGAGCCGGTGCAGGTGGTCCGAAACGGAAATATCACACAGATTCCCAAAAAAGATGCAGTGGTTGGAGACATCGTAATTCTCAACACCGGCGAGGAAGTCCCAGCAGACGGTGAACTCCTTGAGGCAACATCCTTAAACATCGACGAGTCAACACTTACCGGTGAACCAATATGCCATAAGACCACCGACCCACCGCAGTATGACCCGGATGCCACTTTCCCCTCCAACCACGCCATGCGAGGCACAAAGGTGATGGAAGGTCATGGCGTTATGCGTGTCATTGCTGTCGGCGATAAAACGGAGAATGGCAAGGTCTTTGTCGCTGCACAGATTGACGACAGTGTCAAGACACCTCTCAGCGAACAACTCGACCGTCTCGGCTCTCTCATCACTAAAATAGCCTATGGCTTCGCTGTCGCAATCATAATAGGCAGGATTGTGACGTATTTCATCGAGACACCCAACTTTGACTGGTTCCCTTTCCTGGCGTATATGCTTCAGTCGGTTATGGTGGCAGTCACTCTTGTCGTGGTCTCCGTGCCGGAAGGCCTACCGATGGCAGTCACTCTCTCCTTGGCTTACTCCATGCGGCGTATGCTCAAGACCAATAACCTTGTGCGCAAAATGCACGCTTGCGAGACTATGGGAGCCACTACTGTCATATGCACTGACAAGACGGGCACCCTGACGCAAAACCGCATGCAGGTCTACAAGACTAACTTTTTTGGCAATCCCTCTGACGAAGTGCTTTATGAAGGTATTGCCGTTAATTCAACCGCCCAACTCGACAACTCCTCTGACAAACCGCAGGTGCTAGGCAATCCCACTGAGGGCGCTCTGTTGCTTTGGCTTACGAAACGCGGTGTTGACTATAATGAATTGCGCAACAACGCAACGGTTGTTGAGGAACTCCCTTTCTCTACTGAGAGGAAATATATGGCTACGGTTGTCAAGTCCGCCACTGGTAAAAGAATTCTATATGTGAAGGGTGCACCGGAGATTGTGTTCGCAATGTGTAGCGACACTGCCGGTGTCACAAGGAAAGAGATTGATGCCCAGCTGTTGATTTATCAGAATCAGGCTATGCGCACCCTTGGCTTTGCCTACCAGGTGCTCAAGGATACTGACAAGACCATAGCAGACGGTAGGGTAGTGGCTGAGAACTTGACTTTCCTTGGTATTGTGGCTATCTCTGACCCGGTGCGCTCTGATGTGCCTGATGCTGTAAGGGAAGTCACTGATGCCGGTATCAAAGTGAAGATTGTCACCGGTGACACGCCCGGAACTGCAAAGGAGATTGGCAGACAGATTGGTTTGTGGAATGATGACGTGGATGGCGACAAAAATATCATTACAGGTGTGGAATTCGAACAACTAACTGACGAGGAGTTGAAGAAAAGGGTAGGCGATTTCAAGATTATTGCCCGCGCCCGTCCTATGGATAAGAAACGTCTGGTGGAGGCTCTGCAAGCCAATAATGAGGTGGTGGCTGTAACCGGCGACGGTACGAATGATGCTCCGGCGCTCAAGACTGCTCACGTGGGTCTCTCTATGGGCGACGGCACTTCTGTTGCCAAGGAAGCTTCCGACATCACCATAATAGACAACTCTTTCTCTTCGATTGGGCGTGCCGTTATGTGGGGACGTTCCCTCTACCAGAACATTCAGCGTTTCATCCTCTTCCAGATGACCGTCAACATCGTGGCAAGTTTCATAGTGCTGTTCGGCTCGTTTATGGGCTTGCAGTCGCCGCTGACCGTGACCCAGATGCTGTGGGTAAACCTTATTATGGACACATTCGCTGCCATGGCACTCGCCTCACTTCCTCCATCGCAATCCGTGATGAAAGACAAACCACGTCCGAGGAATGCTTTCATAATCAACAGACTTATGTGGAAGACCATCATTGGTGTGGGTGCCTTGTTCTTTGTTATCCTTTTCGCGATACTCTATTACTTTGAACATACAGAACTTACCTCCCTGCTGCAGTTCGGCTCACTCCCCGTCGGTATAAACGCCGGTCTGAGCGCATATGAACTGTCGCTCTTTTTTACCATCTTTGTGTTCCTTCAGTTCTGGAATATGTTTAACGCTCGCTCATTTGAGACTGGGCGCAGCGCATTCCATTTCAAAGGGTGTCAGGGATTTCTGTTCATCGCAATGGCAATCTTCTTCGGACAAATTGTCATAGTAAGTTTCGGGGGAGAACTCTTCAACGTAGTTCCCCTACGCATATCCGATTGGCTGATAATCATCGGCACGACCTCTCTCGTACTCTGGATCCGAGAGCTCTACCACCTACTACGGTAACGGCAAAAACCGAGTGATAGCCCCGACAATCCTGCTCGCCAGTGACTTCTTGCCGGGAGGCTCCTGCTTGCGCATCTCTGCCATCTGCTGTAATTCACCAATCGACTGTTTTACACCTATCTCAGGCATCAGCAATACCGACTGTTTCAGGTCTCCCTCGCTTATCATTGCCACAAGATGGTCAACACACGATTCGCGGATTGCCTCCACAATCTCTGGATACCCCGACAGTTCTCGCATCATGTTGATTCTCACATCAAGCGCCATCCTCAACCGCTGCACTTTTGCCGCATGTGTCCAGACACCCTCCGATTTCCGATAGACACCCATCGGCTTTGCCATGTAATGGACTGTTCCTTTCGACGCATACATCAGGTGAAGCGGATAATCCACAAGCCTTACATCCTTCAGCCATCCAGGAAGATTCCGCAGGTCAACAAGTGATGCGCGATACATCACGCTCATATTCGTTATGGTGTTATGCTTGGCAAGTTGCGCTGCGGTGGTTGATTGCGTGGCTGCACCTCCACCGTTACTGAGCCGCTTCTCTCCAGTGTCCTCGTAATAGTTGATTACGCGGTGGTAGGTAAGAGCACACTCCGGATGACTTTCCATATAGTCAACCTGACGCTGAAGTTTAGTGCGGCAAAACCAATAGTCGTCGCCGTCACACATCGCAACATATTTCCCTTTGCACATCCCCAATGCCTTGATATAGTTGCCTGCCAATCCCAAATTGGCGGGGTTTTGGCTATACTCAATGATGTCGGGATATTTCTCTTTCCATTGCCTGATGATTTCCGGCGTGCCATCGGTCGAGGCATCGTCGCATATTACAAGTTGTATCGGGAAAGACACCTTTTGGCTTATCACCCCTTTGATGGCTTTCCCGATGTAATGCCTTTGGTTGAACGTGATCATCACCACGCTCACCATTATGTCTGAACTTTGTCTATTCACTTACCTTTATATTCTTGCAGTCAAAGGTCACCACATCTGCAGTCGAAATGGCTTTGTTTTCATTATCCATTGTGCGTATTGATGCGTTGCTGACATCGTCAAGCACTACTAATGGTCGGTTGTCTGGCTTCTGGAAAGATACAGACAATCCATCTACGTGCAGACCATCGACGTGGCGGGCATAAAGTCCACTCGCCGGTGTTGGTCCCGCGAAACGTGGCTCCGGATAGTTGGTGCCCTGTTCCCGATAACCTCTTGGGTCTTCCAGTGGCTCGCCCCCACCACGATAGTTCAGACGTATATTGTTGAGCCATACGTTGCGTATCGGCTCCTCTGCCATGCCGGTCACGATTATGGAGCATAGGGAGTCGCAGTCGTTTGCCACTACATTGGAGATCTGGATATCGCGGGCTGTCGACAGATGCGTGTCCTCCTTCGGGCCGCGGTTGCGGCAGCCGGTGGTGATATAGATAGGGTAGTGGTGCACATGGTTCAGAGTCACATTGCTTACAGCAATGTTTTCCATCACTCCACGGTCTACGGTCTCAAATGCCAACCCGCTCGAATAGTTGAATGTGCAGTTTGACAAGGTGATGTCGCGGTAGCCTCCGTTTGACTCAGTCCCTAACTTAAATCTGCCACATACCCAGTTAACTTTCTCCGGCTGATATGTGCAGTCGAGGAGTGTGCCGAGTTTGTAACCTGTCACGTGGCAGTTAGTGACGGATATATGCTCGCAGATTACGGGCTTCTTCAGTGCATACGAGCTTTTGAGCACTATCGCGTCGTCCGACGGGGTGTTGACGCGGGTGTTTGAGATTGACAGGTATTTGCAGCAGTCAATGTCGATGCCGTCGCGGTTGGTGTCGATGGTTACATTGTCTATCACTCCACGCTCGCAGCCGGTCATGATGATGGCGAAGTGGCCTCCGCGGAAGATTGTTATGTCGCGGATGGTGACGTTGCGGCATAGCTTCAGTGCTATAGCCTTGTCGCCGGTACCGATGGAGCCTCCCTGCACGTTGCCGGCACGCTCCGTGTCCCTTTTCGTGAGTCCGAGTCCATCAATACGTCCAAACCCTGTGATGCTGATGTTTTCGGCATTCTCCGCCCATATCAGCGAATTATGGAAATAGGTGTGTCCTCCGTCCTGATATTCAGGGAATCCTCCAAACGACTCACTCTCATCATAAGCGTTCATATCACCGGGAGCTGCCAATATCACACACCCTGCAGAGAGGTTGAGATTGATGTCACTCTTGAGCCTGATGCTTCCGCAGAGATAAGTCCCGGCTGGGAAATATATGTCACCTCCGCCGTTCGCTGACACATCTTCTATGGCTTTATTGATGGATGGGGAGTCAAGGGTCGTGCCGTCGCCCTTTGCTCCATAGTCTTTTACGTTGTATGCTCCGCTGCTGAATGCCGCCAACACTGTGGCGAGGAACATGATGGTTAATGAGAGTCGTTTCATGTTATTGGTATGTTTGTAGGTTTTGTCCGCAATAACCATTTTATGAGATTGGCTACATTGGGTTATTGGTTGCAAAATTAGTCAAAAAATCTGATTGTGATGTATTTTCAGATTATATATTTCGATTGAACCAAAATAGTGTTTGCTGCTTGAAAATTATTCGCTAACTTTGCATCTGTAAACGATATTCTTTATTATGACTAAAAGAAGAAAAAATAAAAAGCAGTCCAATAGTTTTGCGGCTTTACTTCTCGCAATTAGCATTGTGATTTTCGGTATTGGTGTCGTGATGGCGGTCAACTCTTGCTCTCCGTCTGATGAGCCAGATCCCATTGTAAACGACGATGACAACACCGACAACACCGACAACACCGACAACACCGACAACACTGACAACACCGACAACATTGACACCCCTGACACCCCCTCTTATACAGGCTATCTTGGTCTCGAGACAGTTATAATTCCTGACAGCATTCCTTCCCAGATAAAGGAATATACAGGGTTTACTGTTTCTTTCAATAAGGATAACAAGACACCCAACTATGTGGTGTGGGAACTTCTCGGCTCGGAAGTGGACGGAAGCATTGCCCGTACCGACAATTTCTGGCAGGATACCGACATCGAGGGTTGTCCCACCACAAGGGATTACACTGGCTCCGGTTACGACAGAGGGCATATGTGTCCAGCCGCTGACCAGAAATGGAGCGAGCAAGCAATGAACGATTGCTTTGTGATGGCAAATATCTGTCCGCAGCTCCACGACCTTAATGCCGGAGCGTGGGAAACGCTCGAAAGCAAGGAACGCCAGTGGGCGCAGCGTGACTCTGCCATCTGGATTGTATGCGGACCGATTTACTTGCCTGACCAAGAGGTCAAGACTATCGGAACTCCGAAGATTCGTGTGCCGGATGCGTTCTTCAAGGTGCTTGTTGCTCCTTATCTTAAGGAACCACGCGGAATTGCTTTCGTTTACCCACACATGGCTGTCTCCGGTAATATGCAGGATTATGCCATGAGCATCGATGACCTTGAGAAAGACCTTAACTATAATTTCTTCTCCACGCTTCCTGATGATATCGAGGAAAAGGTGGAATCCACGTTCTCTTTCACAGAATGGAACAACTCCAAGTAAATCCAACTGCTGAAGACACAATAATCGCAGTCTCCACCCCTAATGGTGTGGGTGGAATTGCGGTGATAAGGATTTCCGGACCGGATGCTTTGGCCATTGCTGACTCCGCTTGGAAAGGGAAGTCGCTTGCGGACGCAGCAACGCATACCGCGCATCTGGGAAAATTGTTTTCCACAGATGGCGAAATGCTCGATGAGGCGGTTGCAACTGTATTCCGTGCTCCAGCCTCTTTCACTGGTGAGGATGTGGTGGAGTTGTCTGTACATGGCTCACGATGGATTCAACGCGAGGTGTTGGCTGACTTTGTGCGGCGTGGTCTACGGGTTGCCGAACCGGGCGAGTTCACGAAACGAGCATTCCTGAATGGCAAAATTGACCTCGCACAGGCGGAAGGCGTGGCTG
Source organism: uncultured Sangeribacter sp. (assembly GCA_964603335.1). Taxonomy (GTDB): domain Bacteria; phylum Bacteroidota; class Bacteroidia; order Bacteroidales; family Muribaculaceae; genus Lepagella. Next base: position 3,376 of record CAZRUR010000054.1, on the reverse strand, counting down.
ACCTGATTGCATCCTCCTCCCGTGCCTCTCACCATCTGGCGATCTCGCAAGCACGTGGCAGGTTCTCTCGGGAATTTGTGGCGTTGCGCGACAAACTTGTGGAGTTCGCATCCCTTCTCGAACTCGAATTGGATTTCTCTGAAGAAGAGGTGGAGTTTGCAGATCGTCAGCATCTGCTGGATCTCGCAAATGAGATTGTAGCCAAACTTAAACGCCTTTCAGCTTCTTATTCCACTGGCTCAGTGATAAAGGATGGCGTGCCGGTGGTTATTGCCGGCATACCAAATGCCGGGAAATCATCTGTTTTGAACCTTCTCCTTTCCGACGACAAGGCAATCGTCAGCGACATCCCCGGCACTACACGCGACACAATCGAAGACTCTATAGAGCTTGACGGAATTCTATACCGGTTTATCGACACAGCCGGACTTCGTGACACGACGGATGCGATAGAAGGACTGGGCATTGACCGTGCACGGCAAAAGATGCGGCAGGCTCGCATCGTAATCTGGGTGCTTGACCCAACTGCCGACCTTGAGCCCCAATACGCTGAACTGAAGACTTTCCATGATGAGTGCCCTGATAAAAAGATAATTCTTCTTATAAATAAGTCAGACTTCCTCACCACCGCTCCTGAGCCGCAACCCTCGACTCCCAGCCCAAGACTTCTGGCTCCCGTCTCCCGACTCTCGGCTCCCGACACAAGACTCCAGACACACGAATTATGCGAAGCATCTATCCCCTTCAGCGCTACCACAGGTCTAGGTCTGGATGCTTTGATAAGGGAACTGACAGACCTTGCTCTTGACGGACATGACCCTTCGACAGAGACAATAGTGACTAACGCACGTCATTTTGAGTCAATCCTCCAGGGAATCTCAGCACTGAAAAGAGCCATCGACGGCATTAACGCCGGTATCAGCGGCGACTTCATAGCCCAAGATGTCCGCGAGGCAATCCATCACCTCTCCTCAATAACCGGCACCATCTCCTCCGCAACCCTCCTCCACTCCATCTTCTCCCGCTTCTGCATCGGCAAATAATTAACTGCTTGAATATCACATAATTAGCTAACAAATAACACGAAACGCCTCTTTTTAGGGGCGTTTTTTGTTGGTCAAATTGTCCGATTTTATCGCATTTTGGTCGATTTTAACAATTTTCTGTACCGCGATTGTACCGTTTCCGTGGTCTTAGTCGCACCTCTTCCGAGGTTGTGGACGATATGGCACGCAGTGACACACCGTGACACGCGATGACACAATTCTAACAGAAATAAAACGGAAATAAACAATGAGCAGTACTATCGTAATTACTAAAATCTGTGAGTTTTGCGGCTCTAATTTTATAGGTCGCAAGTGCTCAACGCGGTTCTGCTGCAAGAGATGTGCCGAACGCGCTTACAAGCAGCGCAGAAGGCAGACTCATGTTGCTGAACAACAGTCGATAGCAGATTGTGCAAGGACTGACAAAATCTCTAATCTTGAATTTATCAGCCCTTCACAATGCGCCGAACTCATAGGTGTGTCAAGGCGAACTTTGTACCGCTATCTTGAGGCAAACAAGATACCTTGTTGCCAGTTCAATGGCTGTACAAGAATACGGCGATGTGATATCGACTCTCTTTTCGAAGATAATGTTTATACCAAGAGGGAGAAAAAGATGGCTAAACCTATCGAGGAGTTCTATACTACCAAGGAGGTTCTTGAAAAGTTCGGCATTAGCAATTCGTGGCTTTTCAAGATGGCCAAGGAGCGTAATATCCCTAAGACATCAGCCTGAGGTAAAACGCTCTGGAGCCGCAAGCATATCGACTTGGCTCTTGCCGATAAACAGCCTTCCGAAATGTTGCCTGAAGAATGGTATTCCGTAGAAGATGTCTGTGCCAAATTCAATATGTCGAAGGAGGCTGTCTACCGTTTCGTTTCTGAACGCAGTATCAATAAGCGTAAAGACAAGCACAAGGTGTTTTATTCTCGTCGGCAATTTGACGTAGCTATGGGTGTCGCCAACGATCTCCCTCCGCAGTATTACACAATGTCTGAGGCAATGGCCCGGTTCAACATGACCCGCGACCAGATATCTCACTATGTCCGCACTTATAATATCCCAAGGATTTACGAGGGCAAATATGTAAAGATTGAACGTAAGGCTCTCGATGACTTCTTCGCTCCGCCAAAATTGGTTAAAAATCAGTGAATGGTACAAGTGATTTCATTATCACCTGTTCACCATCAGCCTCTTATATAGTTTTGCATCAAGAATAATCAACAACGTAAAAATACAACCATGTTACCATCAACCTGTTCAAAAGTCAGTCTGCGCCAGCGTCCGATAAAGAACGACCGACTGTCGCTGTACCTCGACTACTACCCGGCTATACGCAATCCGAAAACCATGAAGATGTCGCGACGTGAATATCTGGGATTCTACATCTTTGCCAAACCGCGCAACAAATACCAGCGTGAATACAACGATTCGATACTGATGCGTGCAGAGATAATACGCTGCCGCCGGCAGGAGGCGGTTATCAATAATGAATTCGGGTTCCTCGACCGTGAGCAACCAAAGGCCGACTTCCTGCTCTATTTCGAGGAGAAGTCTAAGAAACATTACGAAAAGTGGATTATCGTTTTTCGCCACTTCGAGAAATTCGTCAATGGCAAATGTTCATTCGGCGATGTCACCACGGAACTTTGTGGCAAATTCCGAGAATACCTGCTTACAGCCAAACAGTTACGTCACCCTAAGCTGACCATCACACGCAACTCTGCTGCCGGATACTGGTCGACATTCCGCGCCCTGCTCAAAGAGGCTTATAAGGAGCGGCTACTGAAGGAAAATCTCAATGATTTCATAGATGATATTGAATCGGAGGAAGTCAAGAAAAATTTTCTTACGGCTGAGGAGGTGAAGATGCTTGCCGCCACGCCATGCGAGAAGCCGATACTGAAAGCCGCCTCGTTGTTCTCTATCCTGACAGGATTGCGAATAAGCGACATACTCAAATTGCGATGGGAGGACATTCGCCCGGATGCCGATGGAGAGATGGCCATGTTCATCCGCATACAGAAAACGCAGAAGGAATCTATCCACCCTCTCAGCCCGGAGATGCTGGCTTTATGTGGCGAACGGGGTAAAGGTATTGTCTTCAAAGGTTTTAACCGCTCGATGACGCAGGAGCCATTGAAAAAGTGGCTGAAAGCAGCAGGTATCACTAAACGGATAACGTTCCACCGTTTCCGTGACACCTTTTATGCGCCAAATTTGTATAAGATAGCAGGTTGATTTACTGATTATTACAAAATACGTTACTTTTGTGACTAACACGTCGGTAACATAACAGGTGTTTATTGGAGAGATTTTGCAAGGTCAA
>CAZRUR010000053.1:0-18150 GCA_964603335.1 uncultured Sangeribacter sp. | reverse complement strand
ATACAACAATAATAAAATTTCTCCGTTACATTAATAACGATTATTGTATTTGCACTGTGTTTTATTCATGGTATTAGAATTTAATGCTATCAGAGAGCGTGATTGTGAAACCCCGCTCTTTTTTTTTATCCATTTATTTACTAATTTCGCGTCATATTTGCTAATTTCGCATGATGTTTTCAAAAAGAATATACATATTGCTTATCGCTGTCGTATCTTTGTCGGCTGTTTTTGCCCAATCGCAGGGCAGAAGACCAGTTTCCGGCAAGAGCTCCAGTGCCAAAGAATCTGGCAAAAACGACACCGACACCGTCAAAGAGGGTTCTGCTTGGACTCTCACTTTCCCTTTGGGTGATCATATTGAGTCGCAGATCGACACCATTACCTATAATTTCCAAAGAACTTCAATACCCTCTATGGTGACCGATGCATACGCCACCACCGGAAACCTGGGCGCTGAGGGAATCGATATGATATATTTCAACCGGCAGCCAAGGGAAACTTTCTTCTTCAAGGACGCCGTCTCCCCCTGGATACCCTCTTTCAAAAAGCAGAAGTTTTATAACGTCTACGTTCCCACCACTGTCTTGCAATATGAGTTTGGTGGCAACAAACTCAATCATCAGGACAGGCTTAGGGCTGATTTCGCCGGTAACGTAAACCGCAGGATTGGCATTGGCGGCGTGTTGGACTATATTTATTCAAAGGGAGCTTATGAATATCAGGCTGCTAAAGGTTTCACATGGGGGCTTTCTGCTTATTATATGGGCGACCGCTATGAGCTTCAGGCTTTCTATAACCACTACAACAACCTGAACAAGGAAAATGGTGGCATCACCGACGACCTTTACATCACAGATCCTGCTGAGCTTCAGGGTGGTGTCGACAAAATCGAGGCAAAAAGTATACCCACAAGACTCAGTGCTGCCCATTCCCGTGTGAATGGCGATGAACTGTTTATGACCCACGCCTGGAAAATGGGTTTCTGGAAGTCAGAGAATGTCAACGACACCCTATCGCGTGAGATTTACATCCCTATCACACGCTTCATTTATTCTTTCGACATGCAACACAACAGGCATATGTTTAAGAACACCAACCGCTCACAAGGCCAGGAGTTCTGGGAAAACACATACCTGAATCCGGATGAGACGTTAGACTATACTTATCTCACCCAAATCACAAACTCTTTCGGCATTGAGCTTATTGAGGGTTTCCAGAAATGGGCTAAGTTCGGACTCTCCGCATATATCTCTTATCAGAACCAAAAATATAAGCAGGCTACATATTACAGCAATCCAGAACTGACTGAAGATGAGTTGGCATCGCTGACTCCCCTCCCTCAGAATTTCAACGTCTCCCCAGAAATCACGAAGAATATGCTCTGGGTTGGCGGCAGACTCCAGAAAGATCAGGGAAGCATTCTCAAATATGCTGCCAGCGCACGGTTCGGACTGGTAGGCGATGTGGTGGGTGACCTGGAGCTTGACGGAAACATTCGAACCAAATTCAAACTTTTCGGCGACTCTGTGAAAATATCCGCAAATGCGGAGTTCAAAAATCTCGCCCAACCTTATCTCCTCCAGCAATATATCTCCAACCATTTTGTCTGGAGTAATGACTTCGGCAAGACAAGGAGATATAAGATTGGTGGTGAGCTACTTATCCCATGGACCAAGACGACTCTCTCAGCCGGCGTAGAGAACATACAGAACATGGTCTATTTCGACTCTGAGTCACTCCCTCAACAATATGGAGGCAACATCCAGGTATTCACCGCCAGACTCGACCAGCAATTGCGCTATGGCGTACTTAACTGGAACAACTCCATTATCTATCAGAAAACAGCCAATTCCGACATACTTCCGTTGCCAGAACTGACCATCTATAGCAATCTCTTCCTGAAATTCATTGCTTTCAAGGTGCTGAAGTTGCAAGTGGGCGTGGATTGCGACTACTACACATCTTATAATGGTCTTGACTACCAGCCTGCCACCATGACTTTCCACGTGCAGGGCGATGACAAGATCAAAGTCGGCAACTACCCTATGTGTAACGTCTATTTCAACGCTCGCCTTTACCAGACAAGATTCTATATTCTATGGAGTCACGTCAACCAGGGATGGTTCTCTAAGAATAGTTTCCTTCTCCCCCACTATCCTATGAACCCTCGTCGCCTTGAATTCGGCCTCTCCGTCGATTTCTCCAACTAACCCTCCTCATCTATATAACTCCTTCCTACTCCCTCCCCTGCGGGGAGGGTTGGGGTGGGGTCTCACTTTTTAAATCTACAAACCTACCATTGAAAAAACTAAAACATCGCTACGGACAGACACTGCTCTATCTGTTCCTCCTGATTGCCGTGGTCTTTCTGATGTCGCTGACACGAAGATGCAACTCTGGCGAAACGCTTCCCCCTCTGACGCAAGGCAACTCAAAGGGTGACACCATTGATGTGGCAATAGTTTATGGACCACAGAGTTATTATCTTTATGGCGACACTTTGGGTGGCACCAACCTTGACTTGCTCAATGCCTTCAGCCGCCAGTCTGGCAAGGTTATGAAGATGTGGCCTGTAGTGAGTCTTGAGTCTGCCATGAATAATCTCGAGAAAGGTTCTTTCGACATCCTCGCATCTGTCCCTTCCGACAACACTGTGAAGCAGCGTTTTGCCACCACAAAAAGCCTCTATCTCGACCATCTTGTGCTCATCCAGTTGGCAGATTCTGATGGCAATGTCAAGGTAAAGTCTGCACTCGACCTGGCTAATGACACTGTCCATATCCAGTCAAATTCTCCGGCTGCCACAAGACTCGCCAATCTTTCAAATGAGATCGGCGACCCGATTGTTGTGATTCCGGAGAAGTATTTATCTGAGGAATATCTTTGTATGAAAGTAGCTTCCAGCGACTTCAAATATGCTGTGGTCAACGAGAAGATTGCCCAATCCATGCAAAAGAGATACCCTCTCCTAAATTATGAGAATCCGGTCAGTTTCACCCAATTTCAGGTTTGGCTCCTCAACAGAAATGACTCCTCTTTAATAAGGGAGATTGACACTTGGCTTGATGAGTTTGTCTTGACTCCAGAATATCAAGACCTGATGTTGAAATATTGAAAAATTTCCTCAATAATAATCTTTAACTCCCCTCGAATTGTTAAAATTATAAGAAATTACATTGTTCCACCATAAACCCTCCCCCACTATGAAGCTCCCAAAAGTTAACCTCCTTGTAAAGATTCTAATTGCCATAGGGCTTGGCATTGGATGCGGATATTTCTTCCCGGAATGGCTCGGTAGACTGTTCGCCACGTTCAATGCCATTTTCAGTCAGTTCCTCGGATTCCTCATTCCTCTTATTATCGTAGGCTTTGTGGCTCCTGCCATTGCAGAGATTGGCAACAAGGCCGGTAAAATGCTTGTGGCCACTGCCGCGATTGCCTATATCTCCACCATCTGCTCCGGATTCATGAGCTATGGAGTGGGAAGTACATTCTTTCCCAAACTCATCACTCCCGGCTCTGTGTCTGAAGTTGCCGAAGGAGCCGACCTTACCCCTTATTTCACGATTGCAATGCCACCGCTTATGGATGTTGTCACTGCCCTTGTTTTCTCTTTCACTGTCGGCATTGCCATCGCCTATATCAAAGGGAACACCATAATATCAGTTCTTGATGAATTCCGCGAGATAATAACGCTCACAATCGCAAAGGTCATAATCCCACTCCTCCCCATCTACATCTTTGGCATATTCCTCAATATGACCATCGCCGGACAGGTGGCGACAATTCTCGCGGCTTTCGCCAAAATCATCCTTGTGATTTTCGCAATGCACATTTTCCTCCTCGTTGTCCAATATTGCATCGCGGCTCTCTTCGCAAAGAAGAATCCATTCAAGATGCTCTACACCATGCTGCCGGCATATTTCACTGCCCTTGGCACCCAATCATCGGCTGCCACCATTCCTGTCACACTCCGCCAGGCAATCAAAATGGGGGTCAGTGAGGAGACTGCCGGGTTCGTGATTCCATTGTGTGCCACCATACATATGTCAGGGAGCTCAATGAAGATTGTGGCTTGTGCCGTTGCCCTTATGATTATGCAGGGCTTGCCATATGATTTTGGAATGTTTGCCGGATTCATCTGCATGCTGGGCATTTCGATAATTGCAGCCCCGGGGGTGCCGGGTGGTGCCATCATGGCATCCCTTGGAATCCTGGCAAGCATACTCGGCTTCTCAGAGGCTGACCAGGCCCTGATGATTGCCCTCTATATTGCTATGGATAGCTTCGGCACTGCCTGCAATGTGACTGGCGACGGTTTCATAGCAGTCGTGATTGACAAGTGTTTCCATATGAAACAAGAACCGGCCATTCAAGCCGAAATTCTCGAGACATAAAATTTTTTCAAAAAAATGATATTTTCGTGAACAATTCCTAATCACCGATTGTATTATATACAGAAATTCGTTTCATGATGTTAGGTTAGTTAAAAAAATCAGCGACGGCGGATTGTGAAATCAGCCGTCGCAATTTTATTGTGTGGTAGCCTTCTTGCCTATTTTGCCTTCTTGCCTATTTTGCCTATCATTCCATTGCCTTTGAAAGCACACCAAGTTTGTTGCCGACCTTGATGAAGGCTGCAATGGCACGGTCGAGTTGCTCGCGAGCATGTCCGGCAGAGAGCTGAACGCGGATACGTGCCTGTCCCTTTGGAACAACAGGATAATAGAAACCGGTCACAAAGATTCCCTCTTTCTGCATCTCGGCTGCAAAATCCTGCGATAGTTTTGCGTCGTAGAGCATCACTGCGCATATCGCACTCTGAGTCGGCTTGATATCGAAACCGGCTGCAAGCATCTTGTCGCGGAAATAGTTGACGTTCTCCACGAGTTTGTCATGGAGCTCGTTGCTTTCCTTTAGCATCTTCAGCATCTCAAGACTTGCACCCACAATTGATGGAGTCACTGAGTTGGAGAAGAGATAAGGACGTGAACGCTGGCGAAGCATGTCGATAATCTCTTTCGGACCAGTGGTGAAACCGCCCATTGCGCCGCCAAACGCCTTGCCGAGGGTGCCCGTGAAGATGTCTATCTTGCCGTAGCAGTCAAACTGCTCTGCCACACCGTGTCCGGTCTTTCCCACTACACCGGCTGAATGGCTCTCGTCTACCATCACAAGGGCATCATATTTGTCGGCCAACTCACAGATCTTGTCCATTGGCGCCACATTGCCGTCCATTGAGAACACGCCGTCGGTGGCTATGATCTTGAAGCGGCAATCGCTTGCCTCCTGAAGGCAACGCTCAAGGTCTTCCATATCGGCATTCTTGTAACGGAATCGCTTTGCCTTGCAGAGACGCACGCCATCGATGATGGATGCATGGTTGAGGGAGTCGCTGATTATGGCGTCTTCCTCTGTGAACAATGGCTCAAACAATCCACCGTTGGCGTCGAAACATGCGGCGTATAGTATGGTGTCTTCTGTGTGGAAATAGTCGCTGATGGCTTTCTCCAACTCTTTGTGGAGATCCTGGGTGCCACAGATGAAACGCACTGACGACATGCCATAGCCTCTCGCGTCCATTGCCTTCTTGGCAGCGGCTATCAGTCGGCTGTTGTCGGCAAGTCCGAGATAATTGTTGGCACAGAAGTTGAGCACCTCGCCTTTGGTGTTCTCCACTTCGATTCCTGCTCGCTGGGGAGTGATGATCACTCGCTCGTTCTTGTAAAGACCTGCATCTTTTATATCCTGCAACTCTTTTGACAAGTGTGATTTAAATTTGCTATACATAATATTAGATTTATGTTGTTTTGCCGTATTTAGGGATATCTAATTTGTCATTTATCAAGCATGAATATGGGTCAATCCATGTGAGAAAGATAAAATTTTAGCCAAAGTTAATTCTTTTTAACGAATTTCATATTATATTTGCAAAAAATATCTTCTCTAACCTTAAAATCGAACCAACTAACCAACAAAAACCTAAAACAACGAAAAACGCTCATGAAAAATATCCTGATAATAGGGGCAACCGGCCAGATAGGTTCGGAGCTCACAATGGAACTCCGCTCGCTTTATCCTGAAGGGAATGTGGTGGCCGGCTATATCACCGGCGCTGAGCCTAAGGGGGCACTCCTTGAGAGCGGGCCCTCCCACCTCGTTGACATCACCAATCCCAAACAAATTGCTGAGGCCGTCGAGAAATATAACGTCGACACAATATATAACCTTGCAGCTCTCCTGAGTGCTGTGGCTGAGGCAAAGCCTCAGTTGGCTTGGCATATCGGCCTTGGTGGCCTTTTCAACACTCTCGAGGTGGCGCGTGAGAAAAACTGCGCTGTGTTCACTCCAAGTTCCATCGGCTCCTTCGGTCCCGACACTCCTCACGTGCGCACCCCTCAAGACACTATCCAGCGTCCGCAGACCATGTATGGCGTCACAAAAGTGAGTGGTGAGCTTCTCTCTGACTATTATGCCCGCCGTTTCGGTGTTGACACCCGCTCGGTACGCTTCCCGGGGCTTATCTCCTATGTGGCTCCTCCGGGTGGCGGAACAACCGATTATGCAGTGGATATCTACTATTCTGCCGTGAAGGGGGAGACTTTCAAATGTCCTCTCAAACCAGGCACTTTCATGGACATGATGTATATGCCCGATGCCCTACGCGCAGCCGTGGAGATTATGGAGGCTGATCCATCACGACTAAAACACCGCAACTCGTTCAACATCGCCTCAATGAGTTTCGACCCGGAGATTATCTCGAATAAGATTAAGGAATACGTCCCCGACTTCAAGATGGAATACGAGCTTGACCCATTGCGCCAGAAAATAGCAGACTCATGGCCCGATAGCCTCGACGACACATGCGCTCGCGAGGAATGGGACTGGAAACCGGAATACGACCTCGACGCAATGACAAAGGATATGCTCCTGAATCTTCGTAAAATATTCGGAATCCAACAATAATTCCCCCAAAAGGAAATCTATTTATTGGTCTATTTTTCCTTTTTTACATTTTGTATTTCCTTTAATGGGAATTTTACAATAAAACTGCATTTAAAAACCGAAAACTTAAATATAAGTTTTCGGTTTTTTGTCTTATCTTTGCACCCGTAAAATTCTACAGGCTTTTGCCTAACAGACATTCATGACTAAAGAACAAATGACACCGGAGGCGTATTCCGCCCTGCTCACTTCCATTGCCGACATCCTTATTGACAATGGAATCAAGGCAACTTCAATGGACTACATAGCAGCCTCGCTCCATATCTCAAAACGCACCCTCTATGAGATTTTCGGAAATAAGACTCATATGGTCACTCAGGCTCTGATCTCTTTCCATCAGAGAATGTGCAGAGAGCATACAGAGATCTATAACACCACCGAAAATGTACTTGAGGCTGCCCTTCTGAGTTTCCGTAAGCAACGTGATTTTCTAAGCAGAGTGAATGTCGACTTTTTCAAAGACAGAGACTCTGTTTTTGCTGAAGTAAAATTCCGCTCAACTCAATCAAAGCAAGATTTTGTAGACAATATTGCCGCCATTCTTAATAAAGGTGTGGAACAGGGACTTTTCAGAAGTGACCTCAACCTGGCACTCAATTGCAAGCTAATGCTCGTTGTCATGGAATCACTGAAGCGAATGGAGGAGTTCTTCCCTCCCGAAGTTACACTTATCGATGCTTACGATGCCACAAGCATCGGATTCCTCAGAAGCATAGCCACCGTTGAAGGACACAAGATGCTCGACCAAATGATAACAAAAATATCTGACAAAACCATAACAGACAAATGATTTTTTCTTTAAAATCTTTGATTGCAGCCGCGTGCCTCGCACTCTCCCTGCCGGCTGCCGCCGAGACCCTGACTCTCTCGCTTGAGCAATGTCAGGAGATTGCGCTCCGCGACAACCCTACCGTGAGGGTTGCTGACATGGAGGTCAAGAAGGTGGATTACGCCAAGAAGGAGACCCTCGCCGGCGTGTTCCCATCCATTGACTTCTCCGCTGCCTACCAACGGTCAATCGAGCTGCAGACCATCCGAATGAACATGGGTGGTGAAAGCCAGAGCCTTAAGATGGGCTCCGACAACACCTGGAACATGGGATTCTCAGCTTCGATGCCTCTTATTGCCCCTACCCTCTGGAAAGCAATCAGCATCTCCGACATTCAGATTCTTGCCAATCTCGAGAGTGCCCGCTCCTCAAAGCTGAACCTCATAGACAATGTCAACAAGGCTTATTATGCCCTTCTTCTCGCAAAGGCTTCACATAAGGTGGTGAAGCAGAATTATGACAATGCCGTCTTCAATGCGGGAATCTATGAAAAGCAATATCAGGTGGGCACAGCGTCTGAATATGACGTGCTCCGCTCCTCTGTCCAGGTCAAGAACATCGAGCCGGAGCTTCTTCAGGCTGACATCGCCATAAAGCAATGCCAACTCCAACTGAAAGTATTGATGGGAATCTCAACAAACGTGGAGATTGAGCCCAACATAGAGCTCGCAGACATGCAGCACGACATGTATGTCTATCCATCAAACGCCGACCTCTCCCTCAACGACAACTCTTCGATGCGAACCATGGTGATTCAGAAGGAATTGCTGAAGAAGAATGTCGACCTTAAGAAGTTTGCGTGGATTCCTACCCTTGCAGCCTCTTTCAACCTCTCCTGGCTCTCACTCAGCAATGGCTCCCCCTTTAAGAACCAGAAGTTCAACCCCTACAGCACTGTCGGCCTGAGCCTTGCAGTCCCTATCTTCTCTGGTGGTGCAAAATATTACGGCCTGAAGCAGGCTGAGGTGCAGCTGAAGGAACTTGAGCTCCAACGTCAGGATCTTGAGAACTCGCTCAATATGCAGCTAGACCTCGCTATCGACAATATCAACCGTGAGGCTCACCAAATCTCCACCAACGAAGAGGGTGTGAAACAGGCTCAGAAAGCCTACGACATCATGCAGAAAAGTTTTGAGATTGGAGCTGCCTCCTACGTCGACCTCCGCGACAGCGAGCTCGCCAACACCACTGCACAACTCTCTTATCTGCAGGCAATCTACAACTATCTCGTATCAACTTCTGAACTCGACCTTCTCCTCGGAAAGGCAATACAATAATTTTTCCAATCCCGTTAATAAACACACTCCAAATAATGAAAAAATACCTTTTAACTTTGCCCGTGTTGCTTGCGGCCCTCTCTGCTTGCTCCGGCGACAAAAACAATGCCGGGGATGAGGAAGAGAAACTTCCCCTCGTGAAAATTGAGACTGTCGACAACCGACAGGTTATTCAGGAAGGCAACTATACTGCCACTGTTGAGCCAGAGAATATCAACAATATCTCCGCCTCCACAGTTAACCGCATCAAGGAAATCTATGTCGATGAGGGCATGAGAGTATCAAAAGGACAGAAACTCGTGCTGCTCGATGATGTCAACACCACTTCCTACGAACTCCAGGTTGAGAATGCCAAGGCTAACCTCGAGAATGTGCAAATCAACTACGACCGCGCCGTAGAGCTCCTCAAAATCGGTGGTGGCACTCAGCAGAGTGTCGACCAGCTGCAGCTGCAGCTCACAAACGCAAAAAACACTCTCGCTTCGGCTGAGCGCACTCTCCGCAATGTGCATGAGAATACCCTGCTGGTGTCTCCCATCAATGGCATGGTGACTGCACGCAATTACGACCCGGGCGACATGACCGGCTCCCTTCCTATCCTGACCGTGGCGCAGGTGCAGCCTGTCAAGATTGTAATCAACGTCTCTGAGAGCGAGCTTTCAAAAGTGAAGAAAGGGATGCCCGCTGAGGTGAGATTCGACACTTATGGAGATGAGCTCTTTGAAGGGACCATAACCATGGTAGCTCCCACTGTCGATGTCAACAGCCGCACGTTTGGCGTGGAGATCACTGTGCAGAATCCTGACAACCGTATCCTTCCCGGCATGTTCGGCAGGGTGAAACTTAACCTCGGTGTCGCCGACCACGTTGTGGTGCCTGACCTCGCGGTTGTAAAGCAGCCTGGTTCCGGCAACCATTACGTATATGTATATAAGGATGGCAAGGTAAGCTACAACAAGGTAGAGCTCGGGCAGCGTCTCGGCGACACCTATGAGTTGATTTCCGGCGTAGAGCCTGGCTCCCAGGTGGTTGTATCCGGACAGACAAGACTCGCCGACGGTGCCTCCGTGCAAATCTCCAACAACTAAAGACGAGAAACCAAAAATTAACAACCATCAACCAACAACCACCATCCAATGTCATTATACGCTTCGGCAGTAAAAAGACCTATCATGACCACCCTCTGTTTCGTCACGGTGGTGATCCTCGGTCTTTTCTCTCTTGCCAAACTTCCAGTTGACCTTTATCCGGACATTGACACCAACACCATTATGGTCATCACCATATATTCTGGTGCCAGTGCCGAAGATATAGAGCAAAATGTCACAAAACCGCTTGAGAACACCCTCAACTCTGTGGAGCATCTCAAGCATATCACATCTGACTCTCGCGAGAACACTTCTGTCATAACCCTTGAGTTTGAATATGGCTACGATATCGACGTGCTCACAAACGATGTGCGCGACAAACTCGATATGGTTGAGTCTTCACTTCCTGATGATTGTCAGAACCCTATCATCTTCAAGTTCTCAACCGACATGATACCTATCTGCCTCCTTTCTGTTGAGGCAGAGGAGAGTATGGCGGGTCTTTACAAGATTCTTGACGATGCGGTGGCCAACCCTTTGGCACGTGTCGACGGGGTCGGCTCCGTGTCTATTTCCGGTGCTCCAAAACGCGAGATCCACGTGTATTGCGACCCCAACCGTCTTGAGGCCTACAATCTCTCTGTCGAGACCATCGCAAGCATCATCGGAGCTGAGAACAGAAACATCCCAGGCGGCTCGTTCGATATCGGCTCCAACACCTACTCCTTGCGTGTGCAGGGTGAGTTTGAGGAGACCTCGCAGATGGAAAATATACCCGTTGGAACCTACAACGGCAAGGTGGTATACCTTAAGGATGTGGCACGCGTCGACGACTCTCTTGAGGAACGCACTCAGCAATCATTTATCGGTGGCAAGGAAGGCGCCATCATCATTATCCAGAAACAGTCTGGCGCCAACTCTGTCGCTATCTCAGAGAAAGTGATGGAGATGCTTCCTCGTCTGCAGAAGAACCTCCCCTCCGATGTGAAACTCGGCGTGATTGTCGACACCTCTGACAATATCCGCAACACCATCGCATCTCTTGAAGAGACGGTGCTTTACGCCCTCCTTTTCGTCATGATCGTGGTGTTCTTCTTCCTCGGCAGATGGAGAGCCACCATGATTATCGTCATCACAATCCCGGTGTCGCTCATTGCCTCGTTTATCTATCTGTTTGCAACAGGCAACTCCCTCAACATCGTCTCCCTCTCGGCTCTCTCAATATCTATCGGTATGGTGGTCGACGATGCCATTGTGGTCTTGGAGAATGTGACTACCCATATTGAGCGTGGCTCTGATCCGAAACAGGCTGCCGTGCATGGCACAAACGAGGTGGCTATCTCTGTTATCGCATCTACCCTCACCCTCATTGCGGTGTTCTTCCCTCTTACTCTCGTCACCGGCATGACCGGTGTGCTCTTCCGTCAGTTGGGCTGGATGGTGACTATCATGATGGTTATATCCACCACCTGCGCGCTCTCCCTCACCCCGATGCTCTGCTCTCAGTGGCTTCGCCTCAACAACAAGCACTCTAAACTTTACACCATCTTCTTCACTCCTATTGAGAAAGGTCTCGACGCTTTCGATAATTTCTATGGAAGGCTACTGCAATGGGTGGTGACTCACCGTGCAATCACCATCTGCATCTGTCTCGCCATTTTCGTTGGCTCTATCTTCCTCATGAAGCAGGTGGGCTCTGAGTTCTTCCCGACCCAAGATAATGCCCGCTTGGGCGTGTCGCTTGAGACCCCCATCGGCACCCGCGTTGAGATCACCCAGGATGCCACCCGTCGTCTCGACTCGCTCTGGAGAGCAAAATATCCGGAGATTCTTGTGGCAAGCTACACTGTCGGTCCGGCAAGCTCCGACAACACGTTTGCCTCTCTTTCCGACAACGGCTCGCATATCGTCTCCATGAATATCCGTCTGTTAGACCCGGGCGACCGCAAACGCGGGATCAAAGAGATTGCCGACCTCATGCGTAAGGACATTGAGGAGGGTTTCCCGGAGTTTAAGAAAGCCCAGGTCAACGTGGGTGGTGGTCGTGGCTCCGGCATGGGTGGTCAGTCTACTGTCGATTTCGAGATTTATGGGTACGACTTCACAGAGACCGACTCCGTGGCTCAGCAACTAAAGAGAATCCTTGAGGGTATTCCCGGCACTGCCGACATCACAATCTCCCGCTCCGACTATCAGCCGGAATATCAGGTTGACTTCGACCGTGAGAAACTTGCGCTCTATGGTCTCAACCTCCAGACCGCTGCGTATTATCTCCGCAACCGCATCAACGGTTCTGTGGCTTCGCAGTATCGCGAGGATGGTGAGGAATATGACATTAAGGTGATGTATGACAAGCCTTACCGCACCTCTCTCTCCGACATCGAGAACATCGTGGTCTACACCCCTACCGGTGCCGGTGTGAGAATCAAGGAACTCGGCAAGGTGGTGGAGCGTTTCACTCCCCCTACCATCGAGCGTAAGGACCGTGAGCGCGTCATTACTGTTTCAACAGTTGTCGACGGTGTGCCGATGAGCGAGGTTGTTACAGAGGCTGAGCTTATGATTGACCAGATGCACATCCCATCAGGCATCAACATTGAGCTTTCCGGTTCGTATGAGGACCAGCAGGATTCTTTCGGTGACCTCATGATGCTCGGTGTGCTTATCATCATCCTCGTATATATTGTGATGGCTGCGCAGTTTGAGAGTCTCACATATCCGGGAATCATCATGACCTCTCTTCTCTTCGCGTTCTCCGGTGTGTTCCTCATCCTTTGGCTCACAGGACACACACTGAATGTGATGTCTATGATTGGCGCCATCATGCTTATTGGTATTGTGGTGAAGAATGGTATCGTGCTTATCGACTATATTACCCTCAACCGTGAGCGAGGCATGGGTATCCGCACTGCCGTGGTGCTTGGCGGCAAGTCTCGTCTGCGTCCGGTGGTGATGACCACGCTGACCACTATCCTCGGTATGGTGCCGATGGCTGTCGGTTCCGGCCAGGGTGCTGAGATGTGGCGTCCGATGGGTACCGCCGTGATTGGTGGTCTTACTTTCTCCACAATCCTGACTCTGCTCTTCGTGCCGGTGCTTTACTGTGTCTTTGCCGGCAACGGCGTGAAGAACCAGCGCCGCAAGCTCCGCAAACTCCATCAACCAACAACCAACAACTAAAAAATGAACGCAATATTCATAGCATTCGACCAGGCCCACTATGAGGCCATCCTCGAGATTCTTGACAGGAACAGTTGCCGTGGGTTCACCTCCTTTGGTGAGACCCAGGGCAGGGGTTCCAAAACCGGTGACCCTCACTACGGCTCGCACGCTTGGCCAGCCCTCAGCGGCTCTATCCTAACTATCGTGGAAGACTGCCACACCGACTCAGTGCTCAAAGACCTCAAGACCCTCGATGAGTCAAAACCCCTCCTCGGTCTCCGCGCCTTCGTCTGGCCAATCTCTCGCACAATCTGACATTCTGGCACTTATCAATAACTTGAAAAAAACGGTACTTTACTAATAATTATGTGCCGTTTTTTTGTAATTTTGCAACATCAAACTAATCTAAACTTGTTTCTATGGGAGGTTTTTTCGGAGCAGCATCCAAGCATGCCTGCCGAAACGAACTGTTTTATGGAGTTGACTACAACTCCCATCTTGGAACCCGCAGAGCCGGTATGGTCACCTACGACGAGGATGACCAGTGCTTCTGCCGCAGTATCCACAGTATTGAAAACACTTATTTCCGTTCTAAATTCGAAGACGAGCTCGGGAAGTTCAAAGGCGACATCGGCATCGGTGTCATCAGCGACAACGACCCTCAGCCAATAGTGTTCAACTCTCACCTTGGCAAATTCGCCATCGTGACCGTTGCGAAAATTTGCAACATCGAGCAGCTCGAGAAGGAAGTACTCGCCGACGGCGACCATTTCGGAGAACTTAGCTCCGGACGCACTAACCAAACCGAATTGATAGCCCTGCTTATCAACAAAGGGAAGACTTTCGCTGAGGGAATAAAGCACATGTTCAGCCGTATCGACGGCTCTTGCTCCCTCCTTATCCTCACAGAAAACTCAATCGTGGCTGCACGTGACCAACTCGGACGCACTCCTATTATATTAGGAATAAAGGAAGACGGCTCCGGTTATGCCGCTTCATCTGAGTCTACGGCATTCCCCAACCTTGGCTACAAACATTACCGTGACCTTGGTCCCGGAGAGGTGGTGGAATTCACTGCCGACGATGTGCGTGTAATAACCCCTGCCAATGATGAGATGCAAATCTGCTCCTTCCTATGGGTTTACTATGGATTCCCGACCTCCTCTTATGAGGGCACAAACGTGGAGGATATGCGTTTCAAGTCTGGCTTCGAGATGGGTAAAAACGACGAGAACGAGGTTGACTGTGCAGCCGGAATCCCCGATTCCGGTGTGGGAATGGCTCTGGGATATGCTGCTGGCAAGGGTGTCCCCTATCGCCGTTGCATATCGAAATACACCCCCACATGGCCACGTAGCTTCACTCCTTCGGAGCAATCACGCCGCAACCTCGTGGCGAAGATGAAGCTTGTGCCCAACGAGACGATGCTCAAAGACCAGCGTGCATTGCTTTGCGACGACTCTATAGTGCGAGGCACCCAGCTCACCGACAACGTAAAGGGTCTGTATGACCTTGGGGCGAAGGAGATACACATCCGCATTGCCTGCCCTCCGCTCATCTACAGCTGCCCATTCATCGGATTCACCTCCTCCAAGAGTGACATGGAGCTTATCACACGCAGAATCATTGGTGAACTCGAGGGTGACCCCAACAAGAATCTCGACAAATACGCCACGACAAATTCCCCGGAATACAACACTCTCGTGGATAAAATCCGGCAGCGTTTCAACCTCACATCGTTGAAATTCAACCCTCTCGAGACCCTTGTCTCCGCAATCGGACTTCCCAAAGAGCGGCTCTGTACCCACTGCTTCGACGGCACCAGCCGCTTCCACCCCTGCTCCCACTGCCACAAAGACACCAAATAAAGCAACCCAAGCTCACGATATAATATCGGCATATTTAACAAAAGGACAAAAGATTACAACTAATCTTTTGTCCTTTTGTCCTTCTATACTTCCCCCCTTCTTGCCTTCTTGCCTTCTTGCCTTCTCGCCTAAAATGTGCCGTAGCGGAGCTGGCGGTAGAAGTTGAGTGAGGCAGCTGTCATGTAGGGCGTAAGCCATAGGAAACCGATGCCGCAGGTCAGCACACTCAGCAATGCCCAGCCGATAAAACGCAACTGAAGACAGAAATAATCCATCTTATGACCGTTCATCATGTCCCAACTCTGCTTCACTGCGTCTATTCCTGAGATATTGGCATCATCAGCCATGATGAAGAATGTCATCGACAGTCCGCAGGCAAGGATCACCCCTGGCACTATCAGCAACACCATACCAATCCCAACCGCGACCGACACTAGCAGCCCCGCAACAAGAGTCTCCACAAAACGGTTGAAACCCCTGAACAGCAAATCTAAGTTATTGACCCGCGTGTCGATAATACATGCCATATAAAGCACATAGCCAAATGTCAACGGTCCTTCAAGAATCAACTCTCCGAAACCAGTAGATGACGCTGCGCCCATTATCACAAGATAGATCAGTGTCGCCACAACACCGTTAGTCCAATTGTTGGAAAGCTGCTCCTTCGCTTTCCGCATAAACAATACATTGTCCATATCCTCAAAAATATTGATTTTTACTCCACAAAAATACAAATAAATTTTAACATTCTGCCAATTTTTTGTAAATTCGCCCCATTATCATATCAAAACAACCAATAACCTCATGAAACAAACCGACGAAAACATCACCACGGGCACCGGCCTCCCCGAGAACGCTTTCCGCGAACTCGCCGCCGATGAGAGATACACCCCGGTGATGCACCCTGCTCACGACCAGCAGGAAGTGACACCCTACTCCGTGATCACCGGACTCGTGATGGCAATCATCTTCTCCGCCGCAGCTGCCTACCTCGGACTGAAGGTGGGTCAGGTGTTTGAAGCCGCCATCCCCATCGCCATCATCGCCGTGGGTCTCAGCAACGCCCTCGGAAAGAAAAATCCACTCGGACAGAACGTAATCATCCAGAGCATCGGCGCTTGCTCCGGCGTGATTGTGGCGGGAGCAATCTTTACACTCCCTGCCCTCTTCATCCTTCAGGCTAAGTATCCCGACATCACTGTCCAGTTCTATCAGATCTTCCTCTCCTCTCTCTTGGGCGGCATACTTGGAATCCTCTTCTTCATCCCCTTCCGTAAATATTTCGTGAAGGATATGCACGGCAAATACCCCTTCCCGGAAGCGACTGCCACAACACAGGTGCTCATCTCTGGTGAGGGTAAAGACTCTGCAGAGGGCGGGCAGGCAAAGACCCTTATCATCGCATCTCTGATTGGCGGCATCTACGACTATATTGTTGCCACTTTCGGCTGGTGGGCTGAGACTGTCACCTCTCTTGCCTCTTCTGCCGGACACGCACTCATGGAGAAGACCAAGCTCGTGCTGAGCTGCAACACCGGAGCCGCGCTACTCGGTCTCGGTTACATCGTGGGCCTTAAATATGCCTTCGTCATCTTCGCCGGCTCTATATTCGTATGGTGGATTATCATACCGCTTATGGGCACATATGGCAATCCCGAATTCGTTGCAATGTCTCCTGACACACTCTTTAAAGACTATGCACGACTCATCGGCATCGGCGGGATCGCCATGTCTGGTGTAATCGGTATCATCAAGTCTTGGGGCATCATCCAGCAGGCTGTGGGTCTTGCCGGACGTGAGTTGAAAGGTAAGTCGTCAGCCGTAAAGGAAGTGCGCTGGCAACTCGACATCTCAATGAAGCATATCGTGTTCTTCATCGTCATAGCCCTCTTGGCAGTGCTTCTCTTCTTCTGGTTTGGCGTGATCCACACACTCTGGCAGGCTGCCATCGCATGGCTTGTAGTGACAGTCATCGCCTTCCTCTTCACCACAGTCGCTGCCAACGCAATAGCCATTGTGGGTTCCAACCCTGTGTCGGGAATGACACTTATGACCCTTATCATCGCCTCTGCCATCTTCGTGGCCATCGGACTTAACGGCACCTCCGGCATTGTTGCCTCTATGGTAATCGGCGGCGTGGTCTGCACGGCATTGTCTATGGCTGGCGGTTTTGTCACCGACCTCAAGATTGGCTATTGGCTCGGCTCCACTCCCAAGAAGCAGGAGAGCTGGAAGTTCCTCGGCACTATCGTCTCTGCTGCCACTGTTGGCGGTGTGATCATGGTGCTCAACCAGGTATACGGCTTCACTGGCGACGATGCTCTTGTTGCTCCCCAGGCTAATGCCATGGCAAAGGTGATTGAGCCTCTCATGATGGGTGGCGACACTCCTTGGATTCTTTATATGGTGGGAGCCATCCTCGCCTGCATCCTCAACTGGCTCGGCGTGCCGGCTCTCGCTTTCTGTCTCGGTATGTTCATCCCACTCTCCCTGAATACCCCGATGCTCGTGGGTGGTGCCATCGCATATTTCGTAAGCAACTCTTCCAAAGATAAGGCTCTCAACGAGGCTCGCCGCGACCGTGGCACACTTCTTGCCTCCGGACTCATCGCAGGCGGCGCACTCTTCGGTGTCTTTGCCGCAATCACCAAATTCGCCGGCTTCGAATACCAGTCACCGCTCAGCTACGAGACAACCCAGATCCTCGGCTGCGTAGCCTACCTCCTCCTCATTGGCTACCTCATCTGGGACAGCCGCCGCACCCGTCTCCGCCGCTAACCCCCACACGCGGAAGCGATTTCCATGTATATTACAAAATCCAGAAAGCCACCGAAACTCAACCCGATTTTCGGTGGCTTTAGTATAATCTATCAGCAAATCGCCTCGGATTATACTTTTTTAATGAATTCTGGGAACCG
>CAZRUR010000052.1:0-18156 GCA_964603335.1 uncultured Sangeribacter sp. | reverse complement strand
CGCCATAATGTCATGTATTATATCGGGGTTATCATTTCAGCTTGTGGCATATAAAGTGTGTTCCGGTGTGGGGCTGACCTCGATGCGGATAATGGGGAAAGTGCATGAAAAAGAAAATGCGCCATACCGTTGTGTATGAACGGTATAGCGCATGGCTACGGTCTGTCGTTTTTATATCGTATGGGGAAGCGGCGGGCGGCTATGGGATACGGTTCAACCGCTTTGCCCTTTCAACGGCCTGGTCCATTCCAATCTTTCTTTTTATTTCCTGCTATGGCAGATATTTGTCCGACGGAAACCAACAATATAAAGATGTGGCGAAGATAATAAATTTCTGCCGGGCTACAAGCCTCCTTATTTCCTTTTATCCTTTTTGTCCTAATATCCTCATGTCCATATGTCCCTATGTTTCCCTATGTCCTTTACCCTAAAATGGGTAGCCAATCGAGAAATGAAACGACCGGTCTCTCGCCCAATTGGGATGTATCAGCGGCCATGGCTCCTGGTTCATCGCCGGATTGTGTGCCTTCATACCCAAGTCAAACCTCAAAAGGAAATAGTTGAAGTCAAGGCGTAACCCAAGTCCGTAAGCAGTCGCTAACTCTTTATAAAACGAATTAAAACGGAATAATCCTCCGGGCTGGTTGGAATAATTCTTTATCGTCCATATATTTCCGGCATCTATAAAGGCTGCCAACTCCATCACCCAGAACAGTTTGGCGCGATATTCAGCACTCAGGTCAAACCTGATGTCGCCACACTGGTTGATGAAGTCGCTCACTGAATTGGTGCCGGGAAAACGTCCGGGTCCAAGCGTCCTGACATCCCAGCCTCTCACCCCATTGGCTCCTCCACCATAGAATCGTTTCTCAAAGGGGAGTATCGTGGAGTTGCCATATGGATAACCCACTCCCAAGCCAAGATGGAAGGCGAGTGAGTTGCGTTCGTCAAGGATATGGAGATAGGCAAAATCACTGTTAATCTTGAAATACTGTGAATAGTGTATGCCGAAAATCTTATATGGATCTTCCCTGGAGTCGGAACGGTGGGCGAATATGTTGCTGATGGCATAAAGCAGGTTGCCCGCAATCTCGGCATTCGCTCGTATTGTGTAGATATTCCGCTGAAGCGATGTGGTCCTGGGAGTTGTCTGTCGTTTGTTGGAATGGTAGAATGTGAACCCCATGCGCATAATGAAGTGGTCTTCATAGCTGTAGCGTAGCAATGGGTTGTCGGGGGCTATCTGGTCGATGAAATCATATGTGCTCTCAGGGAGATAGACGTAGTTGATGTCTATCGGCGTGAATACGTAACGGTTATGGTTTCTGTTGTGGGTCCATTTATACGACCATCCTGCCGTTGATATGATTCGTGTGTATTCCGGTCGCTCCTGATAAGCCATCGACACGTTGAGCTCTGTGGTGGCGTTCACCCTTCTTTTGAAATGCTCGCTAAGGAATGGTGCCTTGAATTTAGGGAAATTGAGTCCCATGTCGAGGGAATATTCCATATATCGGTCATGGATCAGCCCCTCAAGGTTCCCCCTCAGCGACTCATAAGCTCCCCTGATTTTTGCTGTGAATGTCTCTGACCCCTTCCCTAAGTTCCTGTGGGAATAGGTGGCTGCTGCTGCCACTCCCAAATCCCCTTCTGAGTTGGTGCCTTCGAGCTCCACTGAGATGGTCTGGCTTTTCCCGGGTGTCAGAAGCACATAGGCGTCAAGAAGTCCCTCGTCGCCAATGCTGCCGGCTGATAGAAAACGTATATTGATGAATTTCAGTATGCCGAAACGTGACAGCGCCTGATAGGTCTTGTCCACCTCTCCCTGTGCAAAGTCTCTGCCGGCCTGAATGAAGCAGTTCTCATAAAGTGCCTCTGGCCTGAGATAGCGGTTGTCGCCATATAGTATCCTTATACCTTTATAATATATGGTGTCTGACGGCGGAAGATTTCGCAGCGACTCATCTTTCCCAGGGTCGTAGTTCGTGACGAAATATACATCCCTTACTATATATTTCTCATGTGTCGGCATCCTCGTTTCTGCTGTCTCATAAGGAGGATTGAGGGTCATGGTTAGGTCTACGAGGTTGCTCCCCTCTGTAGTGTCGGCATTGAAGGTTATGAATTCCTTAGTGAATCCATAATAACCATTGTTCCTGAGCCTTTCGGTGATTATCTCCCTTTGTGTCTCAAGCAGTGTGCGGTCAAGTGTATTTCCAGGTTTCACTACAAAGTGATTGCTGTCTGACATCACCAATTGCTCAAACACACTGTCTGGGAACTGATATCCTACAGTGTTGATTACGTGTGGTGTGCCGGGATTCAGCTTGTAGTTTACCTTTATCTTCCTCTTCTGCTCGTTGATGATGGTGTCGGTGGTTACCTCTGCCTCAAGGAATCCTTTGTTTACCATCGCCTTCGTAAGTTGCTCCACACCCATTTCCGTAAGTGTCGGGTCATATATCACCGGTGCCTCTCCGAGCTTCCTTACCCACCGGTTATACCATTTGGTGCTGTCTTTGCCGCTCATATTATAGACACCCAAACGGAACTTGATGCTCCACAGCATCTTATGGTTTGGCAACTGTCGTAGGTATGCCGACATCTCCTGAGCATCGAATGTCTTGGTGGAGTCGTTCACTTCTATGTGAACTTGGTCAAGAAGGTAACTCCCTTGTGGCACATGTCGACTGCTGACACAGCTCCATAGCAATAGCAGCGGTGTCAGTAGAAGGGATAAGTGTGTTATATTTCGGGCGTTGCGACGCAAAATTTTTAAGTGAAATATAGAATTTTTCAACTCTTAGCGAGTGCAGATGCAAAATTAATAAAAAAAGTGTTAACTTTGCATCAACTCCCCTCAATTCTTATAATAACCGAAATGAAAGCAATATTTTCCGAAACAAATTTCCTCTCCGCCGGAGAGACCAATGCCGAACAGGAGATGTCTCTTCCCCTCCTCGTTTCTAAGTTTATAGACATAGCCACTGCACATGCCAATAGCCTTGACATCGGCAACCCCTCAATGGTTGATCTGAATGCCGGTTGGGTTTTGTCGCGCCTCACTATTGAGATGGAGGATTATCCTAAGGTAAACGACACCTATAAGATATCCACTTGGATTGAGAGTTTCAACCGCCATTTCTCCCTTCGCTGCTTCAAGGTGGAGGCTCCCGATGGAAAAGTCTTCGGTTATGCCCGCACTGTATGGATGGTTATGGATACTGTCAACCATACCAACCTCGGACTCTCTCATCTCTCTCTCCCTGACGGCATGATTGACGGCACACCGGCTCCAATCCAGACTCAGCAGCGTCATGTGCCTATCGTTGCAAAGGATTCCACTGAAGAATTGCCTAAGGGTGCATTGGTGGCAACTGAACCTCCTTTCTTATACAGATTCAATTATTGCGACCTCGACTCTTATCGCCATGTCAACACGGTGAGATATGTGGCGCTTCTGCTCAATCGTTTCTCTCTCAAGGAGCATGATGAGGCTTTCGTGAAACGTCTCGAGCTCTCTTTCCTCCACGAGGCTAAATATGGCATGGAGACCTGTGTGATGCGCAGTGATGCTCCCGACAGCATGCTCTCTTCTTTCCAAATAAGCAACAACGCCGACCAGACTCCCCTCTTCTTTGCCCGTCTGTTGCGCCAACCCCGTAGCCTATGAGTTGCGATTGCCACATTGATCATTCTCTTTTGACCGACGAGCAGAAGCTTGAACACGCCGGTGTGCGTCCAACTGCCATGCGTCTCCTTATATATAAGGTGTTGGGTAAATCGGGATATCCCTTGTCTTCCCTGGATTTGGAAACCGAACTGGAGACCGTAGACCGCTCCACTATCTCACGCACTCTCGCCATATTTTTAGAGCATGATCTTATCCATGCCATCGACGATGGCTCCGGTTCCGTTAAATATGAGGTGTGCCGTTCTCATCATCACCATTCCGTAGATGACCTTCACGTCCATTTCCATTGCACCGTCTGTGGCAAAACTTTCTGTCTCCCCGACCCCGTTCCCCACATAAAGCTCCCCGATGGCTTCATCACGGAAAACATCAACTACGTCATCACCGGCAAATGCAAAAACTGCGCCTCATAACTTTGTCCTTTAAAAATTATTTATATTTCAGATCGAAGAAGAGTATTCTGCTTTTAAGATCTTCATCTGGTGGAATTCCATATGAAATTTTTTCACTTTCAATTGATTTATAAAGAGTCTTAAATCCATTCTTCATGTAATAGTGTAAGGTAGGTTCTATATTATATGCATCTACAAGCATATACCTGCAAGCAGCCTTGTTATTTTCATCAACAAATGAATTTTTAAGTATATCCATTAATTGAGAGCCAACGTTTAACCCTTTACCTTGAAACTTAGAATTGACTCCTAACCTGCCAATAAGGACAGCAGGATAACTGCGATGTCGTTTTTTATATGGAATCTTTCTCTGTAATGCATTCCTTGATGAATTGTCCAAAGTATTGACCTTTATTCCATCAAAAGACAAAGTAGCAATTGCTATAATCTCTTTTGGATTGTCTTTGCTTATCCAACAAAAAGCTTTACTTAGCAATTCTTCTTCATAAAGGAAAACATCATTCCCAAAAAATTCATCTAAATCCTTATCTCCACAACAAAAATTGTCGCAGTAGTCTGCGACCTCTTTTGTATACCTAATCATAAAGGATTTTTCAGAGAAGTCAAAATCATTCATAACTAATCCTTAGTGCGAGGTGGAAAGACAGTATTTTTAACACTATCCCACATTGTAGAAACTATCTTTCGTTGAGCTTCTGTTAACTTGGGGGTAGGTAACTTCCCATTACGCTCTGCTTCTTCAATAAAGCATCTTGCGTCTTCGCCCCATAATTCAGGGGTTGTTTTAATAGACATTGCCATAAATATTAATTTTTAAACAAAAATACAATAATAAAACAAATAAAACAAGAAAATTAAAAAAATCTACATATTTCAGAACTCGCTCGCAAAGTGGAATTTGATCTTAGGATGATCTGTGCGTGCCATCTGGAGCACATAGTTGGAGTCTGCAAGGAAGACATCGCGCCCCTCCTTATCTGTTGCCATAAACTGATACTTACGCTTTTTGAAAGCGGCAAGTGCCTCCTCATCATCACTTTCTATCCAGCAAGCCTTATATAGGCTTATTGGTTCCCAGCGGCACTGGGCACCATATTCGTGTAGCAGACGATATTGGATAACCTCAAATTGCAGCTGACCAACA
Source organism: uncultured Sangeribacter sp. (assembly GCA_964603335.1). Classification (GTDB taxonomy): domain Bacteria; phylum Bacteroidota; class Bacteroidia; order Bacteroidales; family Muribaculaceae; genus Lepagella. The sequence goes on along the minus strand of CAZRUR010000052.1, from coordinate 12,905 downwards.
GTGCCGATAATCTTTCTGCCGTTGAAGCTGTTGGTGAACATCTGAGCCACACCCTCGTCCATAAGCTGGCGGATTCCCTTGTCGAGTTGCTTTGCCTTCATGGGGTCGGCATTCTCGATATACTTAAACATCTCCGGGGAGAAAGAGGGAAGCCCCTTGAAATGGAGCAGTTCGCCGGAAGTCAGTGTGTCACCAATCTTGAAATTACCAGTATCGGGTATGCCCACGATATCACCGGGGTAAGCCTCGTCGACAATACTCTTCTTTTGGGCCATGAAAGCAGTAGGCGCAGCGAAACGCATCATCTTGTCGGAACGCACATGACGATAATTGACATTACGCTCAAACTTACCGGAACAAATCTTGACAAAGGCAATGCAGGAACGGTGGTTGGGATCCATGTTGGCGTGAATCTTGAAAACGAATCCGGAGAATGCTTCCTCCTGTGGCTTCACGACACGCTCTACAGCCTCAATGGGTTTCGGAGCCGGGGCAATCTTCACGAAGCAATCGAGGAGCTCCTTCACTCCAAAGGTATTGAGGGCAGAGCCGAAGAACACCGGGGCAACCTTGCCGGCAAGATAATCATCGACATTAAACACAGGATACACCCCCTCGATGAGTTCGAGATCCTCACGGAGTTTTGCGGCATCAGTCTCACCGATAAGCTCATCGACGAGTGGAGAATTGACATCCTCAATCTCCACACGCTCACTTATGGTCTGCTTGGAGGGGGTGAAGAGGTCGAGGCCCTGCTCATATATATTATATACGCCCTTGAACTTTGCACCTATATTGATAGGCCACGACAGAGGACGCACCTTAATCTGGAGCTCCTGCTCGAGTTCGTCGAGGATATCGAATGGGTCTCGACCCTCGCGGTCGAGTTTGTTGACAAAGATGATTACCGGGGTGTTGCGCATACGGCACACTTCCATAAGACGGCGGGTCTGAGTCTCGACGCCCTTAGCCACGTCAACAACGATGATAACGGAATCTACGGCAGTGAGTGTGCGGAAAGTGTCCTCGGCGAAATCCTGGTGACCCGGGGTGTCAAGGATGTTTATCTTGTGATCGCCATAGTTGAAACCCATGACAGAGGTGGCGACTGAGATTCCGCGTTGCTTCTCAATCTCCATCCAGTCGGAAGTGGCTGTTTTCTTTATCTTATTGCTTTTGACGGCGCCAGCCACATGGATAGCACCACCGAAGAGAAGGAGCTTCTCGGTGAGGGTGGTTTTGCCTGCGTCAGGGTGAGAGATGATTGCGAATGTTCTCCGCTTTGCTATTTCCTTATTTAGATCTTCGCTCATGATTCGGGGTTTTTACGATTCTTCCGGCCTCTGGCCGGAACACAGAACAACATATCAAAGACTTTTGTAGCCTCTGGTGATCCTGTTTTGATATTATTTGAGTTCTAATTCGTTGTTATAATCCTGTTTGTAATAATGGGAGAGGAGGGCGAGGAATTTGGAGATTTGGGCAGTAGCCTGGAGAGTCTCCTGGGAGATTTCCTTTTTCTGAAGGCGCAGCATAAGGATGCCATATAGGGCATTGAAACAGGTCTCAATCTCACCGGCCTTATTCTCGCCAGCCTTTGCTCGCAACTCCACTATTATAGGTAGAGTGTGATAGAACTGGGCAGAATAAGCGGCATACTTGGTGTCATTGAGCAGACGGCGGTGAAGATCCTCGAGGGCTATGATGACGTTCTTGTTGAGTTGAAGATGTCCTGACTTCACGACATCCTCGCGGCGCATCATGTCGATAAGTGACTCATACCATTCCCTCATCTCTTTGCGTTGCTGCCCGTCAAGATCCTTATATTGGTCGATGATAGATGCCTGAATCTTTTCGATGTCGAGGTTGTTGGCGCGTATGAGATCTTCTATCTGCCACATATAAAGCAGATATTCAGCAATGTTCTCTCTTTTCTTGACTGAAGCTGTAATCATTATTTCGAGTTTTATATTGCAAAATTAATGATTTTTGGTCACTCTGCAAAATACGGGCTTTTTCATAGATACTTCATTTTGTTATTAAACGCTTGAAATAATCAAGATGTTGAGCGTTATAATAATAGAATTAATTTTCGAGATATGGTGAGATTGACTTATATATGGCATGACTGCTTCTTGTTTGAAGACGAGAGGGTGGCTATTGTGTTTGATTTTTGGAGAGACCCGATGATAGGAGAAGAAGGCAATGGAAGCAAGAAAGAGGATTCTTTGCCGGGATTTTTGTGTGGGATTAATAGGGATGTGGCTCATTTCTTTCCGATGCATTTCGGACTCGGCACGCCCGAGGAGCAAATGAAATATCAGTTAGACGCCGCCGACGTTGAGAATTATGCCAATCCGGAAAGAGGCGAATATATTTGTCTTCAAACCCCTTACAGCTGCTTCGCCATTGCTCGATAAGAATTGTAAGTTGGCTGAATTTTTATGTTACGGCATGCCGTACTCCCATGTTTAAGATTTATTAACATATTTTTATTAGTAAAATAGTGAATTTTTGTTAAAAAGTCGCTAAATTTGTAAGCATATTTTAAAAGGCAACCTTAAACTATAGCTTAAAAATACCTATATCAAACGATAAATAATTAAACTAAATACCAAAATTACAAACTAAACATTGATCCGATGAGAAAACTATTTTTCATTATGATGGCAGTGTTGGCATGCGCATTTGGTGCAAGCGCCCAGACCCATACGGTTAAGGGTGTTGTGCTGGATGCCGCTAACGATGAGCCATTGATGGGCGCCACCGTCATGCCGATAGGTGGCGGACAAGGTGTCGCAACTGACATCGACGGACGGTTCTCTCTTACTGTCCCTGAAAATGTCAAGAAGGCGAAAATCTCTTATGTGGGCTTCAACGCTGTAACTGTCGACCTTAAGGACGGCATGAAAGTCTATCTGACTTCATCAACTGAAAACCTCGATGACGTGGTTGTTGTGGCTTATGGTACCCAAAAGAAGTCCTCAATCACCGGTGCCATCTCTTCTGTAGATGCTGAAGAGATTACTAAGCGTCCGGTGTCAAGTGCTACTGCCGCTCTTGAAGGCTCTACACCTGGTATCACCGTGACTGCTAACTATGGTTCACCAGGTGAGTCGCCCACGATTCTTATCCGTGGTATTGGAACTGTCAATGGTACAACATCTCCTCTTTATGTAGTGGACGGTGTGCCTTTCGGTGGTAACATCTCAGATATCAACCCCGATGACATTGAATCTATGTCTGTGTTGAAGGATGCTGCTTCTGCTGCTCTTTATGGTAACCGCGCTTCTAACGGTGTGATCCTTATCACTACCAAGCGTGCTAAAGGTGAGAAACTCCACCTCAACTTCCGCATGAACCAAGGTTGGTATCAGCGTGCAATCCCTGAGTATGACCGCACAAACGCATCTCAGTTCATGGAAGTGGAGTATCAGAATATGGCAAACGCTTTCTTCCAGAACAATGCTTCCACTATCGACCGCTCTGACAAGCAGGCTGCTTGGGACTATGTGACAAGCGCCACTAATGGTCTTTTTGCCGACCGCCTCTATGGCAACTATTTCGTAGAGCAGGATCTCACCAAGATGTTCGACGTGAATGGTAACTTCCTTACCCCTGATTTCCTCCCGGAAGTTGCTGGCGACCTCGACTGGTTTGACCAGGCAACACGCAATGGCTACCGTCAGGAATATATGTTGCAAGGTAGCGGATCTTCCAATAGAAGTGATTACACTTTCTCTGTTGGCTATCTCGGTGAGGAAGGTTATATGAAAGACAATAGCTTCAACCGTCTCACCGGTAGGGGTGTTATCAATGTTAACCCTGTATCTTGGATACGTGCCGGTGTCAATATTGCTGTATCTCATCAGCAATATCAGAACACATCAAATGGTGTGGGTGATGGCTCTACATCTTACAATAACCCATTCTATTTCTGCCGCTACATGGCTCCTATCTATCCCGTGCATCAGCACTATCTGGAGACTACTACTTATTATAATGAATTCGGTAATCCATACAATGTTCAGCGTGGTGAGACTGTAATGAAGGAGGGTTCTGCTGTCTATGACAATGGTTATTACACTGTTTATGATGAGAACGGCAACGAAAGCAACGTCTACACTCGTAACCAGAACCAGGACCGTAACGTTATCCTTGAGAGCCAGCTCAACAAGAAGTCAACAAAACGTAACACGATGAACTCTATCGGTTATATTGACTTTATTCTCCCTTATGGATTCACTGCAACTTTGAAGGGCAACCTCAATACTCGAAACCAGGAATATTCTGCATATGGTTCTGCCCAAATTGGTGACTCAAAAGCCCGTGGCGGTTCTTTAAGTAAAACCACCTACAATTACAAGAACTGGACTATGATGCAGCAATTGAATTGGAACAAGACATATGGTCCTGCCAACATTCAGGTGCTGTTGGGCCATGAGAACTACGTGTATCAGTATGACTACACATATATCGTGAAGGATAACGAGGCGTTTGCAAATCTTACTGCCCTCTCCAACTTCTCCGTGATGAACTCTATCTCTGGTTATAAGAGCATCTACAAGACAGAATCTTATCTCGGTCGCGTTATGCTTAACTATAACGACAGATATAATGTAGAGGCATCTTTCCGTCGCGATGGTACTTCCCGTTTCTCTAAGAAAAACCGTTGGGGTAATTTCGGTAGCGTCGGTGCGAACTGGATTTTCACTAATGAGTCATTCATGGAGCCTACTTCAACCTGGTTGACATCCGGTAAACTTCGTGCCGACTGGGGTCAGGTGGCTAACGATGCCGGTGCAGGTTATTATGCATATTATGCTTTGTTCTATGCTGATACACAAGCAAGCCTTCCTGCTTACGTTCTTAACCAGAACCCTGCTGAAGACCTGAAGTGGGAAACCGGTGAGTCTTGGGGCGTTGCTCTTGAAGCACGTATGTTCAACCGTTGGAATCTTACTCTCGAGTATTTCGATAAGCGCAACAAAGACCTTATCTTTGATGTGTATGCTCCGATTTCTGCTGGTGCTACAAGCACAAGTTCTGCAATATCAACCACTACCAAGAACTTGGGAACAATGTCTAACCGTGGTATCGAAATCGATACAGACGTCGACATCTTCCGCAACAAGGATTGGACTATCAATGTTGGCGCCAATTTGACTTGGATTAAGAACAAGGTTGTCACACTTCCTGAACAGAACCGTAAGATTACAACATATGCCGCTGATCGCTCTATGCAGCCGCCAGCCGGTATTCTTAGTGGCAACTATTTTATCACTGAGGGCAAGAGCCGTTATGAATGGTACACTTACCACTGGGCAGGTGTTGACATGACCGACGGCCAGTCGCTCTATGATGCCAACCTCGTGGATTATCACATCATTGTTGATGGTGAGCAAATAGGTGGTTCTTATCAGTGTAATGACCTGGGTCAACCTACCGATGCTGACGGTAACGTTACTGATGATAAGTCTAAATGGGTAACCACTTCTACAGAGCTTACCGACTATAGATACATCAATGGCAAATACTATGTGACAAACACCACTTATGCCGGTAAGGATTTCCGTGGAAGCTCACTTCCAAATGTCTATGGTTCTTTCCAGGCTAACGTCAAATACAAGGACTTCACCCTCAGTGCAATGTTCTCTTATTCTCTGGGTGGAAAGATTATGGATAACGTTTACAGCAGCCTTATGTCTGTAAGCCAGTCTGTATCTAACCATCATGTTGATGTTCTCAACAGTTGGACTGATCCGGTTGAGACTTCTGAGGCTGACCGTATCAATCCTAACATCAACCCTGAGATCAACTATCTGAACTCCACTTACAATAATGCTACTTCCGACCGTTGGCTCGTAAGCCGTGATTATCTTTGCTTCAAGAATTTGAACCTTACATATTCTCTTCCGAAGAAGATTCTTCGTCCAACCGGTCTGTCTGGTGTTCAGATCAGCTTCTCTGCTGAAAACCTCCACATCTGGGGCGCACGTAAGGGTATGAACCCGATGATGGGTATCGCCGGTGGTCAGAGCAACTACCTTGTTCCTGCTCGTGTCTACACATTCGGTCTATTAGTCAACATCTAAAAATAGATACTATAGTTATGAAAAAATATCTTAAATATACATTGTGTGCTTTGTTGGCATCAGGATTCGTTTCCTGTGGGGAGGATTACCTGGTGACTGCCCCACAGAGCTCAACAACAAAGGCTAATCTTTTCGCCGGTCCGGATGAGGCTCAATATGCCGTCAATGGTCTTGGACTAATAATGACTACCCAGTATCTCAGCACTCAGGGATACAATGGTGAGGGCACTGTATATGCCTATGGTTGCGAATTCCCGGGCGATGGCATGCAAAAGCTTAATTATTCCGGCTGGCAGAATATCATCAAAGGCAACTACAACCAGAGCAATACTAATTCCAACTTGCATGTTACATGGTATTATTATTACAAACTTATTGGTAATGCCAATCAGATTCTCGAGAATATCGATGAGAATGATACAGACAACGCTAAGAAGTGGGAATATATCAAGGCTCAGGTTTTGACCTACAGAGCTTATGCCTATACTATGTTGTCGCAGAGCTACAGCCGTCGTTGGACTGACAAAAATGGTCAAAGCCGTGGCGTTGTGTTGCGTCTCGACACATCACAAGATCCATTGCCCTGCTCCTCTTTGGCTCAGGTGTTTGCTCAGGTCTATGCCGACCTTGATGAAGCAATCAGACTGTTTGAGGATTGCGGCTTGAATCGCTCAAGTGATGTAGACATGAGGTGGATGGCTAATATTGATGTGGCTCACGCTGTGTATTCTCGTGCCGCTCTTATCCGCAATGACTGGCAGACTGCCATCACTCATTCTCAGGAAGCTCGTAAGGGCTACAGCATCATGGGTATCGATGAGTATCGTGCCGGATTCAACACTGCCAATAAGGAATGGATTTGGGAAGTGTTTGAGGATGATACCCAGCCGATCTACTACTATAGTTTCTACAACTATATGAGTGGCAGCTGCGCTGGTTCTGCTTCAAGAACTTATCCTCCTCTTATCTCCAAGCAGATTGTTGATGAAATTGATCCAAGCGACACTCGTCTTTCAATCTATGCTATTCCTACAGACGAAGAGATTGAGTCGGATGGCGGTATCTCCAACATCAGCGGTTCAGGCCTTGTGACAAAAGGTGATTTCTACAACCGTGTGCAGGAAGAGTTTGTAAAACAGGGCCGTCTTTATTCAACAACCAAGATTGGTTATTATATCGGCACTAAGTTTATCGTTAAGTCTGGTGTTGGTGACGGTTGCATTCCAATCTTCCGTGTGGCTGAGATGCTCTACAATGAGGCTGAGGCTCAGTATAGATTAGGCAATGAGTCTGCAGTTCAGGCTCTCCTCAATGAGGCTACACAACCCTATCAGGAAAGCTACAACTGTACTAAGACAGGTGAGGATCTTTGGAATGAGCTTGTTGCTTACCGTAAGTTCGACCTCTGGTCGGAAGGTCACAGTTGGTTCGACCTCAAGCGTTGGGGCGCCTCAATGGTTCGTAAGACCTGGGCTGAAGGTGGTAGCTGGGCTACTTACTTCGCAGGTGACGGCACTAATGGTGGCACCGGTGGCAACTATGGTCCATCTGACAAGAACAACTGGACACTTGTTATCCCAACTATGGAGACCAACTACAATGATCTTGTAATCTCTCAGGAAGACCCTGACTGGACTCCAACAACAGGTATCTAATTCCAACTATTAGAATTATTTCTTTGGAATAATTCCTTTAGAATTACTTATAAAAAATTACTTCTTTAGAATTATTCCAATTCCATAAAAGAATTCCGGGCATCCCCCCGGAATTTTTTATCTCAGCTATTTGCTAATTTGAAATTTTATTTGTAATTTTGCAAAACAATGATTGAAATGTATTATGAGGGTAATTTCAAGGACTACGCTTCAAAAATATTGGGAGCATAATATACAATCTAAAGTTGCATTATGCGCTTGGTATGATACTGTAAGCAAAGCAGATTGGAATTGCTTCACAGATGTAAGGGCTACTTTTAATTCTGTTGATTATGTAGGTAATCAAAGATATGTGTTCAATATAAAGGGTAATGATTATCGTTTGGTTGTTGTTATTAAATATATACCTAAATTAATATATATAAGATTTATAGGCACTCATGCTGAATACGATAGAATAGATTGTTCAACTATTTAAATTTAATATAATATGACTAAGATTGAGAATGAAATTCAGTACATTGTTGCCCTTAAAAGAGTTGAGCAACTGATGTTGTCATTGCCAGAAGATACGCTGGCAGATGATCCGGATATGGTTGAACTTACCCTTCTTGGGAATCTGGTGGCTGATTACGAAGATGAACATTATCCCATTGAGCGGCCTACTTTGATAGAGATGCTTAAATTAAGAATGTATGAGTTAGGTCTTAATCAAGTGGCTTTATCAAAATTATTAGGAATAAACACATCACGTATTTGTGAATATCTGTCTGGCAAAAAAGAACCTACTCTAATGCAAGCTCGTGTTATGAGTCAGAAACTGAATATTGACCCTGCTATCGTTTTAGGTGTTTAGAAATAAAAACTTCCTCTTTAGCCCTTTGGTTCTTTGGTCTTAAACCATTCAATTGCTTATTTGTTATATGGTTAGAGAGATTTATCTCTCCTATGTTTATGTCATATATCTAAAGCTAATTTTGTTATGAAATTCACACAACCGAAATTACCTTATCCTCAGGATGCCCTCGCTCCTGTCATCTCCCCTACCACCATCGAATATCATTATGGGAAGCACGAGCGTGCTTATATCGATACTCTAAACAAACTGATAGAGGGAACTGATTTCGAGGATATGGCCCTTGAGGATATAATCGTGAAAAGCGACGGAAAACTGTTCAACAACGCCTCTCAGGCGTGGAACCATATCTTCTATTTCTTCCAATTCAGCCCCGATGGAATGAAGGAGCCTTCAGGCAAACTCCGTAAACAGATTGAGACGCAATATGGCTCTTTCGATGAGTTTAAGAAGAAATTCGAGGAAGCCGGTGCAACCCTATTCGGATCCGGTTGGGTATGGCTCTCTGCTGATGCTGACGACACGCTGTTCATCACCCAGTCTTCAAACGCCGGTAACCCCCTCACCCAGAACTTGCGCCCCTTACTCACTTTCGACATCTGGGAACATGCATATTATCTCGACTATCAGAACTTACGTGCCGAATACCTCCACAACCTATGGGATATAGTAGACTGGGACATCATTGAGATGCGTTATTCCGATTGAGCTGAGAGCTGAGAGTTAAGAGTTGAGAGTGAATTAATTTTCAATTTTCAATTTTGGTTAGCATTTCCTTGAATTTGGTTATTTTGTTTCAGCAATTATTTGTAATTTTGCAATATGAAACAAAACCCATTCAAGACAAATATGAAAACCATTAAAGACTCAGAATTCGGGGGTGAACGTCCCCTCTTCGCAAGTCATAATCTCCGACTCGAAAACGTAACTATCCACGCTGGAGAGTCAGCACTTAAGGAATGTTCAAATATAGAGGCTATCCACTGCCGCTTTGAGGGGAAATACCCCTTCTGGCATGTGGATGGCTTTGTTGTGAAGGATTGTCTCTTCACTGAGGGCGCCAGGGCTGCACTCTGGTATTCCCACAATCTTCAGATGTCTGACACTCTTGTCGAGGCTCCAAAGATGTTTCGCGAGATGACCGGCATTAAACTAAACAATGTCCGCATTCCTGATGCACAGGAAACTCTCTGGCATTGCAATGATGTGGAACTGAAGAATGTTGAAGTGGCTCATGCCGATTATCTCTTTATGCACTCCTCAAATATCAAGATAGAAGATTATAGGCAGCAGGGCAACTATTCTTTCCAATATTGCAAGAATGTTGAGATCAGAAATGCCATTATCGACTCCAAGGACGCTTTCTGGGGCACTGAGGATGTCACCGTCTACGACTCCGAACTCAGCGGAGAATATCTCGGTTGGCACTCAAAGAGACTTAAACTGGTGCGCTGCAAGATTTCCGGCACCCAGACTCTCTGCTATTGCCATGACCTCGTGATGGAGGATTGCGAGATGGCTCCCGACTGCGACCTCACTTTCGAGTATTCCACTGTGAAGGCATCCATCAAGGGTAACATCACAAGCGTGAAGAATCCTAAAAGTGGTGAGATTGTCGCTGACAGCATCGGTGAGATAATCCTCGACGACAATATCAAGGCTCCCGCCGACTGCAAAATCATAATCAGAAAATGAAAATATCTCTTTTCATTTTTCATTTCTCATTTTTCAATTCCGCTTGCTCTCAAAGCTAAAGAATTCTGACGTCCTTCTCGCGCTTATAAGAGACGGGAAGAAGATGACACTGCGTGACCAACTGAAATTGACGGTATTGCTGAGTATGCCGTCAATCATGGCGCAGGTGTCATCTATCATCATGCAGTATATCGACGCTGCTATGGTGGGAAGTCTCGGTGCTGGCCCGTCTGCTTCCATAGGTCTTATCTCCACCACAACCTGGCTCTTTGGCGGTGTAAGTTCGGCAGTGATTACCGGTTTCTCTGTACAGGTTGCACATGCCATTGGTGCCGGCAAAAAGAAAGATGCCCAGGCTATTGTGCGCCAGGCTCTTACCGCCACTATCCTTTTCAGCATCTTTATCGCTTTGATAGGATGCGCAATCAGTGGGAATCTCCCACATTGGCTCGGAGGAAACGAGGAGATATGTGCTGATTCATCAATTTATTTCTTTATATACTCCCTTTCCCTGCCGATATTCCTTTTCGGCTATCTCGCCGGTGCAGTGTTGAGATGCAGCGGCAATATGTTTGTGCCTGGAATGCTGAATGTGGTGATGTGTGTACTCGATGTCATTTTCAACGCATTGCTCATTTTCCCGAGTCACAAAGTTTTGGGAATAACGATTCCGGGTGTCGGACTTGGCGTGGAGGGCGCGGCTATTGGCACCTTGCTTGCCGAACTGGTGATTGGTGTCATCATGTTCTGGTATATGTGGCGCCGTTCTCCACAGCTGAATATGCGTGATTCTTCCGGCTCTTTCATACCGCAGGAGAAGATTCTTAAGCGCTCCACAAAGATTGGCATGCCGATTGCTGCCGAGCACGTCATAATGTGTGGTGCCCAGATCCTTATCACCATGATTGTTGCCCCATTGGGCACGGCTGCCATTGCCGCTAATGCCTTTGCCATCACAGCTGAGAGCCTCTGCTATATGCCTGGCTATGGTATCGGTGACGCAGCCACGACTCTCGTCGGGCAGAGCATTGGTGCCAAGAGAATTGATCTGACAAAGCGTTTTGCACATATCACTGTCTATTCCGGCATCCTTGTCATGACCCTTATGGGAATTGTGATGTATATTGCGGCTCCTCTGATGATGTCGTTCTTCACGCCTGATGAGACAGTCCGCGAATTGGGCATTATGTGCCTACGCATCGAGGCGTGGGCAGAGCCGATGTTCGCAGCTGCGATTGTGGCATACGGCGCCTTCGTCGGAGCTGGCGACACCTTGATTCCTTGCAGCATGAATCTTGGCAGCATTTGGGCAGTGCGTCTAACCCTCGCTGCTATCCTCGCCCCTGTCATGGGCTTGGAGGGAGTATGGATTGCGATGTGCATCGAGCTCTGTTCCCGTGGTGCAATATTCCTCTGGCGTCTATACAGCAACGCCTGGCTTAAAAAAGCCTCCAAAATCTAAAATAACTTCATTACAAAATGGCCTGTCATGCTAATATTGAAAAGCACTTTCTGCTCAAAAGTCTTTGATATGTTGTTCTGTGTCCCGGCCAGGGGCCGGGAGTGCCGTCTAAATATAAATGCATATGCAAAATTTCGATGAGATAATCAACCGTAGGAACACCAATTCCTACAAATGGGATTCCGCAGAAGAGGGAGTCCTCCCTATGTGGGTGGCAGACATGGATTTCAAGACAGCCCCTGCCATTATTGAAGTCTTGCGCCATCGCGTGGAGCATGGCATCTTCGGCTATACCCGTGTGCCGGAAGAATATTATGATGCTGTCATATCTTGGTTTCGCCGTCGCCATGGCTGGAATATCAACCGCGACATGATGATTTACACGAGCGGTGTGGTGCCTGCCATCTCAGCCATCATAAAGGCACTCACCAACCCTGGCGATAAGGTGATCGTTCAGACTCCTGTCTACAACTGTTTCTTCTCCTCCATCAGAAATAACGGTTGCGTAATATGCGAGAATCCCCTTATCCTTGATGGCGACACTTACCGAATGGATTTTGACGATCTTGAAAAGAAGGCATCTGACCCGGATGCCAAACTTCTGTTGCTCTGTAATCCTCACAACCCTGCCGGAAGAGTATGGACGGAAGAGGAGCTTACGCGCCTTAATGAGATATGTCTACGAAATAATGTAAGAATAATTTCAGATGAGATTCACTGTGAACTTGTGTTCCCGGGATACAAGTATGTGCCTTTCGCTTCCATAAGCGAGGATTGCCGCAGAAATTCTATTGTATGCTGCTCCCCTTCTAAGTCTTTCAATATCGCAGGGCTGCAGATTGCCAACATCATCTGTCCGGATGATGAGACAAGAGCGAAGGTTGACAAGGCGATTAATATCAATGAGGTGTGTGACGTAAATCCTTTCGGCGTACTTGCAACGATTGCCGCCTATAATGAGAGTGAGGATTGGCTGAAGGAACTTGTTGCCTATATTTATGACAATTACAAGGCTCTCCTTTCTTTCTTCAAGGAGAATCTTCCCCAACTCCCTGTCACTAAAATGGAAGGTACTTATCTGGTATGGGTTGATTGCAGTTCGCTTGGAATTGGCTCTGAAGAATTGGAAGAACGCCTACTCG
>CAZRUR010000051.1:0-18238 GCA_964603335.1 uncultured Sangeribacter sp. | reverse complement strand
TTCCATTGACAAATTTTTCTGTTCTTTAATAATTGAATATCATTTCACGACAAACACTCCGATTGTAGTCACCACAGATGTCAGCAACGATGCCACTGATATCCAGAATCCAGTCGACAATATATTATTACCGTTATTGGTGGTCTGGCGTTTTCGGATATCGTTTGGCTCCACGTAGATGACATCATTCTGCTGAATATAGTATGCCGGTGAGCTTGCCAGACTTTGAAGATTTGTCAGATCGAGTTTGTAGGTATGCACACCATCCTTCTCCTCCCTGAGCACTGTGACGTTGTCGCGCTGACCCTGTATGGTGAGGTCACCGGCTATCGACAACGCCTCAAGTATTGAAAGTTTATCCTTGTTTATATCAAAGCGTCCGGGACTGTTGACTTCCCCCATCACAGAATAACCGGTGTTAAGGAATTCAACAGTGACAACAGGATCTTTCACAAGTCCCTTACCCATGAGTTCCCCTTTAAGAAAGGCTGCAAGTTCCTCACGAGTCATTCCTTCCACATGCAGCATTCCCAGCACCGGGAAATCTATGTCTCCGGAAGGGGTCACGGTATAGTTTGACATACCCTCATATCCTCCAGCATAAGAGCGCACTTCCGCATTCCCTCCTTGAATCGTGGATGTCTGCCCTATTCTTGACGAATTGACCGAAAGATTGAAGAGTTCTGCCAATGCAGGGTCTTTCGATTTTATCACTATCGACAATTTGTCGAGAGGCTTTATCCTTATCCTGCCGGTCTCATTGCCAACAGGCACCACCTGCTCACTGATATCTTGGAAATAAGCCACGTTCTGAGGGGTCTTACATCCCGTCAGCATAAGACATGCTATCAAAAAAAATGATAATCCTGTCGGTATCCGATTCCTTTTATTCATTAAATTCTCTGATATTTCTTTGTATTACAATCACACTCCGATAATCAATCATATAAATGCTCACCTGTGACGCTCTCCCTACGGCAAATTGCCCTCGTCAGGTATATATTCACTATTATGTAAATCACAACATCTAGCAATATTATCAATGTCGGGTTCATATATGGAGATATCAACACATTGAGCAATATGAAAATCATTGCAAATATCATTATCAGGCATAGGGAGGTGCGCTGATTGAATCCAAGCGCAAGTAGCTTGTGATGGATATGGCATTTGTCTGGAAGGAACGGGTTGCGGTGGTGTCTCATCCTGTGAAGGCTGACGCGCAACACGTCGAGACACGGGATAATCAACGGACATATCGAGATGACTACCGGATTAAATTTCACCGGAAAGTCTGGAATATTGAGATGAAGCACTGCTATCCCACAGAACACCAAGATCATGCCGGTGGTCAATGCGCCAGTGTCGCCCATGAATATCTTCTTTTGCTTCTTGACATTGCCAAAGACATTATAGTAAAAGAATGGCAACAACGTACCCGCTGAGGCACATGCAAGCATGGAATACACATATTCTCCACTGAAGAAAAAGATCACTGCATAAAAAATCAGTGCCACGGTGCTGAGTCCGGATGCCAACCCATCTATACCATCTATCAGATTGATGGAATTGACCACATAGACTATGGCAAAGGAGGTAAACAGCCATGACAAAACCGTCGGTATTTCGTGCAGCCATAACAGACCATAGAGGCTATCTATAGTCATACCTGAGACAATCAAAAAAATGGAGGCGATAATCTGCACCACAAACTTTGCCATATATCTCACGCCGATAAGGTCGTCAGCTATCCCTACAAGAAACATAAGCAGCACCGCACATACCATGAAATACACCGGTACTATTGTCTCTGAAAAGCACATCAGTGATTCCATTCCATAGTACTCAATATTGGCACCTGCAACCAATGCAAGGGAAAACAATATGGACGGGAAAAAAGCTATGCCTCCCAGTCGGGGAACAACACCCTTGTGCACTTTCCGCGCATCTACATCATCAAAAAGCTTCTTCCTGAATGCTATGAGCAATATCTGCGGAATGATGATTCCCGCGAGAAGCAATGAGATCAGAAACGATATTATGTCATTGGTTATCCAAGTCGCCATAGAATGCGTTATTATATTTGTTGAATGAAATCCTATTTGTATTATAACAAAAATAAGATGCCACTACATTTTCTCTAACGTTTTTTTTTTAATTTTATTTAATCCAAAAGCATATTTTGATTAATGTTGCGTTAATATTAAATAGTGAAATCTCTGCTGCCAGAGTATAGAATCCCTGGATAGTGCAGTGTAATCCGCTTAATTTATGAAAATTCGGTTCAGCCTTTTTGCTATATATATCCTGTCTACAATATTAGCATCCACTTCGGCAGTTAAAGCTGAAGGGTTAGACTCTATCCGATATTTTGGTGAAGTCAGGGCAACCTTCTCTGGAGGAGAATATACCCCCTTTTGGCTAATGAACAACCTGCAGGGGCTTGGCTCCCCGGAGAAAAATAATGGGTATGTCATGGTGGCTGCCTTCAAGGATATCAAAAGGGCTGAGAAGTTTTCTTG
Source organism: uncultured Sangeribacter sp. (assembly GCA_964603335.1). Taxonomy (GTDB): domain Bacteria; phylum Bacteroidota; class Bacteroidia; order Bacteroidales; family Muribaculaceae; genus Lepagella. The sequence goes on along the minus strand of CAZRUR010000051.1, from coordinate 15,716 downwards.
GGGCGCCGGCATAGACCTTGTTGGAGGGTGGCGGCAGACAGCCCCTTTCTCTATCCATCAACTATACGGAGAGGTGAAATATCGCTCTCTCGGCGCCATGCTCGGCAGCAAGGAGATTTGGGGTGACTTCAACAACCCTCGTCTCTCTTCCGGAAATCTGCTCTATGCCGGCAACGCCATGCCCATACCTCAATTGCGACTGGGAATCTTTGATTATGCTCCTTTCTGGGGCACTAAAGGGTGGTTCAGCGTCAAGGGTTATATTGCTTATGGCATGTTCACCGATTCCAAATGGCAGAAATCATGGGTGGCTAAGGAATACAACCGCACGAAGGATGTGCTTTTCCACTCCAAGGGATTGTGGCTAAGGGGAGGGAACACCGACAAATTCCCCCTTACCGGTGAAATTGGCATCGAGATGGCCACCCAATTCGGAGGGACAACATATCTTTATTCCGACGATGGAAGAATTGTAAAAATGCCCAACGGCATTAAGACATGGTGGAAAGCCTTTTTCCCTGCTAAAGGAGAGTCTACAGTAAGTTGGGGTGAGGAATATAACGTTCAGGGCAACATGCTCGGGGCATACAACATAGCTCTTTCATGGATGCCTAAGGCCGACTGGAGCATTAAGGCTTATTATGAGCATTATTTCGAAGACCAGTCCCAGATGACTTTTGAATACGGTTGGAAAGATGGGCTGTGGGGAATTGAGGTGCAACTCCCCAAGAATCAATTCATTTCTTCCATTGTATATGAATATCTCACGACAAAAGACCAAACTGGTGCTGTCTTCAACAATACAAGCGAAAATATACCAGAACAAGTCAGTGGGCGTGACAACTATTATACACACTACCTATATTGTGGATGGCAGCATTGGGGAATGGGAATCGGGAATCCTCTTATAATCTCACCAATCTATAATGCCAACCATCGTCTGACTTTTGTTACCTCTCGGATTCAAGGTCACCATTTTGCTTTTGCAGGCAATCCCACCGATGAAATGTCTTATCGAGTATTGCTATCATACTCCTGGAATTGGGGAACCTATACCCGTCCTCTGCCCGAAGTCTTAAACAATTTCAACGCATTGATTGAGATTTCGTGTAAACCCAAGAAACTCAAAGGATGGTATTCAACAATAGCGATTGCCGGCGATGCCGGCAAAATGCTTGGCAAAAGTATAGGAGCGTCCTTGACAATAGGATATTCCGGTTATTTTGATTTAAAATCCCAAAAATGACTAATCTGTAATTTATGAAATCATATAAAAACAAACTCTCTCATCTCTACATCCTAATGTCGTTTTTGATGCCTCTAATCATATTTTCTTGCCAGAAGGCTCCAATCAACGGCGATCTTGACGGGCAATGGCAAGTAATGAGCGTTAGCCCGGAACCTGTTGACAAGCCCATTGACGAGAGACTATATTATTGCTTTTATCTCCACACCTGTAATCTAACATATTACGACAGCATGTTTACCGCAGGCAACATGATTTTTAATGGAAAGACATTATTCCTTGACTTTCCAAATGCCGGCTCCCAACTGAGCACCAGATGTCTCCGCCAATACGGAATCAACGAGAACCCCATCACCTTCACCGTCGAGCATCTCGACAAGAAGAGCCTTATACTGAGGCATGGTGACACTGTGGTCACCATGCGCAAATTCTAACCTCCTAAACACTCTATCCTCCATCCTCCATCCTCCATCCTCTATACTTTCTCATTCTGAATACTTGTTTTTCAACTCCCTCATGGATGTGGTGTGGCGAGCTGCAATGCCCACCTTCACTCCTCTTGACGCAAGAGCCTCCGCCACGGCATAACCCATGCCCGACGATGCTCCCATGATGATCACCCTCTTCATAGCATAATCTTTTGGTATAAAAACAAATTACAGGCGTCCTAATATAGAACACCTGTAACTATGACAATCCATAATAGAAAATCTATCCTATCATTTTTCCATTTTCAATTTCCAATTTTTCACGCTTCTCCGGCAAACTCCATCAGATATGCCTTGATAAAGGCATCGATGTCACCGTCCATCACGCCATTCACGTCTGAGGTCTGATAATTCGTGCGGTGATCCTTCACCCTCCGGTCATCGAAGACGTAGCTCCTTATCTGGCTTCCCCATTCGATTTTCTTCTTGCCTGCCTCTATCTTTGCCTGCTCCTCCATGCGATGGTTCAACTCCTTTTCGTAGAGAATTGACTTCAACTGACGCATGGCGTTCTCCTTGTTTTTAGGTTGGTCTCGGGTCTCGGTGTTCTCTATCAAGATTTCCTCTTCCTCACCGGTGTATGGGTCCTTGTATTGATAGCGGAGACGAACTCCAGACTCTACCTTGTTGACGTTCTGGCCTCCGGCTCCTCCCGATCGGAATGTATCCCATGATACCTTCGCCGGCTCCACATTGATCTCAATGGTGTCATCAACCAGCGGAGTCACAAACACTGACGCAAACGATGTCATACGCTTCCCCTGGGCGTTATAAGGGCTCACGCGCACCAGGCGGTGCACACCGTTCTCGCTCTTCAAAAAGCCATAGGCATAGTCTCCCTCTATGTTGATTGTCACAGATTTGATACCGGCATCATCACCATCGAGAATCTGCGCAATGGATGTCTTGTAGCCGTGTCTCTCTGCGTATCTAAGGTAAAGGCGCATGAGCATCGATGCCCAGTCCTGGCTTTCAGTGCCTCCGGCGCCGGAATTGATCTTGAGCACAACGCCAAGTTTGTCTTCCTCACGGCGAAGCATATTGCGGAGCTCAAGTTTCTCAAGCGTCTCCACCACCTTGGCATATTGGGCGTCGACCTCCTCTTCCGTGACAAGTTCCTCTTTCACAAAGTCGAAGGCAAGTTGGAGTTCCTCCACCTGTTTCTCCAACTCGGTGTAGGAGTCTATCCAGAAATGAAGTTCCTTAATCTTTCGCATCTGTGCCTCTGCTTTCTCCCGGTCTTCCCAGAAGTCTGCCACATGCGTGCGAAGCTCCTCCTCCTCCACTTCTATCTTCTTGGAGTCGATGTCGAGATATCTCTTCAGCGCAAGTTGACGCTCCTGTGTCTCTTTTAGTTGTTCGTGCGTTATCATCGTCCTAATCTTTTCCAAACTATATCCCTATGTCCCCATGTCCTGTTACCCTTTTACCCTTTTTGCCTTTTTTGTCTTTTTGCCTAATACGCATACATCGCCTCTATCTCCTTGGCGTAGCGCTTCGCCACTACCGGACGGCGCACCTTCATCGTGTTGGTCACCTCCCCATTCATGATGGAGAAATGGTTGGGAAGCAGGGTGATCCTTTTGACTTTCTCGTAGTCTGCCACATCCTTCTGAACCTCGTCTATCTGGCTCTTCACGAAATCCACAACAACCGGGTCTGCCACAAATTTCTCTGTGTCCGTATAGTCTATATGGTTTTCCTCTGCCCATTTCCTGAGTTGAGAAAGATTAGGCACCACCAAGGCTGTGACAAACTTCCTCTTGTCACCAATCACCGCCACCTCGTCGATATACTTGTTCTCGGCAAGACGGCTCTCGAGCATCTGGGGCGCAATATACTTGCCATTGGCTGTCTTAAACAGATCCTTTATTCTTTCAGTCAGCACCAATGCCCCGTTACGCGTGAAATATCCGGCATCTCCCGTACGGAAATATCCATCTTCGGTGAATGCCTCCTCATTGGCTTTCGGATTCTTGTAATAGCCCGGAGTGACAGTAGGTCCCTTCACGAGAATCTCCCCGGTCTTGTCTATCCTGACCTTAAGTCCCGGCAAGGGGATGCCAACTGTGCCTATCTCAAAATCCACCTGCGGGAAGAAACTTACAGTGGCAGTGGTCTCACTCAGTCCGTAACCTATCACAATGTCTATCCCAACCGAGAACATAAACTCCGTGATTTTGTCGCTCAAAGGCGCTCCGGCTGTCGGGAACATATTCGGATTGGGGATGCCTATTGCATGTTTCAGTTTCGTGAAGATTTTCTTGTCCCAAAACTCATACTCCTTCTCCAATAGCCATGGCACTCTTTTCCCTACTCTCCTATAATCAAGATTGCGGCGCTTGCCACATCTTACAGCACGACCCACCATGATGCGCTGCATCTTGCTCATCCCGGCTATCTTCTCCTTTACCCCGGCATATACCTTTTCCCAGAAACGGGGCACACAACACATTATGTTGGGATGCACCATATGGATAGTGTCTTGGATAAGGCGCGGATCATAATTCACCGCTATGGCAATCCCCTTCGTGATGCAGAAGTAGCACCATGCCTTTTCAAGGATGTGGCTCATCGGAAGGAAAGCCATCGACAGATCCTGGTCGCTCACTTGCCTGAGAACCTTCAGATGCGACTCTATGGCGGCATCATAGTTGGAATGTGTGATGGCCACTCCCTTGGGCTCACCTGTTGTGCCGGAAGTATAGATCAGGGTGGCCATGTCATCTGGCAACCCTGCATTCATCCTGCGCTCCACTTCTGCGGCAACGTCTGAGTCTGCCTCCATGCCAAGCCTGACAAAGTCATCCCAGAAGATCGACACTGTGTCGTCGGGCTGAAGAATCAGCTCGTCATTTTTGAATATGACTATCCTGGATATGTTTTCCGGATATTTTTTCCAATAATTATATGCCAACGGATATTGATGGGAATCCCCGACAAACAGAACTTTTGCACCACCGTTGCTCACTATAAAGTCATACTGCTCCTGCGATGAGCTGGAGTATATGGGAATCGAGGCGAGTCGGTTGCGGAATGCCCCAAGCTCCGTGATAAAGATCTGGGGGGTGTTGGGCGAACATATCGCAATGTTGTCTTTCTCGATAAGGCCAAGACGCGCAAGCGCCTTACCGGCAACCTCTACCTGGGTGCTGAAATCCGACCAGGACGTCGACTGCCATTCCCCGTCTTTGCGCCAGCAAAAACGATACGCTTCCCGGCTGCCATATTTATGCGCCTGGGTGGCGACTATTTCTACTAATCTGTTTGCCATAATATAAAAGTATTAACAATCTCAATCTTGCTTCTTATTATGAAGAAGATTGAAATAGCAGTCGAGCACATCCTTGGCTGCCGTGAATGACGATTGCTCATTGTTGAGCACCCGAAGTTCTTTCTGCTCCAACAGTGCCTTAATCTCCGGCATATGATAGAATTTGTTGCGAAGCTGCTCGTTGATGGTCTCCATCATCCAGTATTTTGCCTGCTCATTACGCTTCTGCTCGAAATAGCCCGTCTCATTCACATAGGCAAAGTAGCGGTCGATCATATCCCACACCTTGTCTATGTTCAATTCATAGTAGCCGCTATAGGTGATTACTTCCGGTTTCCATTTGCTCGGGGTCGGGGGGAACAGGAAGAGCGCATTCCGGAATTGTGCCGCCGCAAGATTGGCTCGGTCTACGTTGTCGCCGTCACATTTGTTGATCACGATGCCGTCTGCCATCTCCATGATGCCGCGCTTGATGCCCTGAAGTTCATCGCCGGTGCCGGCAAGCTGGATGAGCAAGAAGAAATCCACCATTGAATGCACTGCTGTCTCGCTCTGTCCAACTCCCACTGTCTCAACAAAGATATTGTCATAGCCGGCTGCCTCGCAAAGCACTATGGTCTCTCTTGTCTTGCGCGCAACCCCTCCAAGCGAACCTGCCGTGGGGGAAGGACGGATAAAGGCATCCTTCTGCTGCGACAGTTTCTCCATCCTTGTCTTGTCGCCCAGGATACTACCCTGTGTGCGCTCGCTGCTCGGGTCGATGGCAAGCACTGCAAGCCTGCCTCCCTGACGAAGCACATGAAGCCCGAAGACATCAATTGATGTTGACTTTCCGGCTCCTGGCACACCCGTGATGCCAATCCTTTTCGAGTTGCCGGAATATGGCAGACATTTCTCTATCACTTCCTGTGCGATGACCTGGTGGGCATCGGCAGTGCTTTCCACAAGCGTCACTGCCCTGCCGAGGATGCTGACGTCGCCTTTACGGATGCCTTCCACATAGTCGTTCACACTCAACTCCTGACGCAATGGGCGACGTGCCTTGCGGTAGGGGTTGGTGATTGGTTGCGAATTGACTCCCGAGTTCACCTGAAGTCCTTTATATGCCTTGTCATTTTCCGGATGCTCCATGACTTTCGATTTTTCTGGTTATTTTTCCTTTGCTGTTGTCTTACTTTGCAATCTCTCCTACAAGATTGGCTATCCTTACGGGATGAAGCGCATCATTGGTCATCACCTCTACCGCTATTCTAAACGGACCAGGGGGAAACTCGCTTAAGTTTAACTCTCCCTCTACCTTCCCCTTTTTCCCGGGTTTAACCGTTGATGCCTTCTTTTTAATATTAACGCTTTTATCTGTGGAATATATGCGCTTCACTTCGAGATTTCTTTTCCCTTCATTCAAAATCTCAAACCTGAACTGTCTGCTCCCCTTATTGTCTACATCCCCTAAATCCACAAATTCCGGAACCAAATATGCTCGCGGCCCGTTTTCCACCTCCTCCACCGACATCTTCCGCGTGTCGGGCACAATCACAGCGCTTGCTGTCACCTCGCACTCCCCTTTTTCAGGATGCAGGTTGTCGGAAAATATCTTCACCTTATATTCCACCGGACCCATCCTATCCTCCTCTGCGGTGCGGAGATAAAACCCAAACGTGGCAACGTCACCTGGCGGGATGGAACGGGGTGTGAGTTCCACCTGCAATGCCTTGTCTCGGAAATCCCATGAGGGGGTAATCGTGTCGCTGCTTTGGTTGTAGGCATTGATAAACATGTGGCGCGATGCCCCTTCCTTCATCTCCCCGGCTATCGCCTTCAGCGATTCCATGCGCATCGGGCCTACTTCATGAGGATATCCGTAACTGAGTGTCGTCGGTGAGCCTATCACTGTCCCACTCAACTTTATGACATAAAGTTCATTTGAATCTCCTATATATGCCTTGACCGTCTTCACAAACGACCCCGGCCTCCCTTTCGGATTATATACGAAACTGATGGTGGCGGTGTCGCCCGGCGTGATCATCTCTTTCGTGTATTCCACATCCGTACATCCGCAACTCGACCGCACATTATTGATATAGACTGCCTCTGACCCGGCATTGACAAACCTTACTCTCCCCTTTTGAGGGCCGTCTGCTTCCCTTATTGCCCCGTAATTATAGTTCCTTTCAAGCCATTCTATCTCCGCACTCAGTGGCAACGCACTGAGTGTCATTATTATAATCAACAGATAGATATGGACTTTCTGAATCATTACTGTTGGCTTTTCGGAACAACCGTGCCTCTAATCTTAAGACGCAATTTCCCTTTCTTGCCGTTGCTCCTTACGGTTATCACCTTCTCAAAGATGCCTGGCCGGCCAAGGGGATTATACGTGACCTTTATATTCCCGGTTTTCCCGGGCGCGATGGGGGCCTTCGGATATTCCGGTGTTGTGCATCCGCATTCCGCCGTGGCATCATACACCACCAGATTGGCATCCCCGGTATTGGTAAATGAGAACTCCACACTTACCGGACCACCATTCTCCTTGACTGTCCCAAAATCATGCACCGTCTCCGGAAAGGTCATCTCCGCCTTTCCCCTCTGTTCGGAGTAGGCCATTCCACAGCAGGATAATAAAGCAATAAGCAAATATATTATACGGGTTTTTCTATGCATTTCTTTTATACTTATTTACGTTGTGGGTTCATATAAACAACAACAGGATCCATCCTTTTATTTGGAATTGACCGACCTTATCTTTTTGCAAGATTCTGTTGATTTCCTCCACATAGGCATCTATGACTATCTCACGGTTAAACTCCCGCTCCATTTTCATCCTTCCGTTGAGTCCCATCTGCTTTTTGGTCTCATATGGGAGTGAGATAAATTTTTCCATCTTGGCGACAAGATCGTCTACATCCTTCTCCTTCACGATAAAGCCTGACACTCCATCGTCTACTCCCTCACCACATCCCGGAAGCGACGTGGTGATCACTGGGCGGGCACTCGCGGCGCTCTCCAAGATGACATTGGCCATCCCCTCTGCATAATATGATGGGAAGATGCTGCAATGTGATTGCCTGAGGTAGGGCACTATGTCGAATGATTTGCCATGATAGATGACTATCCCTTCTTTCTCTGCCGCTCGAAGTTCCGGCAGATATTCCTCATCACATGGCCCTATTATGTGGAACACGGCTTCCGGATGTCTTCCCTTCAATATCCGCGCTGCCTCTATAAATTCCTTATATCCCTTCTCCTCAAGTATCCTGGATATGAAGCAAAACTCCATGCCTCCCTCTTCCGGATATTCCAAAATGGAGAATCTCTCAAGCGACACCCCTGACCCTGGAAGAAGTCGACTCCTTTTTACCGACATGCGGTTTTTCTTGAAAAATTGCACATTATAGACATTCTGAAAGAACACATTCGAAGCTTCGGCTATCGCTGTTTTATACAGCATCTTCATAACCTTTTGCATCAATCCACCATTAATTAAAGCACTCCCCAAGCCTGTGATATTCTCTATATAAGGTGTATGCGTTATCCTGCAGGCTATCCCCCCATATATGTTGGTCTTAGTGTAGAACGTCAACACTACGCCGGGTTGCTCTTCCTTTATGATGTGCACGATGTTTCGCAACAGCTTGAAATCATTTATGATATTCTTTCCCCTCGTCTCGACATGCAGCATGTCAATGAATTTTACCCCCTCTGACTCAAGTTTCTTCTCCTCGCCTCCCCTCGGGGCTGCTACTGTCACACCGAAACCCAATAAAATCAATCTTTTTATCAGTTCCAGTCGGTGATTGTAGAGTGCCATCATGTCGGTGCCTACTATCAATATGGTGGGAGTTGTCATCTGTTTTTGTGTTCTTATGTTAGTTCTTGTGCAGTTTTTATAACGTAAAACTCCCCCTTTATATTATATTGCCGTCATCTTTGTCGTTGCTTTATGCAACTTATTTCTATCTTATTTTGCGCTATGGCGTTTTTTTACTAAATTTGCGCAAAATCCACGTCTTAAGGATTATCTTAGAATGGAGAATATCATACAACCTGTAGATAGAGAGCTTATAATTAGTGAATTAACCCACGATAAGCTCTTGCGCCATGCTAATAAGGGCGGCAATGACCTTTACGTCGTAGATGCCTTCAACTCCCCAAACACCATGAGGGAGATCGGGCGTCTGCGCGAAATTGCTTTCCGTGAGGCCGGCGGTGGCACCGGCCTCGAGTGCGACATCGACGAATTCGACACTATGCCTACTCCCTGTAGGCAGCTAATCGTCTGGGACCCAGTCGACAAAAAGATTGCCGGCGGCTACCGGTTTATTCTCGGTGAAGACATCCAACTGAAAAACGGTGTCCCTAACATCGCCACTTCCCACATGTTCGCTTTCTCCAAAAAATTTATCGACGAGTTCCTGCCCACCACCCTCGAGCTCGGACGCTCTTTCGTAGCCACTGAATACCAAAGCACACGCTCCAACCCAAAGGCGCTTTATGTGCTTGACAATCTTTGGGATGGTCTCGGCGCTCTGACAGTTGTATATCCGCAGATTGAATACCTCTTCGGGAAAGTCACCATGTATCCCGCATATGGGGTCGGTTGCCGCGATATGCTTCTCGGATTTCTTCACAAGCACTTCAGCAACGACGAACACCTCGTCTGGCCTATCGAGGAACTCAAAAGCAACGCAAAGTCGCCCGACATCCAGAATCTCTTCACCGGCAACTCCTACAAGGAAGACTATAAGATCCTTAACCATGCCGTAAGGGAAAAGGGCAGGAACATCCCTCCTCTCGTCAACGCTTACATGTCGCTCTCTCCCACCATGAAAGTGTTTGGCACTGCCATCAACCACGAGTTCGGAGAAGTGGAGGAGACCGGAATTTTCCTGAAAATTTCCGAAATCCTCGAGGAGAAAAAGGTAAGGCACATACAGACATTTCTCAACAATGAGGGATTCTATGAGATGATGGCAAGCCAGCCCAAATCATAACCCCTCTCTGTAACCAGTAACCTGTAAACTAAACAATGAAACACGTAGTAGTCACCGGCGCCGACGGGTTTATCGGCAGCCATCTTACGGAGGCGCTCCTCAATGAAGGATGCCACGTGACAGCGCTCGCCCAATACAACTCTTTCAACAATTGGGGTTGGCTCGAAGGAATCACCCATCACTCGCTGAATGTGGTCACCGGTGATGTCCGCGACCCCAATTTCTGCCGAAAACTTGTGGAGGGCGCCGACACCGTGTTCCATCTCGCTGCCCTCATCGCTATCCCTTACAGCTACGTCGCCCCTGACAGCTACGTCGACACTAACGTGAAGGGCACCCTCAACATGTGTCAGGCTGCCCTCGCCGCCGGCACCAAGCGCCTGCTCGTCACCTCCACTTCCGAGGTATATGGCACCGCCCGTTATGTCCCTATCGACGAAAACCACCCGAAGCAGCCTCAGAGTCCTTACTCCGCAACTAAAATCGGCGCGGATGCCATTGCACTAAGTTTCCACAACGCTTTCGGTCTTAATGTCTCCGTCGTGAGGCCTTTCAATACGTATGGACCCCGACAGAGCGCTCGTGCAATCATTCCTACTATCATTACCCAGATTGCTTCCGGAATAAGGGAAATTAAGGTGGGTGACCTCTCCCCAACTCGCGACTTCAATTACGTGGAAGACACTTGCCGCGGATTCATTGCCATTGCAAAATGCAACGAGGCTGCCGGCCAGGAAATCAACATCGCAACCCAGCGCGAGGTAAGCATGGAGACCACTCTCAAGACAATCGCTTCCCTAATGGGCGCCGACGTGAGATGGGTCACTGACCCTCAGAGACTCCGCCCCGCCGGCAGCGAGGTGTTCCGCCTGCTCGGCTCTAACGAGAAAATCAAATCCCTCACCAGATGGCAACCCCAGGTGTCGCTCGAGGAAGGTCTGCAACGAACCATCAACTGGTTTTGCAGCAACAACAATTTGAAAAACTACAAACCCAATATCTACAACAGATGAAAAATCAGAAACTAACTGTCCTCCTGCTCGGAGGCGCAAGACGTGTGTCGCTTGCGGAGCTCCTCAAACGCAGTGGTGACAGAATAGGATATCAGGTCGAGATCGTAAGCTATGAGCTCTCAGAACATGTGCCTATCTCTTTGGTGGCTAAGGTCATCAAGGGACTCCGTTGGAACGACCCCGATGTTGTTGCCGACATTGAGAGAGTTGTTAAGGAATATGAGGTCAACATCATCTTGCCTTTTGTCAATGGTGCCATCGAGATTGCTTCCGTGTGTCGCGATAAATTTAAGGACGTTTTCGTCCCGGTCACCGATTTCGAGACTGCAAGCCGTCTCTTCGATAAGGCGGAGGCGGCTAAGGTCTTCAAGGAGCATGGTTTCCCTATCCCTCAGACTTATTCTGTAATCTCTGCTGAGATGCCGGCCATTGCTAAGCCCCGCAAGGGTGGCTCTTCCCGTGGAATCCGAATCTTCAATGATATTGACGACCTCATGCACCTCCAGAATCTCTCTGACTACCTCGTGCAGGAATATATTGAGAATGGCAGGGAGTTTACCGTCGACAGCTATGTCTCTGCGAAAGGTGAGATTCTCGTCACGATCCCTCGCGAACGTCTCGAAATTATGGGCGGTGAGTCTACTCGCACACGAACCATCAACAATAAGACCCTCGAGAATCTTAGCCGTGAGGTGATTAAGAAATTGAATCTCAGAGGTCCGGTAAACCTTCAGTTTATCTATGACCCTCAAAACGACCGGTATCTCCTGATGGAGGTCAACCCTCGCCTCGGTGGCGGCGTTATTTGTTCCATCTTCGCCGGCGCTCCAATCACCGACTATATTATCAATGAGGCTCTCGGTGTGGAACTTAAGCCTTGCGATGACTGGGCTTCCGGCACTCTTATGGCCCGCTATCTCAAGGAGGCAATCTTTTATGACCAGCCAAACAAATGACCCCACCCTCTGGCTGGTCACCGCTCGCGGTGGCAGCAAGGGGATTCCCAACAAGAACATAAAGCCTTTCTGTGGCAGGCCTCTCGTGTGCCGCTCTGTCGACCAGGCAATTGAATGCGCTGCCCCCGGCGACACCATCTTTGTGTCAACGGATTCCACCCTCATTAAGGCGGCTGCCGAATCTTGCGGAATTGAAATCCCTTTCCTCCGCCCTGACCTCCTCGCCTCCGACACTGCCTCCTCTTACGATGTAATCATCCATACCCTCAATGAGTTTGGGAAAATGGGGAAAAGCTTCCGCAGGGTTGTCCTTTTGCAACCAACTTCCCCTCTCCGAACCGCCAACGACATAAAGGATGCAATTTCCCTTTGGTCTCCCGATATCGACATGGTGGTCTCCGTGTGTGAGGCAAGGGCTAATCCTTATTACAACGCTTTTGAAACCGACTCCCACGGCTTCCTTCACGTCTCCAAGGGTGATGGCAAATTCACCCGCCGTCAGGATGTACCCAAAGTGTGGGAATATAATGGCGCTGTATATGTGATGACGGTAGCCTCGCTCCGGAAGGGCCCGATGTCGTCGTTCTCTAAGATTGTGCCCTCTCCAATGCCGGCAAGTCGCTCGGTTGACCTTGACTCCCCCACCGATTGGCTCATCGCCGAGATCCTTTTCGACAAACGCCTCCAAGACTAACCATTATCTAACCCCCTCATCATCATGACCGACAAATACGCTGTCTTAAAGAAATATTATGGCTATTCCTCTTTCCGCCCGGGACAGGAGGAGATCATCGACAACACTCTCAGCGGTCATGACTCTGTGGTGCTTATGCCCACTGGTGGCGGCAAGTCGCTGTGCTATCAGATTCCGGCACTCCTTATGCCGGGATGCGCAATTGTGGTATCCCCTCTCATAGCCCTTATGATTGACCAGGTGCAGGCGCTCCAGGCCAACGGCATTCCGGCAGCTGCAATCCATTCAAATCAGGATGAGCACACCAACCAGGACCTTATCGGGCATGCAATCCAGGGGAAGATGAAGATCCTATACATCTCGCCAGAGAGGCTCATGGCTGAGATAAACCTCATTGCCTCTAAGATTAAGGTCTCTTTTGTGGCTATAGATGAGGCGCATTGCATTTCCCAATGGGGGCATGATTTCCGACCGGTCTACACCAATCTTAAGGTTATCAAGGAGCTGATTCCCCACGTGCCGGTAATGGCGCTGACTGCCACCGCCGACCGTCTCACCCGTTCCGACATTGCCGGTGCCCTCTCGCTCAACAACCCTTTTATGTGGATTGGATCCTTCGACCGGCCAAACATCTCTCTTTCTGTAATCAACGACCCCGGCAAAAGGCAGCGCCTCAGGATTATTTCATCCCTCATCGATAAATATCATATGGACTCCGGCATTGTCTATTGTCTGAGCCGCAAAAAGACGGAGGATATGCATAAGTCGCTGTCGGAGATGGGTTATCGCTCCGTTTGCTATCATGCCGGGCTATCCCCGGAACTGCGCCATCAGGCGCAGCGTGCCTTCGTCAACGGTGAGGCGCAGGTGGTGTGCGCAACAATAGCCTTCGGAATGGGCATCGACAAGAGCAACATCCGTTGGGTGGTCCACAACAATATCCCCGGCAATATCGAGAGCTACTATCAGGAGATTGGACGCGCCGGACGAGACGGGCTCCCAGCTGAGGCTATACTCTTCTACAACTATTCCGATATCATTACCCGCCAGAGTTTCGTCGACGCCTCCGGCCAGCGTGAGATCAACAGTGAGAAACTCGATTTCATGCAGAAATATGCCGAGGCTTCCGTATGCCGCCGAAGGATACTCCTTTCTTATTTCAGTGAGGAGCGCAACTGCGATTGCGGCAACTGCGACAATTGCCGACATCCACGTCATAAAATCGACGGCACTATTATAGCCCAAAAGGCGCTCAGCGCAATTATCCGCGTCAACAAGGCTGAGGGCTTGGGCATGATTATCGACATTCTACGTGCCTCAGCACGCGCCGAGGTCATCCAGAAAGGTTACCATCAGATCAAGACTTATGGCGCCGGTCGCGACCTATCCGCTATGGAGTGGAACAGCTATATCCTGCAGATGATTCAGCTGGGGCTGATTGAGATTGCTTATGAAGACAATTTCCACCTCCGCCCAACCGACTATGGAATGAAAGTGCTTCGCGGACTGGAAAGGATTCAGCTGTCGGCTTTCGAACGCACCCCTTACTCTTTTGGACACAAGAAAGTGAAGGAACCCACACCTGCAGTCCAGCTCACTCCCGACGAGCAGCTTATGGAGAAACTCAAGGCAATGAGAATGGACTTGTCGCGTAAGCATAACATCGCGCCTTATATGATTTTCTCCGACGCCACGCTCCAGGACATGGTGAGCCGGCGTCCTAAGAACATCGAGGAGATGTCGCGCATTTCCGGTGTCGGAGAGGTGAAGCTTGCAGCCTATGGGAAGGATTTCCTCGGTGTGGTCAGGAAATTTCTCGGACTGAGCCGCACTGAGGTTGGCACAAGCCAGAAGGAGTCGCTGATCCTTTTCAAAGCCGGTTTGTCGCCCGACGACATCGCTAAGGCAAAACATATCGCCGTCGGCACTGTCTATGGCCATCTCTCCCAATGGATTGATGAGGACAAGCTAACGGATTTCCACCGCCTTGTGACTGACTCTGAATACAAGACGGTTGTAGATGAATTTGCCAAGAATCCTGAGGAAGCGTATGCTGCCTTAAAGGAGAATTCCTCAATACCTCCCCACATTATACGCACTGCCCAGGCTATCCAACGCTGGCACGACCGTAATTCCAACGACCTGAAATAAATCGTCATCCGTCCCGCGGAAGCGATTTCTCGGAATCACCGAAATCGCTGGAATCGTCGGAATCAGTATTAATTTCTCAAAAAATCGCCAAAAAATTTGCACATAACAAAAAGACTTCGTAACTTTGCACTCGCAAACGAGCGGAGAAGGCATCAAGCCTAATTCGTAAGATGCCAGGAGAGGTGGCAGAGTGGTCGATTGCGGCGGTCTTGAAAACCGTTGAGGGTAACACCTCCGGGGGTTCGAATCCCTCCCTCTCCGCTTTACTATCTCAGCAACCCTTGTAAGTGACTGTCTTACAAGGGTTGCTTGTTTTGTAATAGCTAAGGGGCTTGAATGAGAGAAAGCCAAGAACTTTCTTAACATTTCAGGTAAAAAATGCGGAATTTTGCATCAAAACAATGATAAACAGATTTCACAACGATTGCGTGAGGTGAACACGCTTCTCGCCACTTTCGGAAACGGACAGATACATCCCGATTGACAGGACCCTTTTGCAGGCGGCGGACTTCGCCGCCCTTTTCGAGGAACACCTCAAACCTTTTGAACTCCGGTACGGGGAAGCGAGGACTATCGCCACTGGACTATGGCGCAAGTATTCGGCCATGAGCAACCGGCTGGATTTATTCCATCGCCACCACGCAGATATATCTCGCCTCGATTGACCCATCCACCATCGACCAGGCAAATAAACTGATTATTAAGGACTTATGATGAAATCCATTTGTCAGACAAAAAATCCGTTTCTTCGTAAGAAACGGATTAACGGCGCAAAAGTAAGAAAAATATTTGAATCGGAGACAATTGGATCACATATTTTTTCATCCCGTCACGCAAAAAAATATTTTTGCAAGCCTAACAAGCTAATAAGCACCCTTATAACACTGATTATTAGTGTGT
>CAZRUR010000050.1:0-18249 GCA_964603335.1 uncultured Sangeribacter sp. | reverse complement strand
TAGCACACCGGATTCTGGTTCCGTTTGTGAGAGTTCGAGTCTTTCCAAGGCAACTTTTTGAAGGAAACCATCATTTGATGATTTCCTTCTATCGTTTTATAACATTGATGCCCATTTTCCGTTTATATAGTTAGCGAAACCTTAGTTTTGAATTATATAAGCGAAACCTTAGTTTTGAAGAATGGACGAAAAATTCATTGAAGTAAAGGGAGCGAGAGTCAACAATCTCAAGAACATTGACATTTCTCTCCCACTAAATAAATTCATTGTGGTGACCGGCGTGAGCGGGTCGGGCAAATCATCATTAGCATTCGACACTCTATATGCTGAGGGGCAGCGACGTTACGTCGAGAGCCTCTCAGCTTATGCCCGTCAGTTTCTCGGACGAATGGCAAAACCTGAGTGCGACTATATAAAGGCGCTCCCTCCGGCAATTGCAATTGAGCAGAAGGTCAACACGCGCAATCCACGAAGCACAGTGGGCACATCCACTGAGATTTATGACTATCTCAGAATGCTGTTTGCAAGAATCGGTCACACCTACTCCCCTATCTCACACCGCGAGGTGAAGAAACATAATATCGAGGACATCGTCTCCGACATTCTCTCATATCCGCAAGGCACGAGAGTGGCTGTCCTCGTCGACATAAATGTACCCGAAGGGAGAACCTTTGAGCAGCAACTTAGCATTTATATGAAAGAGGGTTACTCCCGTCTTGAAAAAGACGGTGAGTTTATCGGCATTGAGGAGCTTCTTGCTGAGAACAAGCCTATCTCGCCTAAAAATTACCGTCTTCTAATTGACCGATTGGCTGTCACTGATGAAAAGGATGAGGTGTCACGGCTCACTGACTCTATCGAGACCGCATATTATGAGGGGCACGATGAGTGCATCATAAAAATATGGGGCAAGGATGGGGTACACGAGCGTAATTTCTCCAAGAAGTTTGTCGCCGACGGGATGGAATTCCGTGAGCCAAGCGACCTTATGTTCAATTTCAACAACCCCTATGGAGCATGTCCGGAATGTGAGGGATTTGGCAAGGTGATGGGCATCAGCGAGGATCTTGTGGTCCCCGACAAGTCAAAATCCGTCTATCAGGATGCCGTGCAATGCTGGCGTGGTGAGAAGATGAGCGAATGGAAGAAATACCTTATCCGCATTGCCCCACGATTCAGTTTCCCCATTCATACACCCTATTCCGAGCTGACACAAAGTCAGAAGGATTTCCTTTGGCATGGCAACAGCTCATGGGAAGGGATAGATGGCTTCTTCAAATGGGTCGATGAGAATCAGTATAAGATTCAGTATCGCGTGATGAAAGCCCGCTACAGAGGAAAGACCACATGCCCAGTGTGTCATGGGTCAAGGCTTCGAGAGGATGTTGAGTATGTCAAGATTGACGGACATACCATAACAGACCTCGTGAGGATGCCCGTCAGCAAACTGCGCACCCTGTTTCAAAACCTCAATATATCCAACACAGACAGAGCAATAGGGAAACGCCTGCTCACTGAGATCAACAGCCGACTGGAATTCCTGGATGAGGTTGGTCTTGGTTATCTTACCCTCGACCGCCTGTCATCAACCCTTTCTGGCGGAGAAAGCCAACGTATCAATCTTGCCACGTCACTTGGTTCTTCGCTCGTAGGCTCACTGTATATTCTCGATGAGCCGAGCATAGGATTGCATTCTCGCGACACTCAACGGCTTATTGCCATGTTGCGCAGATTGCAGCAAATCGGCAACACTGTCCTCGTCGTGGAACACGATGAGGAGATTATGCTTGCCGCAGACCATATCGTGGATATCGGCAAGGATGCCGGCAGACTGGGTGGTAACCTTATTTACCAAGGAAATCTGAAAGAGACACTCGCCTCCAATGAGCCGACAGATTCCTATACTGTCGATTACCTGAGAGGTGTACGTGAGATTGATTATTCACCCATGCGTCGCCCCTGGAAGAAGTTTGTGGAGGTGAAAGGCGCTGAGGAAAACAATCTTAAGAACATTGATGTCAAGTTTCCACTTGGTGTCATGATGGTTGTGACCGGCGTCAGCGGTTCCGGAAAATCCACTCTTGTAAGGGAAATCCTCTATAAGTCATTGAGCCGTCACCTTGGAGAGGCTACTGATGCTCCCGGTCTACACAAATCATTGGGAGGCGACCTGAATGATGTCAAGGCGGTGGAGTTTGTTGACCAAAACCCAATTGGCACATCATCACGCTCAAACCCGGCAACCTATCTTAAGGCCTTTGACGAGATAAGAAAACTCTTCTCTGAGCAGCAGCTTGCGAAGCAGATGGGATTCACTCCCGGCTACTTCTCTTTCAATTCCGAGGGAGGAAGATGTGAGGAATGCAAGGGTGAGGGCACAATCACCATCCCCATGCAGTTTATGGCTGACATTAAGGTGGAGTGTGAGGTGTGTCACGGGAAACGCTTCAAGCAAGAGGTGCTCGACGTGGAATATCGCGGGAAAAATATCTTCGATTTCCTTGAGATGACCATCAATCAGGCCATCGAATTCCTTGAGCAACAACCGGGAGCCACTGAGAAACGAATCATAAAGCGTCTGCAACCATTAAAAGATGTGGGTCTGGGTTATATCAAGCTGGGGCAGAGTTCATCCACCCTCTCCGGAGGTGAGAACCAGAGGGTGAAACTCGCATATTTCCTCTCGCAAGACTCTTTCGACCACACCGTCTTCATTTTCGACGAGCCAACCACCGGCCTTCATTTCCATGATATCCGCACCCTGCTTAAATCTCTCAACTCTCTCATCGAGAAGGGGCATACCGTAATAATCATTGAGCACAACATGGACATAATAAAGTCTGCTGATTGGGTGATTGATATAGGGCCTGAGGGTGGCGAGGCTGGGGGCAACATCGTGGCTGAAGGCACTCCTGAGCAGATTGCTCAATGCAAGGAATCATACACCGCACAATATCTTCGTCCCAAACTTAAAAATTCAAAGATATGAGACATCTCACGACATTTTTTGCATCTTTAATTTTCTTGACATTCCTCTTCGCTTGCAATGGCAGCCGGGGGAATGAGAATAACGAGGCGGCTCGCCAGCTATTTATAAAAAGCAGATATCTCACAGAGGAATATATTGACAGCATCAAACTTGCAAAGGATTCTGCCTCTCTCAACAGAATGGTGGAGAATTTCAACATTAAACTCACGACAGTGAATTATGAGTTTCCACCCGACACCGACCTTGACATCACGGAAGAGGAGAATGATTCCCTTATCCGTATGTTCACACGTTTCAAGACCACGGTTGATGACAGGCTGAAGGGATTTGCACAAAAGAACTCCCCGGATTCAATCTCCAAGGATTCAGTAGCGGTGAAACCAACGGCTAACGTAGGTGTAAAACCTGTCGCTGTAAGCAACGATACTGTCAAGAAAGCAGCACTTCCATCTCACAGCGCTGGCAATTGAACCGAAGCTTGAAAGCCGACGGACCGCCAGTGAGTCGTAATGGCTCTTCAAATGAGGGTCTCACCTCTTTCTTGCAGATTCTGAGCTCACGCAAGATACAATGTCGAGTGGTCATAACGACGGTGCCTGATGCAGGCGCCGTCTTTTTCGTCTCTATAGCCCTTTCAATTTCCGTGACACCGTGCCTACGGTAAAATTTCTCTGCAACGCTGTTTGCCACATTGTCTCTATAGTCAAGCTTGGCACAAGGATATTTAGCCTCAACATTCTCTTTTCTCCTTTTCTCAAAGGGATACGTGGCAAGATTTGCCTGGTCAAGACACTCCACAAGCCGGCGACGCAGATTGGCAATCTGTGACCTTGAGACAAACATATTCCGATTATGGGTAGCCTCATATGAGGTAAGAGTATAAGGGGTGTTTCCAAGCCTTGCAAGCTCATCCCTATAATCCATATCCTTCCTTGCCTTCTCCTTGCTGACATCAAGAGGAAGCCGGGCCCTTACTCCCCTCTCATCCTCTGCGGTGACGCCCTCATTGTCAAGCCACACTTTTAGTGAGAGTTTCCTTTCAGCCGTGGCACGGCTCATCATTTTCTGCCATTCCACATCGTTTGTGCGGTGAAGGGTGGCTTCCTTGGGGATATCTACCTTCCTTGCCGTCGTGATCCTATTACCCTCTACCCTATTGATATTGACTCCCTGATAATTACCATTCCTGTCAAAGAAACTTATGCCGTCTCCGTTATTAAGAAGGCGCATATCCGAGACTACCTCACCCATCGACTTGGGAGTGAGAAGCGACGCAATATTTGCCGGTCGGCGGGATGACAGGAAATAGTCGGTAAATCCCCTATTGAAACTCTTTTCAAGATTGGGTTCAAATGAAACCATAGATTTCCCATATGAGCCTCTCTCATACTTGTCGGGATCATTGGCTATAACCTCATCTATCTTCCGTCGATAGTATGCCACAACATTCTTTACATAATCCGCATCCTTGAGACGCCCCTCTATCTTAAAGGATGACACTCCAGCCCCAATAAGTTCCTCGATTTTATTTGACGCATTATAATCATGCAGAGAGAGCAGATACTTGTTTTTGGCAAGTATCTTACCCTTTGAATCGGCGAGAGTGAATGGCATACGGCATATTTGGGCACACTCTCCCCTATTTGCACTCCTTCCCAGAGTGGCTTGACTGGCATGACACCTTCCTGAATAACTTACACATAAAGCTCCATGCACAAAACATTCTATCGGGACTGTCACCGTCTCTGAAATCGTCTTTATCTCATCCAGTGTCAACTCCCTGGCAAGCACGAGTTGCGAAAAACCCACATCCTCAAGAAACCGGGCTTTCTCCGGAGTGCGTATGTCACACTGTGTGCTGGCATGCAATGCAATTGGAGGCAAATCTAAGTCAAGAAGCGCAATATCCTGCACAATCAGCGCATCCACGCCAATCCTATAGAGAGATTCGCACAATTCCTTTACTCGCTGAAGTTCATCCTCATAGACAATAGTATTGACTGTGACATAGACCTTTGCCCTGTATTGGTGGGCGAAAGCCACCACACGCGCTATGTCTTCTATTGAGTTTGACGCATCTTTTCTTGCGCCATGACTTGTGGCACCCATATACACGGCATCAGCACCGTGAAGCACAGCCTGTATCGCTACCTCAGCATTGGATGCCGGTGCGAGAAGCTCAAGTATTCGTTTTTCCCTTTTTGTCATCGTTGCCACGTATTACCTTCATAGTAATTAACGTAAGCCTGACATATCTTCGTATAGGCACCAGATGTAGGGTAATTGCCAGTGAAACACCAGTCGCCGGTATGCTCCGGAATCGCTCCGCGAAGGTCTTCTGTCCAGAGATAAACCACCCTTACCTTGGCATGACAATTTTCTGGGGTAACCATCCGGGTAACCTCCTTTGAAATCTCCTTACCGGCTGTCTGCTCATATATTCGCTTCACAAAATTCTGGGTGCGCTGCTTCCCGGCGAGTGCCGACTTGCAGTCGTCATACACCTCTTTCAGGATGTGATCCAATCCCTTACGCTTGATGATATTGACTGCTGCACGGAAGGCTATCAGTTCCCCAAGTCTCGACATATCAATGCCATAAAAATCAGGATACCTTACCTGGGGAGCACACGACACCACAATAATCTTATCCACCCCATAGGTGTCGAGCAACGAGATGACTGAAGACTTGAGTGTAGTGCCACGCACTATGCTGTCATCAACAATCACTATCCTGTCGATACCTTCCGGAAGTTCTGCCACAACTTTCTTGTAAGTCTTTTCCACAAGTTCCTCACGCCCTGTCTCTGTCGATATAAAAGTGCGAAGCGCCTTACACTTCTCTATGGTCCTACCAAAATTTATGGTGTTGCCGTCAGCGGCAACAAGTTTGTGAGGAAGATATTTGTCAACAGAATCGCCTGCCAGTTGCTGGGGAAAGACAGGAAGTTTCATACCTGCAAAATAAGCCACCATACCCATAAACGCAGACCTTGCCGATGCCGGCACAAAAGAGAGATATGTCTTGCATATATCGTCAGATGTGATATTGTCGACATGCTCGGCCAACAGATAGCCAAGTTTCTCTCTTTCGAGCATAATCTCAGCATTGTCGGAGCGTGAGAAATATATTCGCTCAAACACACATTCCGCTATCGGTTTCTCCTCTATCACCCTCTTGAATGATATCCTGCCAAATTTGTCAACCCTAAACATAACTCCGGGGTTAAGGCGGTGGATCTCAGAGGGGTCTACTCCAGCAGAGATAACGATGGCTGATTTCTCACTTGCCACAATAATCTTCTCGTCGTCGGCATACCAGAATGCCGGGCGGATGCCATGGGAGTCACGAACAGCCCACATCTCCCCCTCTGTGTTTATGCCACAAATCACAAATCCACCGTCCCATTTCGGGGCAGACGCCGACAGGGTCTGTTCTGTCGTCACCCTTTCTCCATTCTCATCCCAGTGTTCGCTGGAGATATGCTTTAGAAGGGCATCCGTGTCGAAACCCGGGTCAGCCTCTATCCCTTTCTCTTTCAGTATATCGCAGATTTCCTGAGTGTTGATCAGATGGAAATTTCCACACATCAGGAAAGATTCCGGTTTCTCACCCTCATGGTCATGGCGCAACGGATGCAGATAACACTCTCCGCTGCGTCCGGTGGTGCTGTATCTCACGTGTCCAAGCATGAGATTTCCATAATACGGCATCTTTGATGAGCCCCATTCCCTCTCGAAGGCTATCTCCTTGTCGATTTTCTCCGCCATGCGCTCTATGGCAGAGACTCCCTCCTGCCTTATCTGATAGACAACCTGCTTTTCTTCAGAGATATCGATACACCCGAGACCGGCACCATCCTGACCACGATTGTACTGGCGCACCATAAGCTTCTCAAGGAGATGAAGTCCGTAGTAGACGTCACCATACCTCTGCTCGTAGTGCTCCTTCCCTTTCAGGAGTCTCACCATTCCGATTCCACACTCATGCTTAACAAAATCCATAATTCCTATATTTATGTTTAAAGGACAGCGTCCGGGGGGAGTCGGTGACACCCTCCGGACGCTGCGGCTTATCTCTTCAACATTCTGTCGATATTTCTCTTGTCTTCCCGCTCCTTGATGGATTGGCGTTTGTCATACTGCTTCTTACCCTTACCGACACCAATCACTATCTTTGCGAGGCCTCGGTCGTTGATGAAGATCCGGAGCGGCACGATTGTAAACCCAGGGTCGTTGCTGTCTTTCGACAGCTTGGCTATCTCCTTTTTGTTGAGAAGCAGTTTACGGTCGCGCCGCGCCACATGGTTGTTGTATGACCCATAGAAATATTCAGCAATATACATCCCTTTAATCCACACCTCACCCCTGTCGACCACGCAATAGCTGTCGGCAAGGCTTGCCTTACCCTCGCGGATTGACTTTATCTCAGTACCCGTGAGCACCATTCCTGCCGTATAGGTGTCGCCTATCTCATAATTGAAATGTGCCTTCCGGTTTTTTATGTTGACTTGACTTGCTTTCATAGTTTGTTTATTTTGGCAGAATCTCACCCAAGCCCCATTCCAAAAGTATGGGTGTGCCTATGATGATGAGATTCATTAGCGCAATGGTCAGAAGTTGACGGTCTTCCTGTATCTTGATAAACTTCGTAGACCGGCATATCATATACACTGTCCAGAGTGGGAGGAATATCAATACCGCCCACAACATGGGGAGCAATTCCGTGAGGATGAAAAACAGACACAATGATGAGAGACTCAACACGACGAGGTTCTTGCCGAAATCTGTATCAAACGTCTTTGCCGACTCTTTGGGCAGCAGGTGTCTCAACAGTATGACCGCGCAGAAATACCCAAAGAAGAACGACACAAAAGACGTGACAGCACTCACAAGCACCTCCGAAAGGTCTGCCTTCGCAGAATACGCCAGGATAGCAAACTTGCTGACGGCATAGATTGCCAGCAAGGGATAGAAGCATTCCCGTTGCGCTGTCTCCGGTGAGATTTTCTCTCTTCTCACCGCCTTCCAGCCTTCAACCGGGCTGAACATCGTCTTCAGCAACAATCCGAAGACCGACACTCCCCCCTTTCCATGCTCTTCCTCCTCCTCATCATCTTCCTCTTCCTCAGAATATTCATCCTGAGAATCTTCCTCTTCCTCGGAATAGATGTATATATTGTCGTTGTCTTTCTTTTCTTCTTCCATAATTGAAAGTGCAAATTTAGTCATTTCCGACAAATTACACAAAATAAATTTGGCAGATAAATATTTTTGCCTTAAATTTGCACAGTGATGTATTGATGGATATTCCGTGTGTATCAATACATAAAATAGATATTACTCATTATAAAACCAACATCAATGAAATTAAAAGTTATGAAAATGGCATATGTAGCTATGGGCTGCATATTCGCCATGAGTTGCTCCACAAGTGATTTTGTGGAGAATCCAGTGAATCCAATCGGGGAAGAAGAAAGCCAAGGTAAGGAAGTGACACTCAATTTCCGAATCATGCAAAACAGTTACACCCGCGCCACCGACGAAGACATCGACAACCTCTACCTCGCTTTCTACAATATTGATGGAAGCACCAAGACATTCCTTAGATTGGAAGAAGTAGACCTATCAAGTTCCAGTGATGTATTCACAACCAAAATTGATGTGACTGATACCACCCCCAACGCTGTTGTAGCATATGCAAACATCACAGATGAAAGCTTGCTAAAGAACGCTCTGTATTATAATACAAGGACGGCAACCACTCTTACAAATGGCTCTGGAAGCTACGTTATGACCAGCGCAAGATATTATAATTCTGACGGTACTGATATCTATTATTCTCCAATTACTGATAGCAATATTAATGATGGTGTCGTAGTAAATATTTATCTTGAAAGGATTGCTGCCAAAGTTACTGTCACTAACAATATGTCAACCAATCCTACAATCAGTGCATTTGGATATAATAGCGAAAATGGTAATTTCGATAGGGAACTGACATTAACCTTAACAGGATGGAATGTATCCGGCACTGATAAGGAAACTTATCTTCTTAAAAACAATGGTGGATTGACATATAGTGAAATGGAAACAGCACTTGGATCCAACAGCGATGATAATTGGTTATGGAATAGCGTTGACAATCATTCATTGAATTGGGCCCAATCGGTGAATTGGGGAGCAACAGAATCATCTTTTCCTGCTGCTGGCAGTGAATCTGGTGATGCAATCGCCAATTTCTTGACATCTTCAGATGTTACAAATTCATTTGGGGGATCCGCCATTTTCAATGAAACAACTCGCCCCACATCTCTGTATAATACGCCAAATGCACTCCCATCAGTAATTTTGGAAGGGAAATATACCAGTGGCGATTCTAATGAAGCAGTGACATTGTATCGGAATGGCAACCTATTTCTGACATATGATGAACTTGTTCAATATTTCGTTTATAAGAATACAGCTGATGCCAAAATAATTCCAACTGGATCAGATAATTCTTACAGCGGTATGTATTGGAAAAATGGATCCTATATTCTCTTTTCATATAAAGAAATGTCTTTTTTTTTAAAATATTATGCTGAATTAACAAGTCCTGACAGCAACTCGCCTAATTTCGTTACCATGCAAATTAAATCAGACGCTTCTATACCTATAAATAGTCTATGTACTGCAGATGGTGTAGATGTGGATGCTTCTCTATATCCTACTATCAATGAAAATCTTGTAGAAGTTATGGGTCTTTGGGAAGTGTATGATGGCGGTAAATGTTTCTTCCATATTCCTATTGAACATAAAGGAAAGTCTACAGACCCAGATGGCACAAGAACAGGCAGCTATGGTCTTGTGCGCAACCACCATTACAATATCACAATAAGCAGTATTGCAGGAATTGGTATCGGTATGCCAGCATCCGGATATATCGGAGAATGGGAATATCCATCAAATCCAGATGTTAGAGACGTCAATTACAGCGTTTCTGTCAACGAATGGAATAATGTGAGTCAAGACATCAACATCTCTGAAAAAAAATAGCTGCGATATTGAGCCGCAACTATATAGGTTGAAAAGATATTTTGTCTGATTACTCGGAAAGGAAATCATCGGTAATGGCAACTGCTTTCACTAATGCTGTGGGCTGGCCTGATACTGTGATAAACAGATGAACTGACCCGGGAAACTCTATCCTCTCAATCTCTCCTCCAGCGTCCTTTACCTTCGCCACAAATGCCTTTCCTTGGTCTACCAATATATCCCGTCCGGCTGAGATCATCAGTATGGGCGGGAGTTTTTTTATCAACTCCGCATCCGCTTTCAACGGCGATTTCAAAACATCCTTCTGGATATCCCCTATATTATCCTGCACATTCCCTTTCTCCTGATACCCCAATATAAAGGTATCCATCAGTCGGCGGTCAAGTCCATAACCACGGCTGAACTCCTTCCACGAGCCCTCATTCTTGTTGGCAATGTTGACCACCGGATAATACAGCACCAACGACTTTATCTTATCAGCAGCCTTATTTTCTGCAAAATACATTGCCACATCGAGAGCAAGGTTGCCTCCCGCGCTGTCTCCTCCAAGACTTATCCTGTCAGCTGAGATTCCAAGTTCCTTGGCATTCTAAAATGCATATTCCACAGCCGAAATGCAATCTGACAAACCACGCGGAAACGGATTCTCCGGTGCCAAGGAATATTCCACCGCCAACACTGCCACATCACCTTTCGCGGCAAGGGTATCGCAATAGGAAGCGCACGAATTAAGGCTGCCAAAACACCATCCACCACCATGGAAATAAACCAACAGCGGCAGTGTCTCGCCCTCCGACGACTTAGCACGATACAGACGCATGGCAATGCCTCGTGCACTCCCATCTATCGGGGTAATATCCCTTACGACAACATCTTCTGAGTAATTCGGCAAACCATTCCTCGACTGCCTTACAGCCTCCAGTTCTGCACCCGAACCGGAGAGCGCATGCAATATGGCATCTGCCTGTCGGTCTGACTGTCCCTCCGGAATATCGTCTATAAAATCGTCAGCCTCATTAAGCATCTGGGTCTTCTCCTGCTGCGTGAGTACAACATTCTTAACGTCTTTCCCATAGTTCAGACCCCACAGCCCAAGCAATATCCCAACAAGTAATACCTTTTTCATAGTAACAACATTTTAACTCTCAACCCTCAACTCTCAACTCTTTACTCCCAGCTCTTTACTCTCAACTCTTTACTCTCAACTCTTTACTCTCAACCATCCTTCTCCATCAACTCAAGCAGCCTAAACTCTGCCTCGTCAATTTCATTGATTATCTCCTCCATCCTTTTCCCAGCAGCGATTATCTCATTATGGTCCATCGTGCCTGACGACATTCTCTCCTCCAGTTTACCCTTCTCATCTTCAAGAGTTTCCAACTTGGCAGTCAATTCCTCCTGTTCCTTTTTCTCCTTAAATGTCAGTTTCGGCTTACGCTCAGTCTTCTGTTTTGCCGGTTGCTCTACGGTAGCCACCGTAGGCTTTACCGAAGTCTCCATTGCCTTTCGCTCCTTCTCTTCCTCCCTCACACAATGACGGTAAGTGGAATAATCGCCGGGGAAATCCTTCACCACGCCATTCCCCTTGAACACAAAGAGATGGTCCACAATCCTGTCGATGAAGAATCGGTCATGGCTCACCACTATCACACACCCTTTGAAATTGGCAAGATAGTCTTCAAGCACTGAGAGGGTAAGGATGTCAAGGTCGTTGGTAGGCTCGTCGAGGATAAGGAAATTCGGATTCCTCATCAACACTGTGGCAAGATATAGCCTTCGCCTCTCCCCTCCGCTTAGTTTGAAGATATATTTCTGCTGGGTGTCGGGAGTGAACAGGAAACGAGACAGGAACTGTGACGCACTCAGTCGTGTCTTGTCGTCAATTCTTACCTCCTCGGCAATCTCCCTCACGGCGTCTATCACCTTCTTCTTCTCGTCAAAACCGGTCATACCCTCCTGACTGTAGTAGCCCCATTTCACAGTCTGACCAATGTCGAAACTGCCACTGTCGGGCGCCACCTCACCAAGCAGCATCTTGATAAAGGTGGATTTCCCCACTCCATTGTCGCCCACAATCCCCACCTTCTCATAGCGGGCAAAAGTGTAACTCCAGTTGTCAAGAATCCTGATGTCGCCAAAAGACCTCGACACATTCTTCGCCTCGAAAATCTTTGAGCCGATATATGAAGAGCCTTGCCCAAGGTTAAGGTCACGAGTCTGAAGGTTGACCTTGCTTTTAGCCT
The DNA here is from genome assembly GCA_964603335.1 of uncultured Sangeribacter sp. Classification (GTDB taxonomy): domain Bacteria; phylum Bacteroidota; class Bacteroidia; order Bacteroidales; family Muribaculaceae; genus Lepagella. The sequence goes on along the minus strand of CAZRUR010000050.1, from coordinate 5,980 downwards.
CAAGTTGATGGAAATTGTCAATACGGTATTTTGCCTTTGATCCACGTGCCTGTGGCTGGTGACGCATCCAGTCAAGCTCTGTGCGCAAGAGGTTTTTCACCTTGGCAAGCTCAGCATTCATAGCGTCATACCGCTCCTGCCGTTTCTCAAGATAATAGGCATAATTCCCATCGTAAGAATATATCTCCTGACGGTCGATCTCTATAATCTTATTGCAGACGTTGTCAAGGAAATATCTGTCGTGGGTCACCATCAGCAGCGTTATCTTCTGCCGTGTGAGATAATTCTCCAGCCATTCCACCATCTCTATGTCAAGATGGTTGGTAGGCTCGTCAAGAATCTGGAGGTCAGGTTCTGAGAGCAAAGTCTTGGCAAGTGCCACGCGTTTTATCTGGCCACCCGACATGGTGCCCATCTTCTGATTGACATCCGTTATCTTAAATTGATAGAGCATCTGGCGGGCACGATCCTCGCAGGTGTAGTCATCACTTCTCAGTGGTTCGGGAGTGGCATACGACAATGCAGTCTGCTCTGGGTCAAACTCCGGAATCTGCGGAAGATATCCCACACGCAAATCATTGCGGAACACCACATTACCGCTGTCATAGTCTTCCTTGCCGGCTATGATATTGAGAAAAGTGGTCTTACCACTGCCATTGGCAGCGATAAGACCTATTTTGTCGCCCTGATATATCCCTATGGTGACATCACCGAAAAGGAGTCTGTCGCCAAAGGATTTTGTCAGTTTCTCTATCTGGAGATAACTTACCATCAAATTATCAATCTACTGAATAACCGTAAGTTATAAGCAATCAACTAATAACTAACAACCATCAATCAACAACAGCAATCACCTCAATCTCCACGAGAGCCTGCTTGGGAAGTTCCTTCACAGCATAAGCGGCGCGGGCTGGATATACTGCCTTGAAATTCTCGGCATACACCTCGTTCATGGCTCCGAAGAGACTCATATCCGCAAGGAATACTGTTGTCTTGACAACGTTGTCAAGAGTGGCTCCAGCCTCTGCAAGTATAGCCTTGATGTTTTCGATGCTCTGTGCAGTCTGGGCCTTAATGTCGGATGGCATTTCGCCGGTGGCGGCATTGATGGGAAGTTGTCCGGATACAAACACAAGATTACCAGCCATAACGCCCTGACTATAGGGACCAATGGCTCCCGGTGCTTTAGGTGAGTTCAATTCTTTTTTCATTGTCTTTTGATTTAAGATTATTTTGCGAGCGTAAAATTAGCAATTATTCTCCATTCTTACAAACAGCTTTGGCGATTCCTATAAAATCGCCAAACCCTCTATTTCCCAAAATAAACTTTCACAATCTTGTCAATCTCCTTGACTGAAGGCACATCAGTGTTCCCTTTCGGCTGAAGCAGCTTCTTCACCGGATAAAAGTCGGGATTCTGCTTTGCCTGATAATCCGTGGCATCGTTGTTCTCCATTCCTTGCGAGGCAGCCGCATCCTCGATAGAATGCGCTTAAATTCTTTTGAGTCCATAGCAAAATTTATATTGATTACACCTTACAAACAACATGACTCGCCCAAATGTTGACAGACAACCTATAAGTCCAATTGTCCGGTGGCTTTCTTATACTCTGCGTAGCGCAAGCGATAGTCAGAGTAGGCTGAGATAAATTGGTCGCAAGCTGTCTTATATAAAGTTTGCGCCGTAAGCAGGTCTGTAATTGTCGACACACCAACCTTATAATAGTTTTCGTTCAATCTCAGATTCTCCTCTGATTGTGCTATCGACTCCTTGGCATTCTCCATTTTGCGGTAAGCCGCCGTGAGATTATCCCAGGCATCTTTCATGGCTATCTGCAGCAATTGCTCCCCATCCTCCATCTGAAGGCGGGCATTCTGAATCTCAAGATTCTTGCGCTTGATGGCATGCGAGCCGCCCCACCAACCTGTCAACGGTATTTCGACTGCAATAAACAGGTCCCCAAAATTATGCTTCTGTTCAAGCAGTGTATGATAATACCAACCGGCTCCGAGTCCAACTGTAGGAAGATTGCTTCCCACAGTCATCCTTTTCTCCAGTTCAGCAGCCTTGATTGCCGACTTAAGAAGTCCATAATCTTGAGTGTTGACCACAGCATCCTGTGGATTTCTCCAAATGTCTTGGGCAAACTCCGGCATAACTCCTGGAGCAATTTGCTCTGTGACCTTTACCGGAGTCAAACCGACACCAATATATTGGCCAAGCAGATTTGAGCAAAGGGCAATCCCATTGTCGAGGTCAATCATCGTAGACTTGAAATCATTGCGCTGCAACTCAACCCTCAAAAGGTCGTTCTTGAGAATGACTCCGGCATCAACAGCCGCCTGTGTATGATTGGCGAGAGTGTCAAGCACCTGTATCAAGGAAGCCAACGTCTGCCTTTGAGATTGCAACGACACGAGTTTCCAATAATACTTGTCGACAGAGACATACACCTCCTCATCCGTCTGCATTTTTCTCATCTCGGCAACAGCCTCACCCAAATGAGCGAGGGCGTTTCCATTGACAATCTGACCACCGGCAAAGATGGGTTGCACAGCCGTCACACCCGCTGCCACTCCATTCTTTATCATCCCGAGGGTGAACATATCCAACACATTATATTGGATAATGTCGTGGTTTGCCCAGAATGCCATGCCTGAGGCTGAGATGTCGGGGAAATATTTGGTGAAAGCCTCTTCCGACGTTTCTTTCGCTATCTTTATGTTGTTGATAGCCGTCTTTGTTGCAGCATTATTCTTCAACGCCATCTCACGGCATTGCTCAAGGGTCAGAGCGAGTGTGTCTCCTGCTAAGCCATTAGAGGCCCAGCAGGTTGACACCGTCATCCCAGCAATAAAGATTGAACAAACTATATTCTTACTTTTCATCTTGTTTCGGTTGATTGGTTGTGTTGTCAGTTATTTCCACCGGGTCTATGGGCACCTCAATTGTTGGAGCCGCCTTCTTGCAGATCTTCCAATAAAGCAATGGAATAACCGTAAGAATAAATATCATCGTAATCGGTGTGCCGAAGAAGATTACAATGCCCATCGGTTTCCAAAGCGCACTTCCAGAAACCACCATCGGAAGCACACCCATGGTGGCAGCCGCAGAGGTAAGGAAGATGGGGCGCATTCTTCGCTCACTCGCCTCAAAGATTGACTCCTTCACCGGCTCCCCCTTTTCCTGAAGTTCCTCTGCATAGTCGAACATTATTATCACATTCCTGACAAGGATACCCATAAGGCTTATGAGACCGAGTGTGCAGGTAAGACTTATCACCTCATCCATTATCAACAGTCCCAAACCCGCGCCGGGGATGATAAATATCAACGACACAAGCATCAACGCCGGAACAGTCACTCCCTTGTAATGGAAAATAAGGATAAAGAATATTATGACCACAGCTATAAGGAGAGCTTCTCCCATTTGGGGCAATATCTCTTCTGCCTGCTCATAATCACCTCCATAACTCAAGGTCACATCGTCGGGAAACTCGATCTTATCAAGTTCTTTCTGAAGGATGGTTGTCTGTTTAAGTGAGTTTTCTCCTCTGACATTAACGGCAGAAATTATTGCGGTGGGGATTCCTCCACGGTAATCAATCTGACCGGGATGCCAAGTCGGCTTCACTTCTGCGAATGCTTTCAGCGGTGTGTTGCCTATTCCCATCACAGGGATTGGCTCTTTCATAAGTGCAGAATACGTAGAGCTGTCGGCATTCTGGGTCTTTGCAACAATATTTATGCCATAATCACCCTCCCAAAGTGTGCCCATCGGCACACCAGAGCCATAACGCATGGCGAGAGTCATCTCAAGCAAGGTGTTGTTCAGACCAAGGCGCGACATCTTCGGGCTATTGGGGACAATTGTGGCAGCCACCAATTGATTCTCTGACCCGGGTCTTACAAGCGTCAACCCCGGCATTCGGCGCATTATCGACATCACTGTATCCGATGCCTTGAGATTCTCCGTGTAGTCAAGACCTGAAAGGCGCACCTCCACAGGATATTTGGCGTTGGAGTAGCTCAATTGCTTGAATTTTACGTATGCTCCCGGGAAATAATCTTGATATTTGGGAGTATACTCATTGAGCAACTCAATGGTTGCCTCATTGCTCTTGGTGTTGACGATAAACTGAGCATAGTTGGGTCCTCCCACCTGCGGAGCATATGTGGTCTGGAAACGGGGTGATGACATTCCGTGGAAAGAGGCTACCGACACCACCCTGTCATCTTTTCGTAAAATATTTGCGAGACTGTCGGCTATGACATCAGTGGCTTGAAGTGAAGAACCAACTGGGAGATAAATCTCAACGGCAAACTGGTCACGTTCTGCGATTGGCATCAACTCGATGGGCCGTTTGATAAAAGCCCACGCTCCCAAAACCACTGAAATCAAACCTATCACAATGCTTGTCTTGGGCCATGCGAAACATAGGGCAATGAGTTTGTCATACCATTTCTGAAGACTTACAAAGAATGAGAATTTCTTTTTCCCACTTGCGATCTTCTCTTTCTCGATGGCATAGATTGGTTTCTTTATCAATCTGAACTGCAGGAATGGCACAAGCAACTCCGCCACAATCAGTGAGATTGTCAGAATCATCAATATCGCCCATGGGAAATCCGTGAGGAAGTCACGAAACATTCCCGTCATGGTGATAAGGAATGGGAAGAAGGTGATGGAGATTGCCATGGTAGCAGAAACTATTGCACGGAAGAATATCGTGCCCGCATTGATAGTGGCCTGCATATGGGCTATTCCATCCGAAATCTCATCCACATATTCATCAATAATAACCACCGAGTTGTCGACAATCATACCCAACGAAACTATAAGACACGCGAGCGTGACGGTGTTCAATTCAATGCCAAGAGCATAGAACAGGCCAAGCGATATGAATATCGTAACCGGTATTGTGAGGGCTGCGATGAAAGCCACCTTCAGTGGCAACAACACCATTATGACCACAAGCACAGCAACAATGGCTATCAGCAACTCCCTCAAAAAGTCTATGACACTGAGATTTACCACTGTTGGCTGGTCTGTAATCTTAAACAGTTGCATATCGACCGGCATCTCCTCTGCAAACTTATCGATCACCTTTCCAGCCGCCTCACCCATAGCCACGATATTCTCGCCATCCTTCATCTCAACACTGAGAAGCAGACACTTGTCGCCATTGTTGGTGATGTAGCTTGACGGCTCTGGATATTCCCTGACGACATCTGCGATATCTCCCAAACGGACCACATCGCCAGATGGCGTGGAAAGCACCACTGTCTCCTTTATATCGTTGACTGAGTTGAATGATTCAGCAACATAAAGCGGCATGGTGTAATACTCAGATTTCAAGCGTCCGCCGGTTGTCTCAAAACCTTGTGCCAGGAGAGTCAAGGCGAGTGTCTTCTCATCAATCCCGTAATGTGAGAGTTTCTCAGTGTCGATATGCACACCAATCTCCTCAGTCTGCTCCCCATAGACAGTCATCGTGCCTACACTTGGAATAGCCCTAAGTCGGTCACGAAGTTGTGTCATATAGTCATGTAATTCCCTATAAGTCTTGTCTTTCCCTTGCATTGTAAGAAGCAATGCAGACGTATCTCCAAAATTCGAAATGGTCTCAACAGCCAAGACACCGGTAGGCAACGTAAGTTTCACATTCTCAACGCCAAGTTTGAACTCATCCCAGAACTGGTCTGACTCCTCATCGTCGACCTTGTCATCAAGTGTGACAAAAATCATCACCATACCGTCAGATGCCTGCGCCGTGGTTTTCTCCTTGTTTACCTCCTTATAACTGAACACATAGTCTTGCAGAGGTTTGAGCACTTCTTGCTCAACCTGTGTAGCGTCTGCACCAGGATAGACAGCAGCCACAACTCCCTCCCTGATGGTGAATGGCGGGAACTCATTCTTATCCATCTCGATGAGGGAATACACACCCCATGCTATCAGCACACAGGTGATAAGCAG
>CAZRUR010000049.1:0-18324 GCA_964603335.1 uncultured Sangeribacter sp. | reverse complement strand
TTACTTATTGGAGTTCAATGGAGACCAGCCTATACCGAAAGGCTTATATGGTACTGAAGAACAAAACAGAAAAGAGTTCAAGCGTCACGCATCAAACTTACATGCCACTTACGGAGAATATACCGGAGAAAAAGAGGTCAGGACTTCCAAAATATCTCCTAACGACAGTGTAGCATTTGTGCAGATAATTTTCAAGCATGAAAAGGTCAATAATCCGGAGACTTTTTGGCTTGAACGGAACGATACTACAGGATATTGGGAACGGAGCAGGAAAAAATGGAAACTCAATAACGACAGTACCTTTGAGACATACACTCCTTGGTGATAGTTTTCTAATATAAATACGAAAATCGACCAAGAGCAAGAGTAAAAGGATAGCCCGACGAGAGAAGCGCTTCTTTCGCCGGGCTGATTCGTATTCAGAGTTGTGGTCTATATGTGTGCGCTACGGCTTTGTTTTGGCTGCGATTGCTGGAATCCCATCTTACTGAGGAGTCGGTTGAACAAATCTTTGAACCACTGAAAAACATCGACTCCATCTTAGATGAATGTTTAGACAAGACAAACCAATCTATTATCCTATTCCCCGCAGATGAGGAGGTAGTAGTTTTTCTTGCCGCGCTGGGCGAGGAGGTATTTGCCGTTGAGGAGCTCATCGGCATTGATGACGGCGTTGGGGTCGGTAACCTTCTTCTTGTTGATGCTAACTCCACCCTGCTGCACCATCTTACGCGCCTCACCCTTTGAGGCAAACACACCGGTCTTGGTGGCAAGCAGGTCGAGCAGCGGCACACCAGCCTCAAGCTCAGCCTTCGACACATTGAATGTTGGCACGCCCTCAAACACCTCAAGGAGTGTTTTCTCATCAATGTGGCGCAAAGCCTCGTCAGCCTTGTTGCTGAAAAGAATCTGGCTTGCCTCCACGGCAGCGTCATAGTCAGCCTCACTGTGCACCATGATCGTAACCTCCTTTGCAAGACGTTTCTGCATAGGACGCTGACCGGGATCCTTGGCATGCTCCTCAACGAGAGCCTCAATCTCCTCTTTCTTGAGGGCAGTGAAGATCTTCAGATACTTCTCAGCGTCAGCATCACTCACGTTGAGCCAGAACTGATAGAACTTATAAGGAGAGGTGTAGCGTGGGTCAAGCCATACATTTCCGCTCTCTGTCTTACCGAATTTGCCACCATCAGCCTTAGTGATTAGCGGACAGGTGAGGGCGAAAGCCTCGCCGCCGAGTTTGCGACGTATCAGCTCAGTGCCGGTGGTGATGTTTCCCCACTGGTCAGAACCGCCAAGCTGCAATTTGCAGTTCTTCTGCTCGTATAGGGTCAGGAAGTCGAAGCCCTGGAGAAGCTGGTAGGTAAACTCAGTGAAACTCAAGCCGTCGCGAGCCTCACCGTTGAGACGCTTCTGCACAGAGTCTTTTGCCATCATATAGTTGACGGTGATATGCTTGCCAATCTCGCGGGCGAAGTCAAGGAATGTCACGTCTTTGGTCCAGTCATAGTTGTTGACCATCTCCGCCTTGTTGGGGGCATCACTCTCAAAGTCAAGGAATTTGGATAGCTGCTTTTTGATTGCCTCCTGGTTATGGCGCAGCGTTGCCTCATCGAGGAGGTTACGCTCCGCGCTCTTTCCGGAAGGGTCGCCAATCATGCCGGTTGCGCCGCCGATGAGTGCGAGCGGTTTGTGTCCGCAACGCTGGAAATGGCGGAGCATCATCACGCCACACAGGTGACCGATATGCAGACTATCGGCTGTGGGGTCAATGCCCAGATAAGCCGTAGTCATACCTTTCTTAAGAAGTTCGTCAGTGCCCGGCATCACGGTGTGCACCATGCCGCGCCATGTCAGTTCGTCAATGAAATTTGTTGCCATTATTTTGTTTTAATTATTTATCAGATAATATAATACGGTTTCACCAACTGCTTGGAGCGTGTTTTTGTCTATGCCGTCGAGGGTGTCGTTTACGGTGTGCCAGTTGGGGTCGAAGCCAGTCTCGTCTTCCGGGTGATATTCGATGATGTCTACTGTGGGTATGCCATGCTCTATGAGCTGCACATGGTCATCGGTGATTGCTCCGCCAAACTGATTGAGAAACAGGCTTCCATAGCCAAGCGACTCAGCAATTCCCCACAGCGACTGTGCCAGACGTGGGGCTGCCTTCTCTGAGAAATATTCCCGGCAGAACACGGCATCCTTGCCGCCCACCATATCGAGAAGAATTGCCTCCCTCGGCACATAGTTCTCAACCGGCAGATGCTCCATGAAATATCTTGCGCCCATAGCCCACGAATGCTCATCGCCCTGGGTGCCCCAGTCTTCAGCATCAACGAAAAGCACGTCAACACCCTTGTCGTGGCTGTTCAGTGCCAATTGACGCGCAATCTCAAGGATTACTCCCACGCCACTCGCACCGTCGTTGGCCCCGTCAACAGGAGTCTTGTGGTTAGCTGGGTCCGGGTCTTGGTCAGCCCACGGGCGGCTGTCCCAATGCGCAAGGAGCAGCACTCGCTCCTCTTTCTCCGGGTTAAACTGTGCGAAAATATTGAGCGCGTTGAGCATCGTGCCGTCAAAAGCCTTCAGTTGAGCACGTTGCTCAATCACGTTTAGTCCACGGCTCTTAAGCTCTCCCACGAGCCACTCGCCACAACGGCGATGCGCCTCAGTGTTGGGCACACGTGGACCGAATTCCACTTGCCTTGCCACATAGGAATAGGAACTGTCGGCATCAAAGCTCACCGTCACTGCCTGTGTCTGAGCCACGTCAGTGGTCTCCGTGGCTTTCTTGCTGCCACACCCGGCAAAAGCCAGGGCGATGGCTGCCAATATCATTGTCGTCTTATGCATTTTTCTTTCTGTTTCCAAACTTTGCGTTCTCCTCATCAAGAAGCTTTAGCTTATCCTCCACGATGGCTTCTGGAAGCTCACCATGTCTGCCGCTTCCAATATTGTGGCGCACGTTATTGAGTTTATCTCTGAAGGCCAGTCAACACTGTTTTTGGCAAAAAATGAAGCTGATAGTCAGGATATTTCGACCGGCGAAAACGGTCGATGATATAATTCTTACGCGGAATGTAAAGCCCTTTCAGATTCTTGCTCTTTAAAGCCTTAATTGAGAATTTATACAGGAATTTGCGAAGGTCTTCAAGCACAAGCTCATCGGCACCCACTACAAACACCCACTCATAACTTGCATGGCTTATGGCGAAATTACGAGCTGGCTCGGAATGGTTATGATTCCCTTTGGGAAACGTCACGACTTTTGCTCCGAAGCGTTGCGCTATTTGGACTGTGTCGTCGGTCGACTCCATGTCGCAGACAACGGCCTCATCGAAATCGCTCACTGATTCCAACACTTTCGGCAAATGACGTGCTGAGTTGTAGGTGTTTATAGCTACTGATATAGCCATGGTTAATTCGTAATTACTAATTCCTGATTATTTTAAGTGGTAAAGTTACGCATTAAATTTGGAATTACAATATTTTTTCGTTTCCTTTGGGAACTTTTTCCATTTTACACTCAAACACCATGATTCCTGATCTTGATTTCACATCCAAATCATTCCATAAATTCAATGAGATGATTTTCGCCGGGAAGTTGCCAACGCCCCGGTTCCGACTCACCCATGCCCGCACTTTCCACGGAAAACTGGTATACAAATGGAAGCAGACTTTCCCAAGAAGAGTGAGTTACGACTTCGAGATGCGTATAAGCACCGACTTTGATTTCCCTCAGGAGGAATGGGAGGACGTGGTGATCCACGAGATGATTCATCTTCACATCGCGTCAAACTCAATAAAAGACTCATCATCGCATGGCCCCATGTTCCGCCGGATGATGGCAGACATCAACCGACGCTTCAACCGCCACATATCCGTCTCCGGGAAAGCAACCCCGGAGCAGAAGAATGCCGACAAACGAATCAGAGGGCATTATCTCTGTCTGGCAAAATTCAGCGACGGACGCCTTGGAGTGGCACCCGCCGCTAAATCTCGTATCTTCGAACTCTGGGACATCGTCCGTTATTTCCCTAATGTGGTGAGCCACACTTGGATTGGGAGTGTCGACCCTTGGTTTAACCGATTCCCACGTGTCATGAAGCCTAAGCTATACATCACAACAGCGGAGGAACTTCTGCCTCACCTTATGGGGGCAAAGCTGCTTATGAATCAAGGAAATGCAATACGTGCGATCAGCACACGCTGCTCCCCGGACGAACTTCTCCCGTAGGCTCGACAACCACCAATCTGCCGTCGGCATCCTGTGCACTCAGAATCATGCCCTGCGACTCCACACCCTTCAGTTTGCGCGGCGCAAAGTTGGCGATGAAGCACACCTCCTTGCCTACAAGGTCTTCCGGCTTGTAATATTTGGCGATGCCGCTCACGATGGTGCGTCCACCCATGCCGTCATCAATCTTGAATTTAAGCAGTTTGTCTGCCTTGGGCACTTTCTCGCACTCCAGCACCTTGCCTACTCTGATATCCATCTTCTCAAAAGTGGGGAAATCAACCTCTGCCTTCACAGCCTCCGGTTTCCACTGCTCAAGAAGGTTTTTCTCGCGGGCATCCTGAAGTTTCTTCACCTGTGCCTCAACAACACTGTCGTCTACCTTCTCGAAAAGGAGCTCCGGCTTACCAATCTCAGTGCCTTCTGCCACGAGGTCAAACCTGCCCGTCATATCCCAGCGTAGTCCCTTAAGCCTCAACTGCTCTGCGAGTTTCGCTGCCATGAATGGGGTGAACGGCTCAAACACCACTGCGAGGTTGGCGCAAATCTGTATGGCAATATTGAGGATAGTGGCAGTGCGCTCCGGGTCGGTCTTGATGAGTTTCCAAGGCTCTGAGTCAGCGAGATACTTATTGCCGATACGCGCCACGTTCATCGCGTCTTTCAATCCCTCGCGAAATTTGAAATGGTCAAGATTGTCGGAAAGCGACTCAATCGAGGCCTTTATCTCAGCCATGGCTGCCTTGTCGGCGTCAGCCAATTCACCGGCTGCCGGCACCTTGCCGTCATAATATTTATGCACAAGCACTGTGGCACGGTTCACAAAATTACCGAGGATTGCCACCAGCTCATTGTTGTTTCTTGCCTGGAAATCTTTCCATGTGAAGTTGTTGTCCTTAGCCTCTGGTGCGTTGGCAGTCAACACGTAACGCAACACGTCCTGCTTGCCGGGAAGCTCGCGGAGATACTCGTGGAGCCACACAGCCCAGTTGCGTGAGGTTGAGATCTTGTCATCCTCAAGGTTTAGGAACTCGTTGGCAGGTACATTGTCCGGGAGGTTGTAGCCGCCATGTGCCATAAGCATTGCAGGGAACACGATGCAGTGGAACACGATGTTATCCTTTCCGATGAAATGGAGCATACGTGTCTCCGGGTCTTTCCACCATTTCTCCCAGTCGTCGCCGGCAGCGTCGATGGTATTGGAGATATACCCGATTGGAGCGTCAAACCACACATAGAGCACCTTACCCTCGGCACCCTCTACAGGCACCGGGATGCCCCACTTCAGGTCGCGGCTCACGGCACGTGGCTGAAGACCCATGTCGAGCCATGACTTGCACTGCCCGTAGACGTTGGGACGCCATTCCTTATGGTCCTCAAGAATCCATTTGCGCAGTGTCGGCTCCCATTTGTCGAGCGGAAGATACCAGTGTTTGGTCTCGCGCATCACCGGAGTGCTCCCCGACAGGGCAGACTTCGGATTGATAAGCTCTGTGGGACTGAGTGAAGTGCCGCATTTCTCACACTGGTCGCCATAGGCTCCCTCATTGCCGCAATGGGGGCAAGTGCCGGTCACATAGCGGTCGGCAAGGAATTCACCCACCTCCTCATCATAGAGCTGCATGGAGGTCTTCTCTATAAATTCCCCCTTGTCGTAGAGAGTGCGGAAGAAGTCGGATGCTGTCTTGTGGTGGGTGGCGGAAGTGGTGCGCCCATACACGTCGAAAGAGATTCCGAGCTCCTCAAACGACTCCTTTATTATATTATGGTAGCGGTCCACAATGTCCTGGGGAGTGACACCCTCCTTGCGGGCCTTGATGGTGATTGGCACACCATGCTCGTCGCTGCCGCCGACAAACATTACGTCCTCACCTTTAAGTCGGAGATAGCGGGCATAGATGTCGGCAGGGACATAGACTCCCGCGAGGTGTCCGATATGTACCGGACCATTGGCATAGGGCAACGCGGAGGTGATGAGTGTGCGCTTGAATTTCTTTTCCATTTAATTTGTGTTATTGCTGTTTTATGACTGCAAAATTACATAATCCTCGCCTATTGAGCAAATTCTAAATTTGGTTATTATGTGGAATTGTGTTATATTTGCCGACAAATAACTAAATAATCTCTTACTGTATGAAAAGATTCTTCTCAGCCATCGGCATGATAGGGGCACTTCTATTCTCTGCCTGTGGCGGCAAGACCAACGCCAACAAGGAGCAGCAGTCTGAAAAACAAGACTCTACCTACACATCGGTGAAACATCCGGAATGGAGCCGCAACGCCGTAATCTATGAGGTCAACCTCCGTCAGTCGACCGATGAGGGTACCATCACCGCCTACGAGAAACAGCTTCCGCGTCTCAAAGACCTCGGCGTGGATATCCTATGGATGATGCCTATCCACCCCATCAGCAAACAAGACCGCAAAGGCACCCTCGGCAGTTATTATGCCGTGGCTGACTATACAGCCTTCAACCCTGAGTTCGGCACTCTCGATGAATTTAAGGAATTTGTAAAGAAAGCTCATGCCAACGGCATGAAGGTGATACTCGACTGGGTGCCAAACCATTCAGGGAGAGACAACAAGTGGGTGACTGAGCATCCCGACTGGTATGAGAAAGATTCTCTCGGCAATATGATGGGCGTGTATGACTGGACCGATGTCTATGTGTTCGACTATTCCAACCCTGAGATGCGCAAGGGGATGATTGATGCCATGAAGTTCTGGTTGACAGACGTGGATGTAGACGGATTCCGCTGCGACGTTGCCGCTGAGGTGCCTACTGATTTCTGGGACGAGGCCCGTCCTGAACTTGAGAAGGCAAAGGGTGACATATTCATGCTCGCCGAGGCAAGCAAACCTGACCTCCAGAAGAATGGTTTCGACATGGGCTACAACTGGCCAATGAAGGATCTTTTCAGCGCAATCGCTGCCACCTCCGGTCAATACACCTTCAAGGGTGAGGACGGCAAGGTGAAGGAATTCCCGGAGACTCACGCTGTGGCTATCGGCAAACTCCTCGCTGAGCAGGCTGCTGAATATCCAAAAGACACATATCTGATGAATATGGTGACAAACCATGACCTCAACTCATGGGAAGGCACTGAGTTTGATCGTCTTGGCAACCTTACAAGTGCTTTAGCTGTGTTGTCTTATACCATCCCCGGTATGCCGCTCATCTACACTGGTCAAGAGACCGGCATGAACCGTGCGTTTGAGTTCTTTGAAAAAGACAAGGCTCCACAATGGGAGCCCCGCAATGAGTATTTCAGTTTCTATCAGAAACTCAACAATCTGAAACACACCCAGCACGCACTTGCAGCCGGTGTTGAGGGTGGCGACATGGTGGAGTATGCCACAAGCAGCCCCGACCTCTATATCTTCTCACGCGAGAAAGACGGCTCAAAGGTTGTTGTTTTGACCAACCTCGGCAAGGAAGACACAGTCGTTGAGTTCACGGGCGACAAACCAGTTGTAGAGGGTATGACCAACTACTTTACCGGCGCTGCAGCCGCAATCCCCGCAACCCTTGCCCCCGGCGAGTACCTCGTCTTCGTCAAGTAATGAAAAGCCCCCAACCCCCTTTAGGGGGGTAGAGGGCTGGCTTTAGGGGGTTAGGGGGCTTCCTTAGGAGAAGGCGAAGCGTATTGTCTGGCGGTATTCCTCACCCGGACGGAGAGTCTGTGATGGGAAGTTGGAGTGATGGGGTGCATCGGGATATCCCTGCATCTCAATTGCTACCCCGTCATAGTCCTCATAGCTCTTGCCGCTGTGGTTGAGCGGACACCCTGCGAGCCAGTTGCCGGTGTAGACCTGCATACCCGGCTGGGTAGTGCCCACTGTCAGCTTACGGCCTGATTTCTGACCCTCAAGGATAGCGACCTCCTCAATCATCTTCCCTGGCTCATAACCGTCAATCACCCAGCAATGGTCATAACCCTTGCCAATCTTCAGAGCCTCAAAGTCAGCCTTTATGTCCTTTCCAATCTCCTTGAAGTCGCGGAAATCCATCGGTGTGCCGGCTACTGGGGCAATCTCACCAGTAGGAATCTGGGTGCTGTCGGTTGGCAGCCAGTTGGCAGCGTTCAGTTTCAGCTTATGGTTCAAGACAGTGCCGGAATCGGCGCCGTCGAGATTGAAATAGGCATGGTTGGTAAGGTTGATAACGGTCTCCTTGTCGGTAGTGGCAGAGAAATCGAGAGTCAGCACATTGTCTTCGCTCCAGTGGTATTCCGCTACAGCTGTCAGGTTGCCGGGATAATTCTCCTCGCCGTCTGCAGCCTTATATGTGAAACGCACACCGTCAGCAAGCGGCTCGGCATTCCATATGCGGTTCTGGAAACCGGTGGGTCCGCCGTGCAGGGCGTTAGGACCATTGTTGATGGCGAGCTGGTAATCCTTGCCGTCAATATGCAGTTTGCCAAGGGCAATACGGTTGGCATAGCGGCCCGGCACCTTGCCGAAGCATGGTCCGTCAGCGATATAGTCAGCCGGATTGGCATACCCGAGGGTTACGTTCTCAATCTTGCCGTCCTTATCGGGGACGTTGACCTCCACAATCCCGGTGCCAAGGGTGGAAAGCACCACCGACGCTCCGGATTTATTCTCAACCCTATATAGAGTGATCTCCCCAAGGGAAGAGGGATATTTTTTCTCTGTTACCATAATTAAGACCTTAAACTCTTTACTCTAAACTCTTCACTCTTTAGCTGCGGCTTTTACGAGATGAGCGCCGTCGGAGATGACTACGTCATAGATCATTGGCTCGTGGCCATATTTCTCATTGAAACGGCTGGTAACCTCTTTCACAAACTTGTCGTGGAGGTCGTTAGGGAGAAGGTTGATTGTGCAGCCACCGAAACCGCCGCCCATGATACGTGAGCCTGTAACGCCGAGTTCCTTGGCAACGTCGTTGAGGAAGTCGAGCTCTACGCAGCTAACCTCATAATCTTTCGACAGACCGGCGTGAGTCTCATACATCTTCTTGCCAACAGTCTCATAGTCACCATTGTTGAGGGCATCGCAGACTGCAAGCACACGGTCTTTCTCCTCGATGACAAACTTGGCGCGGAAATAATCCTCAGCGGTGATGTCAGACTTGATGGCGAAGAGTTGGTCGAGAGTGGCATCGCGAAGGGTCTCCATGCCGAGACGCTTTGCTACACGCTCGCAAGACTCGCGGCGCTTGTTGTAGGGTGAATCCTTGAGTTCATGCTTCACGCGTGAGTCAACAAGCACGAGGCGGTAGTTCTCCGGATTGAAGGGGAAATACTCATACTCCATAGAGCGGCAGTCGAGACGCATGAGGTTGCCATTGCGGCCGAATACGGAAGCGAACTGGTCCATGATGCCACAGTTCACGCCGCAATAGTTGTGCTCTGTGCTCTGGCCAATCTTTGCGAGCTCAAACTTGTCAATCTTATTGTTGTTGTATAGGTCGTTGAGTGCGTAAGCGAAGCAAGACTCGAGGGCTGCTGATGAGCTGAGGCCTGCGCCGAGTGGCACATTGCCGGCGAAGACTGCATCAAAACCTTTCACCACGCCGTTGCGCTTCTGAATCTCGCGGCAGATGCCGAAGATGTAGCGTGCCCATGACTGCTTGGGAGCGTCTTCCTCGTTGAGCCCGAACTCGCAATACTCATCGATGTCGATTGAGAATACGCGTACCTTCTCAAGGCCGTTGGGGCGGATTTCTGCCATAATCACCTTGTCGATGGCGCCAGGGAATACGAAGCCACCGTTATAGTCGGTGTGCTCGCCGATGAGGTTGATACGTCCTGCGGAGGCATAGATGTTGCCCTCGCCGCCAAAGCGGTCTGAGAATACTTTCTCAATCTTGTTCTGCATTTCTTCAGTTGTCATGATGATTGATTTTATTGATGCCGGAATCCTTTTGGAATTTTCGGAAAGGATTCCGGCAAGGTTAATATTTTTTGTTGATTTATTTCTTTACTGGGATTGTGATTGTAGCTGGTTTCACGCCCTTTGCGGTGGCAGAGAATGTCACCTGTCCGGGGGTGTCGGATGCCTGAACAATGGCTGTGGCTGCTCCGGAGAAGAGGTCCATCTCAGGGAGATGGAAGAGACGCAGGCTTGTCGGGTCACCATTGGCGGTGGCGCGGAACTTGCCGGCTCCCTTGGTGGAGAATTTCACCGCTCTCTCATCGGTTGGCACTATGTTGCCGTCTTTGTCAGCCACCTGCACCGTGATGTAGACGAGGTCCTCACCGTCGGCATTAAGCACTGTGCGGTTGGGGGTTAGCACGAGATGGTCAGGTTTCCCGGCTGTGCGGATGGTCTTCTCGCCAGCCACGCTGCCGTCGGCGTTGTATGCCACAACCTTCACCTCACCCGGCTCATATATAGTCTCGTTCCACATCAGGCGGTAACGCTCCATATTGGTGCCGTCGGTCTTCTTCTCCCTCATTCCCTGGCTCTTGCCGTTGATGAAAATCTCAGCCTTTGGAGAGTCGGTGTAGACGAAGATTGGAGTCACCTCTCCCTCGCGTCCTTCCCAGTTCCAGTGGGGCAGGATGTGGAGGGTATGGTCATTCTTGTTCCATTTCGAGCGGTAAAGATAGTAGCGGTCCTTTGGAATGGAGGCAAGGTCAATGATGCCGAAGTAAGAACTGTGGCTTGGCCAAGCGTCTGTGTCGTAGGGAGATGGCTCGCCAAGATAGTCGAAGCCGGTCCATACAAACTGTCCCATGTCGTAGGGGAGGTCATCCTCTGCGGCGAAGTCATCGTCGGGGATGTTGCTCCAAGAGCAGTATTCCACGTCGTATGAAGAGCTCTGGTTGTCGTCACGCACCACGTCGTGGGCCTTCTCAACGGGGAAGTAATACTTGCCACGAGAGGAAACAGTAGATGTTGTTTCTGAGCCAAGAAGCACATTCTGTGGCAGTTCCGGAAACGCTTCCTCGTAGAGGTGCACACGATAGTTGAATCCCGGCACGTCGAGCGCGGCGGCGAAGCCATTGTTGATGACAGCCTTCACCTGGTCCATGCCGCAGGTTACGGGGCGCGTCGGGTCCTCGCGGTGCACGATGTCCTGAAGGAACATAAGTTCGGAGATTCCGTCAGGCCCCCATTGTGAGGGCACCTCGTTGCCAATCGACCACATCACTACTGACGGGTTGTTGCGGTAGTGGCGCACCATATTGATCAGATCTTTCTCAGCCCATTCGTTGAAGATTGTGCCGTAGCCGTTCTTACTCTTCGGACGGAATCCCCAGTCGTCGAAAGGCTCAATCATCATCATGAGTCCGAGCTCATCGCAAAGCTCCACGAGTTCCGGGGTAGGCATATTGTGGGCAGTACGCACTGCGTCGGCTCCCATCTCCTTGAGAAGCTCAAGTTGGTGGCGGAGTGCAGCTTTGTTGACGGCTGCTCCGAGAGGGCCAAGGTCGTGGTGGTTGCAGACACCCTTAAACTGGCGCTTCTCGCCGTTGAGGAAGAATCCCTCACCGGCACGCACCTCCACGGAACGGATTCCGAAGCGGGTGGTGTAGGAGTCAACTTCCTTGCTGTCTTTGGTCACTGTTGTCTGGGCAGTGTAGAGAGAAGGAGTCTCGGGAGTCCAGAGCGCGGGATTGTCTACGCGGAAATTCTGGTAGATGGGTGCGCCCGGATAAATCTTGTAGCTGTGGGTGTCGGATGCCACCTCTTTGCCGTCTTGGTCGCGGATCACGGTAGTAAGGCTAACCTCCTCACCTTTGGTCACACCCTCAACCTCTGTTGTGAGATGCACGGTGGCATACTCCTTGGAGGCGTAAGGGGTGGTGACGTAAGTACCCCATACAGGCACGTGTACTTTCTCCGTGTCAATGAGATGCACGTTACGGTAAAGACCGGCGCCGGGATACCAGCGTGATGACTGCTCGGGATTCTCGAGTGAAACCTCCACAGTGTTGACATCTGGCTTCACCACTCCGTCAAGGTCGGCAGAGAAGGAGTTGTAGCCATAGGGCCAGTAAGCCACGTGCTTGCCGTTGACATATACATTGGCATGGCTCATGGCGCCGTCAAAGAGAAGAGATATGGCGCGCCCTGCTGTGTCGGGCACCTCAAATGTGGTCTTGTAGTAACCTTTCCCGATATAGGGAAGTCCACCGGTGCGACCTGTCTTCCAGGTGGCCTCGGTCTCGCCGTTCTGCTCTACAGTTACCTTCTGCAGGTCGTAGCTGCGGTCGAAGGGACCATAGATTGCCCAGTCGTGAGGCACTGTCACAGATTCCCATTTGGTGCTGTCTTTGGAAAAGTCCCAGTTCTTAAGCAGGGTGTCTGAACGTTGGGCGGTCATGGCTGGAACCACTGCCGCCATTGAAAGCACTATTGCTATGAATTTCTTCATCAAATTATCTTTGGGTTACTATAGGTTATAAGGTTAAAGGGTTATAAGGTTACCCCTGATAAATTTTGGGTTATTTGATTTTGTACTACAAAAATAATTCAAGAAAATTTGTTTTGCAAGAGGTAAGGCAAAAAATGAAATATTTTTATTATAAATTAACCGAATTGTTGCGAAACCCAAAAATTTGTAACTTTGCAGCCGCAATTAGGGAAGAAAGATTATGAGTGATTTCAAGATAAAGGGTCATGCCGCCATGCTTGGCGCGAATGTGATGTGGGGGCTGATGGCTCCTGTCACCAAGCTGCTGCTCACAGCAACTGTGCTGACACCGCTGCTTGTGGTGGATTCCCGCATCTTTGGGGCAGCGGTGCTGTTCTGGCTGACATCGATGTTCACAAAGCGTGAGCATGTCTGCCGTCACGACCTGCTGCTTCTTGCGGGGGCTGCTTTCCTTGGCATCCTGTTCAATCAGGGTTGCTTCATCTTCGGCGTGGGAATGACGTCACCCGGCGAGGCATCTATCATCACCACCACAATGCCGATGTGGGTGATGGTGTTGGCATGGCTAATCCTAAGGGAGCCCATCACAGGGAAGAAGATTGGCGGCATACTGTTAGGAGCCACTGGTGCCCTTATACTCGTGCTTTCGGGCATGTCACGTGCTGTGAGGGGCGACAATCCGGTGCTTGGCGACATCGTGGTGCTTATGGCTCAGCTCAGTTACGCGCTCTATCTTACGCTCTACCGTAACTTTATACGGAAATATTCGCTTATCACGCTGATGAAATGGATGTTTCTATTTGCGTCGATTGGTTTGCTTCCGGTCTCTTTGCCCTCGATACTTTCGACCGACTGGAGTGCGTTGAGTCTCACGCATTGGGGTGGCGTGGCATATGTTGTGGTGTTCGCAACGTTTTTGGCTTATGTCTGCATCATGGTGGGTCAGAAGAACCTGCGTCCTACAATCGTCGGTATGTATAACTACGTTCAGCCCATAGTCTCCTCGATGGTAGGCATCTACCTTGGCCTTGATAGCTTCAACAGTTGGAAAATCCTCGCTGTCATCCTCATCTTCTTCGGCGTCTACCTCGTCACCATCAGCAAATCCCGCGAACAACAAAAGACCAACGACTAACGACTATAATGGGGATGGTGTTCGAGGAGCTCGCGGCGTAGGCGGGAGCGGTCAAGGTGTAGGTATAGCTCGGTGGTGGCGATTGACTCGTGGCCGAGCATCTCTTGGATTGCGCGGAGGTTGGCACCCCCCTCAAGGAGATGGGTGGCAAACGAATGGCGTAGGGTATGCGGACTGACGGTCTTGGTGATTCCGGCAAGGGCAGCAAGGTCGCGGATTATGTAGAACACCATCACGCGAGTCAGCGGTGCCCCTCGACGGTTGAGGAAAATGATATCTTGTCCAGCAGGCTTTATGTTCAGTCGGTTACGCTGTGGCAAGTATTCCCTGATAAGGTCAACGGCAGTTGGGGAGAGCGGCACCATCCGCTGCTTGCTGCCCTTCCCCTCCACAATCAGGAGAGCGTCATCAAGATTGAGTCGCGACAACCTGGCATCACACAGTTCCGACACCCTTAATCCGGACCCATAGATGGTTTCAATGATAGCATGGTTGCGCAGCGTCTCCTCTTTTCCAGCTGGAAGGGCAGCAATCATGGCGTCGATTTCCTCAACGGTCAACACATCCGGGAGCTCTCGCCCCAAGGTTGGGGATTCGAGTAGCTCTGATGGGTCATGGTCTATGACCTTCTCCATCCGGAGGAATTTGAAAAAGGCACGTATGCCGGCGATGAGCCGTGTCTGAGAGCGTGGCGAGATGCCGAGGTCGTGGAGAGTGGCAAGGAAGGTGTGGAGATGGTCAGTGGTTACCTCTTGCAGAGGCAGTGAATTATCCGTCATGAAATCAAGTAGATGCTCCACGTCAATGCTATAGGCCTTGACAGTATTCTCCGACAGACTCCTCTCCAAGAGAAGGTAAGACTCGAATGCCTGGATTAGTTGTCGGTTGTTGGTTGTTGGTTGTTGGGCATTTCCCATGATTTCTAATTATTTTTCATGATTTTTCATGATTTCTCATGAGAAATCTCAACATTTTACATCTTGACAGAATAGTAAGTCATTGCCATCTCAGGGCGGGGAATAGCGAGGAAAGTATGTCTGCCCTCGAGGACAAGGCCGTCGGTCATGGCTGCTTTTATCTCATCGCGGAGCTGTGGCGAGGGGTTGAAGGCGAGTATGGCTATGCCGTCAGTGATGTTTTGTGCTGCCCATCCAGACTTGGGAGCCTTGTCGTAGATAAGGAGCAGGGAGCGCTTCGGCAGGGATTCTGAAGCTACTTTGACACCGACTGCCTTGGCAGCCGTGGCAAATATCGGTTGCTTTGATGGATAGAGCAACAACTCTGACGGACGGAGAAACACCAGCAGTCGGAGCAGAAAACGCGCATCATTGCGTAGGGTAGGATAGACTTCCGTCCCTGGTTTCAATATCTCCCGGTCTATGTCGCTGTAGCCGTAATAAGAGTATTTGCCAGGAGTCACCACCGTCTTTATCAGGTCATATGCAAACGGTGAGTGCACCCCGAAACCATAGGCGTGACGCAATCTCTTATATGCCTCAATCATCTTTCTTATGGATGAAGATGTTGATACACCACAACGCGACTCCTACAGCACACAGCAGGAAGATGACCACCACCGACACCATCGCCAGATTGTTGGTGACCTTCAACGACTGTGGGTCGAAGGTGAAGACAATCTCGTGGTCACCTGCCGGCACACGCATGGCGCGCAGCACATAGTTCACCCTGCCGATCGGCACTTCCTTACCATCGACGGTCGCTGTCCAGCCCCATGGGAAATATATCTCGCTGAACACCGCAACATTGTCTTTCGAGAGATGGCTCTTGTAGGTCAGCTTGTTGGGTGCATAAGTGGTCTCATAGATGGTGTCGCCAGGGTTCTTGGGAGTGGCGTGACCAACTATGGTCTCGAAGCTCTTGTCAGCCACGGCATAGACTGCCGGACGGATGCTGTCGAGCGCACTCATCTCCTGATTGGGGGTGGCTACGTAAGCCACACTGTCTACAATCCACGCATTGCCGAGGGCATCAGGATTCAACTCATACTGGTCGCCATTGAGGAAATACTTGGCATTGAGCATATTGAGTACGGCTGGATTTCCCTTGGAGATTTGATGGGAGATAAGGTCGTTATATCGTGTCAGTTTTGCAGCGTGATAACCTCCGATGGTCTTGTGGAAATAGGAGGAACGAGCCTCGCTGAAGCCACCCACGTCCATCACGCGATAGTTCGACTTGTCCTGAAGTATTGCCTCGTCGGCGGCTGTCTTCTTAAACGCCACCTCGTTGGAGGCAGGGGCTGTGAAGCTGTCAGAGCTGACGTAACGCTTGTTGAGAGGGAAGAGGTCGATAAGCACCACGGCTGTAAGGCAGCAGGCAAACAGTGCTTTATTGCGGATAACACCCTTGAGCCACAGCATAGTAACACCAAATCCCAAGGCGATGAAGATCAGTGAGCGGAGCGAATCGGCGGAGACGAGGCTCAGGCGTGTGGTGCGTATGGCGTTCCAAAGGGAGGCATACTGCGGGTCGTTGAAGATTCCCATGTCGGAAAGTTGCTGGATCTCCTGCGCACTGAAGACGTTGCCGAAGACAGATGGTGACAGCCAGCCTATGATGCACACAAGGGCAGCCCCTCCAAACACGGTGTAGATGGTCCATTTGTTCTTGGCGAAGAAGTCTGGGGTCTCAGTCATCTTCCTTACGCACATGGCGGCAAGCAGTGGCACCGTGAATTCCACAATCACCAATATACTTGACACAGCCCTAAACTTATTGTAGCCCGGGAAATTGTCGATGAAGAAATTGGTGAACGCTGGGAAGTTGTGACCCCAAGAGAGGAGTATGGCGAGTATTGTGACGGCAAAGAGCGCCCATTTCACAGCCCCATCCGCCACAAAGAGTGCAAGCACGGCGAGCACGAGCACAAACGCGCCTACATATACGGGGCCGTTGGTCATCGGCTGGTCACCGAAATATTGTGGGAATTGTGAGAGGAATTGCCTTTCCTGCGGTGAGAGTGGCAACTCATCTGCCTTGTCGGTGTTGGCAACGCTGAGCAGCACGTTCTGCCCTGCCTCCGGGCGGATTGTTGCGCCGCCCTTCACGTTGGGAATCAGCAGGGAGAAGGTTTCGTCGGTGCCATAGCTCCAGGCGGTTATCGCCCCTTTGTCCATGCCGGCGCTTGATGTGCCAGAGGCGGTGGCAAGGTCGGTCGATTTCCCTCTCACGGTCTCCTTGGCATATTCATATGAGTTGTAGAGGCTTGCAGAATTGGCAGCCACGGCAAGTCCAGCGGCGAGAAGTGAGCATAGAGTGGCAAGACACCATCTCTTAAGCTTCTTCTTCTTGAATGCGTTCCAGAGCCAGGCAAGCACGAGGAAGGCAATCACGAAGCAGAAATAATACGACATCTGCGGATGATTGCTGTAGAGCTGGAGCGCCCCGAAGAGCGCCGCAAGTGCTGTGCCGGCAAGATATTTACCCCTGTAACAGAGCATTATGCCGCCGATTGTCGGAGGTATATAGGCGAGGGTTGTAAATTTCCATATATGCCCGGCTCCAATGATGATTATGAAATATGAGGAGAACCCCCATGCCACGGCAGCAAACAAGGCTGTGTGCCATTTCATCTTGAGACACAGACACATGATGAAGAATCCCAACATCATGGCAAAGAGGAGGTTTGCCGGGGTGGGCAGCCACAGGGAGAATGCCTTTGCCACCCACGCAAGGGCTTTTCCGGCAGGGTATGAGGGGGCAATCTGGAAGTTGGGCATTCCGGAGAAGAGGGAGTTGGTCCAGCGCGTGGTCTCGCCGGTGGCCTCTGTGAATGCTTTCCCCTCCTGGCCGTTGGCTATGCCTTGCATCGTGTCATGCTGTTGAAGCACATTCCCCTGCACGTCATCGGGGAAGAAAAACAAAAATGCCACTACAGCTAAAACCATAGCGGCGATAAAGGAGTAAATATAGGTCTTTTTCATAAGATAGTCTTATTCGTAAGATGGCTCAGTGTCAGTCTTCCGGGATGTCGATCTGACGGTTCATGCTGTTCTCCAAAGAGATGAGGGTCTCAGTCTCGGTCACTCCAGAGATGTGTTGGATCTTATCGTTGAGCAACTCCATGAGATGCTGGTTGTCTTTGGCATACACCTTGATAAGCATTGAGTAAGGGCCTGTGGTGTAGTGACACTCCACCACCTCGGGAATCTTCTCGAGCTCACCCACCACCTCGCGATACATTGATCCTTTCTCAAGGCTTACGCCGACATAGGTGCAGGTGTTGTATCCAAGGGCCTTCGGGTTGACGGTGTAGCCTGAGCCTGTAATCACCTTCATCTCAATTAGGCGCTGGATGCGCTGATGTATGGCGGCCCGCGACACTCCGCAATCTACGGCTACATCTTTTGATGCTATGCGGGCGTTTTTCATAATAATGTTAAGTATTTTCTTGTCTAAGTTGTCTATATGATCCATGGTTAAAGATTGTCATGGTTAAATTTTGTAGTTGGTAGTGCAAATTTATTAAATTAAATTTGAATAGACAATACTTGCTGCGATTTTTTTTGACATTATGCTCAAATTTAACCAATTTATGGCAAATATAGTGTCTATTTTGCCATAAATTTTTAAAGATGC
>CAZRUR010000048.1:0-18773 GCA_964603335.1 uncultured Sangeribacter sp. | reverse complement strand
GGAAAGCGTGTAAACGCCAAAAGCGTTTCCCGAGTTCGAATCTCGGTCACTCCGCCAAGCTAAGGGGCTGATTATCTTGCGATAATCAGCCCCTTAGTTTTTATTTTTATATTTGATGACTTTATTAGTATTTTTCTCCCTTTTGTTTTTTCATTCTCGATTTATTGATTTTTCAGGTAGTCGGCCCAGGTGGTTAGGTCGGGTATGTCGGTCCTGTCCCAGGCGAAGCCCCAGCGGTAGTTGAACTTTTCGTCGGGTTTGAGATTGAATTTCAAGAGGGCATGATTTTCAAGCTCCAATGATTCAATTGCGGGTTTGTCTGCCACTATTCCGAGGAGGGCCTTTCCATTGTCAGGACCCTGTGTGGGGTCGGCATATGCCAAGATTCCCATTTCCTTGTCAACCATCACAGAGGAATCATCACGCAACGGGAAACCGACAACCAACTCGCGGTCGGAAGTGAGGCCGTCAAACCATACAGTGCAATTGTTCAGATGAGCACCAGAGTCGAGAGTGACTTTGCGATGCTCTGTCACGGAGTCATTCCCTATCATACGCGGAGCGAAATCAAGGGCGACAGTGAAACGCAACGGCCCATTGTCAAGCACCTCAGCATTGGAATAGCACCATGGGAAAGATATGGTGTCATTGTCAAGTATTGCAGCCACTCCATCACCCAGAGTTGCACCTACTGCATAGCAATCCATGCCGAGTCCATGGTCAAGATGATAGGAGAACGACTTCACAAACTCATCAGCGAGAGTGGGGTCGATGGCTGCGAGGGAATCGCGCTTTACCCATGTGGCTGGATTCGTCTCCGGTTCATACAATTTCTCAAGTACGAGCCCTTTGTCTGGATATTTAAAGAAGATGTCGTAGCCAAACGACCTCTCCCCTTTCTTCTGGGTAGCGGGTCCATAAATTCGGAAACCTACCTTCTCATTCTCCCACGCCACATCGTCGGCACGCTCCGGATACAAACGACCGGCAACAAGTGCATCGTAGGTGTGGAGTGTATCTGATGGATTCACATAATAAACCACCGATTCTTTATCAGTCTGGGCTACAGGAAAAATCAGACGGGAGGCATGAGTGATCTGCGAAG
Source organism: uncultured Sangeribacter sp. (assembly GCA_964603335.1). GTDB lineage: Bacteria > Bacteroidota > Bacteroidia > Bacteroidales > Muribaculaceae > Lepagella. The sequence continues at coordinate 17,668 of CAZRUR010000048.1, read as the reverse complement.
GGATTTCGTTGCCAGTGGCATCTGTTACATAGCAATACTTGCTGCCAAGAACGTTCAATACTGAATCAGCTGAGACCTCCATCAGTTGTCCGGTCTGAGCCATCTCAGCGGCATTATTAACCACCACTTTAAACTGATTATGAGATTGGCATCCGCAAAGCAATGCGGGCGCCAATCCTAATATGACAACATAATTATTCATCGGATCACGACCTTTTTGCCATTGACGATATAGATGCCTGCTGGGAGCAAAGAGGCGCCGGTGCCACAATCTATGCCCATCAGGTTATATATATGGGAATTGCCGCTTTCCTCCATAATTGACTCTACGGCGGTGTTAGGGTTCTGGGCAGCCTCTTGCAGGGAGTCAAGGTCACGGAAAGTTTCAACCCATTTAAGGGCCACCTTGGCATCTGCCGGCCCGGCGAAACGCAATTGCAACGGCACAGAGGTGGTCTCTGTGGTAGAGAATGCGGTCTTCTCAACGCCCTTTGAAGTCTGGAACGAGCCGGAAGTGAGGTCATAATAGTATATATCATCACCAATCTTCCCATTAAAGGCGTCATACTCATTGTTCCAAGAGTTTGAGCCGGAATAGAGAGACATCGTAACACCCTCGTCGCGGTTCATGCAGAAAGCAAGAATCGGGAAATTGCCGGCATGGAAGGGGAATGACCAGCTGCGGCTGAGACGCGCAGCCCCTTTGTCAGTGAAAGTGAGGTTGAATACTCCATTATCGTAACTGCCGGTTCCGTTGCCAGAAGGGATAGTCCATTCAGCCACATCCTCATTCTCAAAAGAATCATATAATTCGCCCCATTCAATCACAATCGGGTCGGAATAGTAAGTGTCTGTGCCGTCAGTATAGCTCAGTCTATATGAGTAGGAAGGCACTGTTCCAACGATATCAGAGTCAACATAATATGCGAGGTTGTTGTCGGCAGACACAACCTCCTCTTTACCATCCTTAGGAGTGCGGAGCAGATTCACGCCTTGGGCAAGAACGCCTGAGAACGACCATTCAGCCACCACCTGTTTGTTTTTGGAGTCAAGATAGGCAGAGAAGTCTACGGAATGCTCACTGTGAGAATTGTAAGCCACCCTTACAGAAGCGATTTCAAGACCGTCGCCAGCCTCGTCAATATAAAGACGGATTACAGACGCTCCGGCAGGGAATTCCACATTGCCTACGAGCACTTCGGTAAGCGCACTTGCTGCGGCGACATTGGCAGAAACCTTCTCGCCACCAGCGACAGCCACTCCTAATGTTGAGGCGGCATTAGCCTTATAGGTGACATACACATCGTAAGTGTCGGTAAGTGGGCAAGAGACAGTATAGTTGAGCCATTCACCGGTCTTGTTGTCAGCCACAACCCATTTTCCGTCAGTCTGAGCAAGAGCTACACCGCCGTCAGGACGATATGAAGATGCCTCGGCAGCGTTTAACTTGTGATAAGTATGGCCCTCACCATCCTCGCTGATGTTGTAGTAGTCATAGTCGGCGGCATTGAATTCACCCGGAAGGGTATGGATTCCTGATATACGCTCGCCGTTTACATAAGACACCGGGTCGCCTGCCATCCAAGTGCCGAGGGTTTTGGTGAGGGTGCCCCAGCCGTTCCATTCATAATACCAGCTTGGAGCAGTGCCGAAAGTCTCATATCCATATTTCTCAAGGGTATAGTCATGTGCGCGACGCAGCCAAAGTGTGTTTTCTTCCGACTCACCGGCACGAGTGATGTAATGAGCATATGCAGACTCACGAGAACCGACATTGCTGATGCCACCGCGTCCATCAGGAGAGGGAGACACTGATTCCCAACGACCGCTGCGGCTGCGGGTCTGTAGATACATATTGTTGTCGAGAGTCACCTCATCCCAATTGGTTGTGTATCCGGCAGGCTCCCAAGGCTCCGGTTGGTCTGGGAAAGAGAGGAAATAACTCAAATTATAGCGATAGTTGAACTCAATGCCTTTCAGCAGACGGTTGTCGAGCAGGGAATAGAACTTGTCACCCTGGTTCCAGGCAATCTCGGCAAACTCAATGAACTTATGCACACCGCAAAGCACGTGGCCTTGGTCGCGGGAAGACTCCTGACACTGACCATTGGGATAGAAATAATATTCAAGGAGCTCGTCATAGCCATAGTCTTCAGTCGAACTTTTACGGCCCTCAAGAGAATATGTTTTCTGATAGTCAGTAGTTTCAGAAGGTTTGGAACCTGTGATTGGCGGGCCGGATACATATGGAAGATCATCCTCACGATGAGGAAGACCGGAAATATAACGCAAAGCGCGGTCATATATCACCTCATTGTCAAGGTAAACACCCATAGCGAGCATGGCAAGCATACCGAACATTCCCTGATTTCCATAGCGGGATGCATCACCATTGTAGATGTTCCAATAGAATGTTATACCGTTCTTGCTGTCGTCAGAGTTAGCATATTTGGAATAAAGATCCTCAGTAGTAGAATAGTAAGGATATGTGAGCATATCCTTAAATCGCTGCTGGTCGTCGGCAGCCCAACCTTCATAGTCGCGCATAAGTTCAGCAGCCTCGATAAGAAGGTTCACCTTGCCATTGTCGAGCGGACCGGTGCCACGTGAAGACGTGTTGGTGTAATGGCTATTGGCGTTCAGGTAAGCCACTGCCTTATCAGCATAGCGATTGTCACCGGTGATGTGCCATAGGAGTGCAAGGTCGTGGGCGCAACGTCCGTCAATGCCGACAGTGCCATTGAAGGAGCCCTCCTTGATTTGTTCACCACGTTCAGAGACAGATCTCCCGAGGTCAGTATACTCTGAATTCTTGAGATTGAGGTAGGTGGTGTAATAAGGCTCCACATTAGCCTCCACCATAGCTTTCATGCGGTCGAGCTGACCCTGGGTGTAGCTGATGCCGGGATGCAGGAAGGAGCGCTCTGCCATCATGGCAGAAGGCATCAAGAAAAGAGCCACGGCAAATGCAAGCAAGTTGAAAATCCTTTTCATGTCGTAGATTGTCTGTTAAAATTCTTTAAGAGAAAGGAGGGCGGGACCTCACTCCCGTCCTCCTTTTCGATATGTGGAAATAGTCTGTATATGCAGTGCTGATTAGCGAGCGATGGCCTTGACAGTCTTTGTTACCCCGCCTTTAGTAGCCTTAACGATGTAAAGACCAGCAGAGAGCTCAACGCTGTTGTTGCCTTCTTTCACGAGCTTACCATCAGCTGTGTAGACAGAGAGAGCTGCACCTTCGCAAACTGCAGTGTTGCCATTCTTGAGGTAAACGTTTACGTTGTCAGAAGCGACAGTCTTAACGGCATCAAACTCGTCATCGTCACGTACTTCCTGACCACCCTCACCGTTTGCATAGTTCTCACAAACTGTAAGCGCATCGCTTGAATCCTCAACAGTTCCGGTGTAATGGATGATGAAAGTCGGTTCACTGCTTGTGACAGTCGCATCCTTAGCGATACAGACAAAACCTATCCAAGAGCGCTGCTGCACACCGCCCATACCGGCTGCATCAGGCTCAACGACAACATCCCAAGAATTAAGGTTTGGGAAATAAACGTCGCCGGCAGAGAAGAGGAGACCACGTGTCTGGTCATCATCAGTTGCACGAACGTTATTGAGGTCAATGACAATTACGTCTTCAGTATTGACCACCTCACCATCTGTGTTGGCGATTTTAGAACCGAGGAGCTGATACATATCGGCATCATACTGGTCAATCACTTTATATTTGTCACCACGGAAAGAGGGATATTTCTCATCGAAAGAATCAGTGTTGCTACCCCACACCACAGCGCCTTCCTCGTTGAGGCCCTCTGAGAGTTTGCGCTGGAGCATAAACTCAAACTTGAAGTCGTTGAGATTCCAGGCACAGTCTTTTGTGGTGATTTGAACCACGAGATACGGCTCGTTTTCTGTGAAGTTAGCGGTCCCTGCATAGCGAATGTCAGCACGCCACTGGCCGTCGCCCTTTACAAGTTTGTTGATGGCAGTCTTGTTGTCATCACCAACAGGGAGGATAGTTGCGCCATTGTCAATAGCCCAGGCGTTTTCGGGATTCCAACGCAACTGTGCGCTGGCGCTGCCGGCAACTGCCATTGCAGCCAAAAGGAAAATCGTAGATTTTTTCATGTTGTTTAAAATTGATTTATAAAAACAAGAGAGTGAAAGATTTCTATACAACCGCAAGCGGGAGAGAAATCCATTCACTCTCTAATACGAACCTAAAAACAACTTTACCTAACCATCATTATAAATTTTTAGGTTACCACACCTTTTGAGAAACTGATTAATTCCAGAAAGGATTCTGCACGAGGTTTGGATTCAGCACCATCTGGTCGAGCGGGATCGGGAGCATATATGTGCGCTTCTCAAACTTACGGTTCTCCTTCGGCTCAATCAGATAATAACCCTCATCACTGATGGCTGCTCCGTCGTTGATGGTCTTTGTGGGGTCAGCTCCTACGAAGAAAGTCTTTCCATCAGGACCTTTCTTGGCAGCAGCCTGCGCATATGTTGGAGGATTGTTCGGATCGCAGAACACGTACAGCCAGTTGTCGCCATCTTCAAGACGCATCCACTTGTAGTTGTTGAGGATATCCCAAGTGAGGCTCTTCGCCTGCACCACGTAGCAAGGGGAAGCCATGAAGATATTTTTGCGCTCGGCTGCCGATTTGCCCAAATAAAGACCCTCAAGATTGTCGCCGAACAGTTCATCACCCATAGCCCAGCGGCGCACGTCGTCGACACGGTAGCCTTCGAGATAAAGCTCGCATGCACGCTCGTTGCGGATCTCGTCGAGAGTCCAGGTGCTCTTGGTGGGCATGTGGACACGCTTGCGGAGCAGGTTGATATGCTCGCTGTCGCTTACAGCAAGAGTGCCGCCATTAAGCTCGCAAAGGGTCTCTGCGTAGTCAAGATACACACCGCCCAAACGGATGATTGGGATATCATACGCAGCATCGTTGGCACCACAAGTGGTCTCCACGCTCCATTTGTTAACCTGAGGCAAGAAATTGATTGTAGAGTTCACAGTGGGAGTTCCGACCTCGTCATAGGAGTCGCGCTTACAGCTATAGCTCCAGCTATACCACATGAAGGGGACAGCTACCTCAGCCACACGGGGGTCCATATTGTCGTTACACCAATACCACTGGTCTGAATAGTCGGTGGAGCGTGGAGAGCCGTCTTTTGTTCCGAAGCTGTCAAGCAAGTGACGTCCCATGCCGTAAGTCTTGTAGGTATGCACCCAGTTCTGGCTTGCAATCTTATTCACCTCGTCGAAACGGTTGGCAAAGATATACTCATGGTTTGCCGACTTAGTGATACCCGCTGGGTTACGGAGATTAGTATTCTCCAGGATGAACATATACTTATAGGAAGCCTGACCGAGGGCATCGCTATAGAAAAGCTCATAGCTGTTGTCAGCAACCACTTTTGCCAACGCCTCCTTGCCAATGTTAAGGAGATACGAGCTTCTCTGGGCACGTGCGGAAGCGTTTGTGGGATTGTTGTCTGCAGGATATTCATCCATCTCTGTGTGATATTTCTGCCAAGTGCCCTCAAAGAGACAGATTCGTCCGAGGAGTGCATTTGCAGCAGAGATAGTCACGCGGCCCTCATCGGCTGTGTTGCGGATTGCCGATTCTTTAGGGAGAAGTCCGGAATTGATTGCATACTGGAGATCCTCAATCATGAAATCCACAAACTCATCGCGGGTGGCGCGTGGTGCCATCACCTCTTCGTCTGAAGGGTTGAGAATTTGCTTCACGATGGTTCCAGGACCGAAATCGCGGAAGAAAAGCCAGCTTTCATAAGCGCGGAAGAAACGCGCCTGAGCCCTGTAGCCATCAAGGTCTGACTGGTCGCCCTCATAATACTTGTTAGCATAGTATTCGAAATAGTTGATTGAGCGCAGATGGCTATAATACTGGTTGTATCTGCCGTTCGACTCCGGCTGGCTCATCTTGGATGCGGAGATGTCGCCTGACATATCGGTTCCGAAGTCGGAGTCATCGTCGCGCGCTGCAAGACCCTGGATGTTGCCGTTGTCCATAAGTTTGGGCAACCAGCTATACCAGTTGTTGACCTCCAGAGCATAATACTCCAACTGATTCATAGTATTTGCCTCGTGGGTAGTGATCTCAGGATAGAAATCAAGAGAATCGTCGCAGGCAGTGAGTGCGAGCATTGCCATTGCAGACAAGCCTAATGTCTTAAAAGTCTTCATATTGCTTCGGAGAGATTAGAATGTTATGTTCAAACCAACGGTATAAGAGCGATAGAACGGATAGGCATTTGAGCCTGAGGTGCCACCGAGAGGGTTGGTGGCGGTGTTCTCCGGATCGGTCTTGTCTTTAGTAAACTTGATAGTGAAGAGGTCTGTGCCGGTGAAGTAAAGGCGAACCTTTTCGACACCAATCTTGCTTGTCCACTGATTGGGGAGCGTGTAACCTACTGTAAGGTTCTTCAGACGGCAATAAGCGAGATTCTGAAGGCGATACCAAGCGTCGCTGTTGAGATAGTTGTAGGTTGTCATGCTGCGGTGCCAACGTGGAGCGGCATTGTAGGGATCATTGTATCCCACACGGTAGTCGCTTGCCTGTGTCGTTACAGTTGTGGGGACGAGAGTACCATCGGAAGATACATTATAGTAAGTGATTTCCTGACCAACAAGACGAGGATCCTCACCCATATTGTAGCCCCAGGTCTTGTCATACCACTGGCCACCCTGAATCTGATAGATGTTGCGTCCGGGAGCTGTCAAGGTAGTCACGTCACGGATCACCTGGTTCTTGCCCACACCTTGGAAGATAACGTTGAGGTCGAATCCTTTCCATTCAGCCCCGGCATTGAGAGAGAACGAGTAGCGTGGGTTGGTGGAGCCGAGAAGCTTGATGTCGTCCCAGTCAAGGTTGCCGTCGCCGTCAAGGTCTGCATACATGGCGTCACCCACACCAAGGATAGAGGTGTCAACGCCAAGGCTCTGGCCGTCGGCTGCGTCAAGCATAGCCTTATATTCTGCAAGCTCAGTCTCGCTCTCAATGAGTTTCACGAAATGGAAGCCCCAGAGAGTGTTGAGCTCATAACCCTGACGATAGGTTGTGATGCCCGACTGTGAATATGAGTCGGTGTTAGGCATGGAGACGAGTTTGTTCTTGGCATCAGAGATGTTGAAGCCGACATTGTAGCTCACCTCACCCACGCGGTCGCGCCAGTTTGCCTGAAGTTCCCAGCCATGGACAGAGAGTTTACCGCTGTTGGTGCTTGGAGCAGTGGCACCGAACACTGCCGGATAAGTCACAGCCACGAGCATATTGTCATTGGTCTTCCAGAAATATTCAAACGAGCCGCTGAGCCTTCCGTTGAAGAAAGAGAAGTCAACACCGACGTTGGTGTTCTTGACAACCTCCCATGTACGGTCAAGGCTGATGACGTTTGACTGTGAGAGTGTGGTCTGGGTAGTGGCGGAGCCGGTAGGACCGAAGAGCTGCGCGTTTGTTCCGTTGCCGGCATTTGCGCTTGTGCTGATATTGCCGAGGAAGTCGTAGTTGTTGATGCCAGATTGGTTACCGGTCTCGCCATAAGAAGCACGGATCTTCAAGTCGGAGAGCCATTCGATGCCCTGCATGAATTTCTCCTGGCTGATTCTCCAGCCGGCAGACACGCCATAGAATCCTTTCCATTTCTTTCCGCGGGTGAACTTGGAGGAACCGTCATAACGGCCAAGAAGCTCGATGAGGTATTTACCCTCGTAGTCGTAGTTGATACGTCCGAAGTAAGAAGCGAGCGCCCATGTGTATTTGTCATCAGTAAATTCCACAGTGGCATCATCAGAGCTATTGTAAGCCTGGAGGCTCTCAAGGAAACCGTCGGCGAGGTGTAGGAGCTTTGTCTGCGTAGACTCGGAAGTCTCACGTTCGTAGCTTAGGCCAGCCATCGCAGTGAGGTTGTGGGTGCCGTTGGTGCCGAAATCAGTGATATAATTCAGGTAGCCCTGATAAATCTGATAGAGTGCGGAACGGTTGTAGCGTGTGAAACGGTTGTCGGTAGGACGCACCATGGTCTCAATGATCTCATTGTCCCATGTGTACATATAGTTCTTGCGTTGGGTCTCCTTGTTGACCCAGTCTTTGATTGTGTAGCCTACAGTTCCGATAAGGTCAAGACCCTTGACAATATGGAAAGTGGGACGCACGTTGACAACTGTCTCATTGTAGATGTTGCGCTTTCCACCGCCAAACTTGGCAACGCCTATGTCGGAATAGTTATTGAGCCAACCAAAGGCATGCTGACCGTCGGAAGAGAAGATAGGAGAACCGGGAGGGTTACCGTTGATACCCGAGACGCTGTTGGTGGGATATGTGTTGTCGCGGCGTGCGAAAGAGATGGTAGTGGAGAGGTCAAACCATTTTGTGATGAAGAAGTCGTTGTTGGCACGCGCATTGTAGCGGCGGGAGTTCTCCTTGATGCCGAACTGTAGTGGAGAACCGTCGTACATATAGCCGAGGCTGACGTTATAACGGGTAACGTCGGAACCGCCGCTCACAGAGAGGGAGTGAGACTGAGAGAAGGCATTTCCGAAAGTGTCGCTATACTGGTCAGTGTCGAGGAAGCCGATATCAGAGATGGCGTCGGCGTTGCCACCGAGAGAAGCGTAGCTCTGCACAGTGCCCATATACTGTGGGTCGCGGGTCTTCATCGCATAGATAGCGGCGTATGGGACTGCGCCGACCGGTTGGAAAGTGGTGAGAGTCCCGCTGGATATTCCCTCATTGTAAAGAGTCTCCTCAATACATGTGGCCCACTGTGAGAGGTTCATCCATTGCAACTGTGGGTCAGACACCTTCCAAGTGACGTTTCCGCTATATGTTACAGATGGTCTTTTGGAACCCTTGCTTCCGCGCTTGGTTGTGACAAGCACTACTCCACCGGCAGCACGCGCACCATAGATGGCGGCTGAGGCATCCTTCAATACAGATACGTTCTCGATATCATCAGGGTTAAGGTCATCAATATTTCCCGGCACACCGTCAACGATTACAAGAGCGCTTGTGCTGTTGACAGATGCCTCACCACGGATCTTCATAGCCCAACCCTCACGACCAGGGGCAGAAGAACTACGAGTCACCAACATGCCCGGCACCTGGCCCTGCAAGCTTGCGAGAGGGTCAGTGACAGATCCCTTATCGGCGAATGTTGACTCGCCCACAGAAGATACGGCACCGGTGAGAGATCCTTTCTTCTGCACACCGTAGCCTACAACCACAAGTTCATCGAGCACTGAAGATTCCTCTTCAAGCACGATATCAAGATGTTCAGCCACGGCAACTTCCTTAGTCTGATATCCCACATAGGATACGACAAGCGTCTTTCCGGTGACATTTTTCAGTTCAAACTCACCTTCGATGTCAGTGGCAGTGCCTTGGGCTGTGCCCTTCACCATCACGGTTGCGCCAATAAGCGGCTCACCCGAAATGTCGGTGACGACACCCTTGACGTTGATTTCCGGAACGACAGCAGCAGCCGGGGCAGCAGTCACCGGGGTGGCAGTCAGGCATAGACCTGAAGCCCCCAGGAGGGTGAGTGCCATCATGGCGGCTATTGAAGTCCGTTTTGATGTTCGTTTCATGTTTCTGTTGGTTTATTTAGATTGTTTAGTTTTTCGAATGGTTTTCAAAGAAAAGGAATGACAATGTTCCCTTACCCTTTGGAATAGAATACGTATCACCTGCGAATGTTACTTAAACGACTTATACACGCGCCTTGAAATATTCCCTCATCTGAGTAATGCCCAGATAGTAATGATTCTCGGCAGTGCGCTTCGAGATTCCGAGGCGGTCCGCAACCTCCTGTGAGTTCTTACCCTCATGCACACGCATAATATATATCATTCTGCGCTGGCAAGGCATGGAGTCGAGTTTTCTCTTCTCAAGTGAGGCGAGATCCCTACCCACTACGGTGTGCTCGGTCTCTTCATCCCACCATTCTGCGGAGTTCATGATGTTGGAGTGCACATCGTTCTTTACATATAGGTGACGCAGATAGTCGTTGACAAGATTGATCGCCACTATGTAGAGCAAGGAGCGGATATTCTCCTCCCTTATCTCAGCAGAATAGTTGAGGAGCCTGACGAAGGCATCCTGCGCGAGGTCTTCTGCGTCTTCACGGTCGTTTACCTTCTTGGCGATGTATCCCACGAGTTTGTCATGGTGTGCCAGATAAGCCTCTGAAATCAGTTGGTTCAAGTTTGTTGTAGTCATAATTTTTAGATTCATCGTTTTCGCATTCGCGAGGTTAACGATGGCAAAATTATGACAAACAAATTTAATGTCAACTTTTTTCACAGTCTGATGTATGTCAGATAATTTAACGACATATCTCAGAGTCAACTCTATTTATATCAACAATATAATTATTTGGGACTGACGTATCGCCTAATTATTTGAGACATTACGCTGGAGCTTTTGGTGGATTAATCTCCACTGGAGAGCCTAAGGTTGAGCTCCTGGACGGCAGATTTAAAGACATCATCACCATCAGCCTCCAGGCAGATTGTGATTCCGCTCCACAGTCGCTTCGGGTCTGAACCAAAATAATCATGGTCAACCGTGAAGGAGTATTCACCTGTCTGGATTGCCGGACCGGAAATCAAGACAACCCTTGGCTTGACAGGAGCATGGTCGGTAGATGCTTTTTCGTGGTTCTCGTCAACAAAATAGGGTTCCACGGTGAATTCATTCCCATTGACCTTTGCGTTCATCTTTATGTGGGAGTCGGGGTTATAAGCCACATCAACGCCATTGATTCTTGCTCCTAAATATTGCATCTTCTTGCCACGCGACTCAGCATAACGTGCTTTAGTCAGATTGACCATCTCCTCATCCTGATACCAGAACATGTCGTGAGGGTCTGAGCTCTCTGAGCCATCTTCCAACCAGCGGGAATAATATACTCCATCCTTGGGGCGTGGATTGGCAAGTGATTTCTCTATAAACTTGGCAATATATTCCATAGTCTCAGGAGAGAGGTCGAAATGCCCACGCCCGGCATCGCAAAGGAATGAGATACGGCTGTCGGGATACATCATTCTGAAAGCGAGAGCGGGACGCACTCGCGCCTCCCACCATTCATATTCACCCTCAATCATCAATCCGGGAATGCTGTCGATGTTGCGGGTGCGTCCCCACTCTATATTCTCACGACCATAGCCACAGAGGTTTGTGCGTGGAGCGTCGCCATGATAAGATATGATGCAGAGAGTGCGGTCAGGATTCCAGGCGGCGAAATTCCATGGGAAAGTGGCTTGTGCTGAATGTCCAAAGGGTATGATTGGTGCAGTAAGGATTTCCGGATGCTTAGTGCCATTCGCAAAATCATTAATTATACTGTCAAAACGCTCCTGACAACCTTTTGAGACATCCCAATTTTGGGATCCCTGCTGCACAAAAGCCATCGCCACGCCAAGAGAATCCATTCGTGAACAGAATTCCTGACTTATGAAAAGCACTTCCTCCGTCATATTCTGATGACAATACAAGAGAGCCTTTACATTTTTATTGACACGTGGCATTCTGATATACGCACGTTTCCCGGTGTCGCCACTAAAATAATCGAAAATATTTTGAGACAAGACATTAGGATAGAAAACAGAAATTAGTAATAAAGGAATGAATTTCCTTAAGCGATAAAACATAATAAAATGTAAAATGAAAAATGTCAATCTTTCTGATGGTTTTTGAGGTATTCGCCGGGAGAGATGCCTTCAATGTTCTTGAAATAGCGGAAGAAGGATGCGCGTGATGAGAATCCGGCTTTCTCTGCCATTGCGGAGAGAGTCAGGTTTCTGACATCCTCCTCCTTTACCATGCGCTTGAATTCATCCACTCGAAACTTGTTGACATAGTCGTAGAACGAGAGACCCTTATGCTGGCTGAAAAACTGGCTGAGTTTATGGCTTGATATACCCACCATCTCAGCAAGTTTTCCCACTTTGAGGTCAGACTGGAGATATGGTTTGTCGCGACGCATCAACTCGTCGATACGTGCGGCAATCTCTCGCGCCTCGTTACGGGAGAGGTTGTTAGACACATATTTCTTCTGCGGCTGTTGCTCTGACTCCTGCCTGGGTGTTTCGGTCGCGACCTCAACAGACGGAACCATTTTAGACAACTGCTTTCTATGACGGTGAACACGAATAGCAAGCCATATTGCAATTATCAACAAGACCGCAACCACGCTGAACCCTATTTTCCAAGACAATGGATAAGGATAAAAGATCCTCACCACCGTCTCGCCGTCATTCATCTCAGAATCATCCGCATATCGCACACGCAGAATGTGGCTGCCGGGATTAAGGCCATAGAGCGAAACCGAAAGGTCATTCTTGAATTGAGTCCAAGTGCCTCCATCGATGCTATATTCATATGTGGCAGGTTCCTCAACGGCATATGAGAAAGTAGAGAATGCCATTTTTACATTGTTGGCAAACTCATCAAGCTCTATTCTAAACTCTCCTGTCTCAGCATTATGAGTGGGTATGATCTCTGTTGCCTTGCCGTTGATACCCACTTTTGTGGGCATCAGCAGATGCTTCTTGCCAAGGGTAGACTCCATCATTTTCTCATCAAGACGAAGCAATCCCTCAGCATTTCCAAACCATATTCCACCCTCACCATCCGGTAGGGGTTGGGCCTGCAGGAAAGAGGGAGAGGGAAGTCCGGCAGAGAGTCCGAACCGCATCACATGACCGGTGGAATCTGTTCGGAAGACACCTCTGTTTGTGGCAATCCACAGATTTCCAAAAGAATCTTCCACCACACCCTTGGCATCGCTATCTTTGAGCAATGGGTAGTCAAGAGTCTGGGGATTAGAGAAATCCAGGCCACAGGAATACACATACCCAGCCTCCGGCACAAAATAGAGCCGCTTCCGGCTATCCTCATACACAGTGCGGAAGCGTGTGTCTTTCGGGAATGCCACCGGGAATAGGTCTGTACGCAGCATCTTGCGTTCCGGGTCGTAGACACATACGCCCTTATCAGTGCATATCCAGCCCTTACCTTCTGAATCGAAGAAAATGCCATAGACGTTTCCTTCCGGGAGAGCGGTGAGATAAGAGGTGTAGTGCGACTCCTTTCCGATAGAGTCAAAATGATAAAGACCATCGCTTGTGCCAGCCCATAAGCCTCCATCTTGGTCGGCTGCTATGGCAAAAACGTGTCCGTTTCTGAACACGGCATCCTCTCGGGCGAGAGCGAAATCGCTGACACGCCGCGTTTTCGGGTCAATCACCTGCATGCCTCCTCCATAGGTGCCTACAAATATCTTTCCATTCTTGTTGAGGAGGGATATCACCATCTCGGAGCGCAAGTTAGGTGAGCCTACCTCCCAAGCCTCATCATTATCCTTATAATGGATTACCACACCCTCGCGGGTTCCTACAACATTATAGAGACTGTCTATGCTGAGGGCCCGAATAGGGATTCCACGGGAATTGAATATCAAGGGATTGTCAAAGAGTTCAAACGGGCCCACAGAAGCCGGGGTGTAATCCACTCCATGCTGGTAATAGCCCACCCACAGCAAACCTTCTGAATCGCTCAATAAGGAATAAACCTGATTGCTCGATGGGGAGACAGGACCAGCTGCCCTATGGCGATAGAGTGTGGCCTTGCCGGTGTGTAGGTCTATTTTCGTTATGCCCCCACCATCGGTTCCTATGAAAAGGGCATCCATATCATTGCTCACGCTGAGTGAGGTTACGACGTTACCTGACACGACAAACTGAGTATGTGCCACATGTCCATCCACCGGATTTAGCGAGAGTACACCGTCGCCCGATGTGCCAATATAGAGACGGTCTGAAGAGCAAGCCAATGAAGTGGGGGAGAAAGTGCTGATATCGGAAAGTGCATTCACCGGACTAACTGCATACGTGGCCTTGTCGAGACGGAAGACACCACCCTTGGTCAAGACATACACCGCGTTAGGTGACTGGGTCATGTCTATCACATTATTCGAGAGGTTTAACACATTGTCACTCAGTTTGATTTGCTTTGTCTCTCCAGTGGAGGGGGAATATACCACCAATCCATCATCAACACCGATTATGGCATCGCCGTTTGCTGCTGTTATGCCACAGGCGGCTGAGAATGGTTTCCCTTCGAGCAATGGCTCCACTTTATAAGACCCATCGGAAACGGATAGCCTGTAGACACCGGAGGTGGTGCCAACCAATAGTCCTCCAGAGAAAGGGGCTATACTTTTGACAACTGCGTTTTCACCGCCCCAAATACCAAAGTTTGGCGCCAATAATGTGTGCTCACCATCAAAACGTATCAACCCTTCATCGGTGGCAAACCATACAAAACCGTCGTCGCTACGCTTTATGTCATACACAGTGGCTTGCGTAATCTCTATACCGTTGCTGTTCGGAATCGTCCGGAACATCCTTCCCTCGGCAAGACAGACACTCCAAGCCAATGAAAAGAAAATCAACAACAGCAGGAACCTACGCAACAATTTATAAGCCATTAGCAATGAATCATTTGAACGTTACATCCTCGACATGCTCGCCAATGAAAATGCGTGCCATGTCGCCAGTCTTATACCAGGTGGGTTTGCCGGGCATTGTGTCGGTGATTTTCACTCCGTTGATCACAAGGTTGTCGAAATGGACACCCTTCACCTTGCGGGTCTCGTCATAACCGATGATAAGTGAAAGCTCCGACTTGTCGCCGTTATAATATATATCCTTTAAATTGACATTCTCTATGAGCATACCGGGTGCGGAACAATATTTCTGATTCCACGGCATGCGGATATCGATAAGTTTTCCCTGACGGAAATCCTCAACGCGGATATCCTCGAATGTGATGTCGCGCACAATATTGTTGTCGCCGGCAGTAATGGCAAATACACCCTGATAGTCAATCTGTTTTTCCTTCATGTCGAGAACATCGATGTTACGGTAGACTATATCCTCAATCACGTCGGAGGGAGCATCGGGTCCTATTTCAGTTGCGCTTCCATGCAAACCGATCTGGAAGGGATGCGCCACGTCAGCCCAAAGCACTGCATTCTCTGTGAGGATATTCTTGCAGCCGCCGACGAAACCCTTGCGGGTTGCGTAGACGGTGGTGCAGTCATCGCTCGTGCGTGCAAAGATATTGTTGTAGTGCACGTTGTTGCTGGCAAAGACGTTAAAACCATCGCCCCAACCATAATAACTCATTACCTTGACATTCTCGATGTTTACACCATCACTGCCGCCGACGGCGCATTGGGTGGTGAACACCCCCTCCACGCTGACATCCTTGCTGCGCTTCACATAGATTCCGATGGCGCGTGAGGGATAGATCATGCCGCGCCCATGGATCTTGACGTTGGAGGCATCGCTGATCTCAATCATACCATCCACATATGCGCCACCTGCCACGTAGACCTCCTGGCCTGACTTAACGAACAGTGTTGAGTCGAGCTTGTGGTAGCCAGGAGCGAAGTAGATGAGTTTTCCGTTGTCTGCTGTCCGTTGTCCGTTTTTGAATTTTTTCTTTGAAATCTTAGCCAATGTCTTGGCATCAGGGATATCGGTCTCGATGGGATTGGCGAAGAGCTGGAGGTTGTCGAAGATGTCGCCGTTGACCTCTACGGAGAGCTGGCGTGGGCGGTCGAGAGTGAACTCAAGAGTGTCGCCGCTGACTGTGGGTGTTATGTCGTAACTGAGGGGACGGACATGGGCTGATTCCACACGATGGTTGTTGGAGATTACACGCACATTTACTTCTCTGGAGAAATCGAAATAAGCCATGGAGGAATTCTCCACATTGTGTTTCTCCTCTACCCTGTCGACCATCACATTATATACAGGAACAGTCTGCCAGAAGCCGTCTGCCTGACACACCTCGACAGTAAAGGATTTATTCATCTTAGCCTCCTCAGGGGCTGGATATATCTTTAGTTCGCCATGAATCGTCAGGCATATAGACGCTAAAGATAGCGTTGCAATTATTCTGTTCATCAAATAAGGTTAATCAAGTGTGATAGATAAATGCAGAAGCAAAGATACAACCTTATCCTTACTTCTGCAAAAAAGATTATTGTTTTGCTCGACCCTGTGCCAAACCTTCCATGAATGTTTTTTCACCGTCACGGTCGAGATGTGCAAGACGGTTTAGGGCCTCAATATAGTAATAATCAGCATATATTATTGAGTAGTCAATCTCGCTTCCGGCAGGGTGATTACCTACTGAATGGAGGAGGAATGAATTATTCTTGTCGCCAGACTTATACTTGTCACTGCCAACACTTGCAAGCATATCCTCGGCGGCATTCCTATATGACTCACCTTTCTCACTATCCACGTATCCTCCAAGTTCAAGAAGAGCGGAAGCCACCACACAGGCTGCCGACACATCGCGGGGAGCATTTGGGATTGTGGGGTCATCGAAATCCCAGTAAGGCACCTTGTCTTCAGGGAGACGCTCAAGGTAGACATCGGTAACCTTTTGGGCGAAGTCAAGGAAACGCGGGTCCTTGGTCTCGCGGTATACCACCGTGAAACCATAGATGGCCCACGCCTGACCGCGAGCCCACATGGAGTCGTCGGCATACCCCTGATGGGTGCAGCCACGCATGAAGTTGCCGGTGACGGTGTCATAGACAGCCACATGATAGGATGTGTAGTCATCGCGGAATTGGTTCTTCATCGTGGTCTCGGCATGCTTCACGGCAATGTCGTGCAGGTATGGATTCCCACCGTTTTTGGCAGCCCAGAAAAGCATCTCAAGGTTAATCATATTGTCCATGATGGTGTTGTGACCACCGAAAGTCTCCACCTCACGCGGCCATGAGAGGATGGTGCCAACCTTAGGGTTGTAGAGAGTGGCGAGAGAGTCGGCGGCATTGAGAATCACCTGGCGATAGTCATCGTTGTGGGTAAGGCGGAAGCCATTCCCATAGCTGCAATAGACAAGGAAACCGAGGTCGTGGTCAAACACCGGATCATCCACCACTTTCTTCACAGAGCGGGTGAAGCGGTCTGCCTCAGCAAGCACGGTGGAGTCGTTCGTAGCCTCATAGTCATACCACAAGACACCGGGCCAGAAACCGCTGCACCACTCTTGGGCACATGTGGGGCGACATTCCCATTTGTCGGCACCGGGCGCCACGTTGCGTGGCATCATGGTGTGGTCGATAGTATCATTGGCGGAATGCAGCTCTGCCAAAGTGGAAAGCACTTTGTCGTGGCAGTATTCCAGTTCCTTTTCAGTGTCAACCACCGCTGTGGCATTCTGTGAGGCACATCCTCCCAAGAGCAACAATCCGGCAGTCATCGCGCATGACGCAAGGTTGATAGTTTTCATTTGTATCTTTTGTATTTTTTTACTTCTGATTTGTCTAACTTGGTGAGACGCACGGCAGCTCCCCCCTTGGGTTGAAGGTCAAACTTCAGTTTTGTGTCTTTGGTGACGGCATATTTTCCACAGCGCACCTTGGTGGAGGTGTCTACTGTCGGGTCGTCGGTATATGTCTGGGCGAGCCAGGTCTCACCTTCCGGCAGGAAGTCGAGTGAGATCTCCTGTGTGCGTGCATCGTTGTTGGTCATGGCACCCAAGAACCACACATCCCCCTTGCGGCGAGCCATCACGATGTTCTCTCCGGGATA
>CAZRUR010000047.1:0-19026 GCA_964603335.1 uncultured Sangeribacter sp. | reverse complement strand
GTCATCCTACATTCAATTTAACCTCCCCACAAAATCAGTTGCGGATTTGAGGAAGTCTACCAATTTTCATAATACATATATGCATGATTAATGATTCAAAAAAACAATGGTTCCGATGAGAAGAGGGCGTCATGCTGACACCCTCCTTTCATCAATTATTATAAACCTCTACGTGTGTCAAGGAAATCAGACCACATCTCCGGGATAAAACTATTGATAAGAATAAAAATCACCAAAGTCAAAATGAATACAACCGGTGTTTTATATTTCCAGCATACCCAAGCCATGAATATAGCTACAAAAGATTCTAATGTGAGCATTACACTTCCTATAGAGGAGCTGAAATTAAATATCCGAATTGGAAGTTCAAGCACAACACGACCTATTGCAATTGCCACTACAACAGCTGATGCTTTCAAATACCCTTTGGTTGCAAAATGGTTGCAGAGGAAATAAGTTATGGAAAAGTACACAACAGCTTCACTCCAATAAGCATTCAACATATCCGTGCCAGCAGTCCAGCAAACACATAGAAAGGTTGCCAGAGATAACGCCACAACTTTGAAAAAATTTATAACAGATTTCTTATTACACTCCATTTGATTATTTATTTAAATACAATTTTAGCATGGTTTCCCTTTCTATGGTCAATCCATGAATATAACTTTACATAGAGACAATTATAACTTATCCTATTTGAAAAACTATGATGGGAAAAAATCCGCTTCACATCTTCCATCACATTCATCCAAGATAAACCATCCGCAGCCCCAATCAGTCGAGCTACAGTCCTTTTTCATACACTCTAAATAATATGGCCTAAGAAAGTTACAAAAATCCTCACTTGTACTACAATCACAATTAGGTTTTGGACTCGGTAATCGTATTGGCCCACCTTCACTAATTGGACCATAATCATCAGTTAACTTTACATTACCTTCTTTATCGTTTAGATAAAATCCTGTCATTGCAATTCCCCAGATTGTCTTCATTGTCCATCCGAAATTTTCTTGGGCATAATTCATCCATCTATAACAGTGCTCATCGAGTTCATCACGCTCAGAATCAGTTAATCTTCTATTGAATATGTATATATGTCCATTCACATACTCCTCAAGTCGCTCAATATGATTAATCTCAGACTCACTCCAATTCAATTCCTTTACTTCTGAGAATTTAGTTTTCCAAAAAACAATTTTCTGTTCAGGTGAGAATGCCCCATAACATGCAATACCTTTGTCTGGATGCAAAGTAAGCCATTCGGCTCGGCTCATTTTCTGAATTTTATCTATATTTCCAATGACCCACTCATTTATAGAGTCATCGCAACTGTAGCGTACATCTTCAGAATCTGTACACGCACACATCATGAATGAGATAAACGCAATCAATAATAACAATTGTATTTTCATTTTGATAGTAATTTTTGGTTAATAACTTCGGCGCCCTAGTTTCGCTAACGAACTATCGAGATCGAGGATAGTGTGGATGTAAAATACAATCCAAGAGAATGCCTCCCACAATTTCTATGGGGCGCCTGAGGGAGAACATGTTCCTTTGACATTGTCCGACCAAATGAGAGTCTGTAAATTTGATATAGGTTCATAGTGGTATCGTTTAAATTTTGCACAAAGATAACCACCTGCATCCTATTTATGCAAATTTGCATACTGTCGTTTCACATGTCATTAATTAACAATAAATTAAAATAGCAGCACATCAAAACAGTGGATATTTTCATGCCATATAGAGACAAGCCAGCATATAATAAAGGCTATTTTAAGGAAAACGGCATGAAAATAGCAATCAAACGACAGATTATTTCTGTGGGAAAATACGCATAAGCAGTTCTTTTGAACGGGGAAAGTCGGAAATCTCAATTGCCTCACGAAGTCTTCCTCTTCTTTTATACAGAGCATTCGGTGTCAATTCAAGCACAAGACATATGGTCTCAACAGAAAGATTATAATAAGAGAACACCAGGAGACGTCTTCGTTTCTCCTGTACAACTCCCACAGAAGCATAGAAACCTTTCAGCAGATTATTGGTCTCCCCATCTATGGTTTTCTCAAGATTTTCTAAAAATTCCTTTCCCCTAATATATCCGAGAATCTCCTGCACCTGACTCACGATATTTCTTTTCCCAATATCCGTCTCTCCATATTGGTAATAAGACTCATACAAACTGTCAATTCTGGAAAGAAGAGACTGTAGAGCCTTGTCATCACGAGTAGCGATAACTGGAGAATCTAAAATTCCCGTTTTCTCTTTCAATTCTGATGAGATTGTCTCGATTGTCACCATAAGGTCATTGACCTTCCGCCTCATCCTCCACAACATCCACCCGGAAGTCATCACCACTAACAGCAGCAAGATGAACAGTAGGAGTATGGAGAGCGTGTTGAACTCTCTCTCAAATTCCAGTGGCTGAGCGTATAGAATTTTCATAAAGGCTATCGTTTAGATGTTCCGAGAAGTCAGATAGTTCAGAATTTCACATAATAAGGCACGGGGACACGGCTCATGATAAAGTCAATCCAAGCATGGGGGATAAAACTGTTGACCAAAATCATTATCACAAGAGACAGCAGGAACACCATAGGACTCTTCTCTTTCCAACACAGATAGCCCAAGGCAATGCCCATAACAGACTCACCTAACAAGAGAAGAAAACCATAGGACGATCCCCAATTTGCCAACCGCACGGGAACATCTATCAGGAAACGCCCCAACAGAATAGCAAGAACAACCATGGCATCACTCAATCCTCCCGGCACCACATACTTGTCGCAAAGAAGATACGTCACCAGAAAAAACATCAGGGAATAACACCAGACAGCATTCAGCGGAGTGGTATCGGAAGTCCAGAATACACAAAGATAAGCAATGAGGGAAAGTCCCACAGCCTTCAGATAATCATATACATAATAACTTATCCCCATATACAGACTTAAAAAGAAGTTACAAACTGTCAACAAAACGCCTATGGTTTCCAGAGGTAGAGGCGGTCGGAAGAACGGACCTTGTCGGGGACGGGCATTGAGAAACGGTCACCTTTCTTCACCGTTTCTACTGGCTTCAAGTCTACGCGCAACTCGTCAACCTTGAAAATCAAGGCTCCGGTCGTAGGCCCTGTGACAACCACCTCGTCTCCGACATGCAACTCACCAGCCTCCATCTGAAACTCGCCAATACCAATCTTCGGGAAATAGCGCATCGCCTTGGCAGCATACACCTTAGTGCGAGTCGCCGACGAACCATATTTCTTGCTCCATTCCCCAAGACGCTGACCGAGATAGTATCCATTCCAGAATCCACGGTTGAAGATCTTCTCCAGACGGGCATCCCACTGAGCAACCCTCTCCTCGGAGAAAGTGCCGTCGCACACAGACTCCAGAGCCTCCGAATAACATTGCACTGCCTCATGTACATATTCAGGTCCACGAGCCCTGCCCTCAATCTTGAAGACACGCACACCAGCCTCAACCATCCGGTCAAGGAAATGAATAGTCTTCAAATCCTTGGGCGACATGATAAACTTATTGTCCACCACCAGCTCCTCGTTTGTCTCACGATCGCGCACTGTGTATGAGCGGCGGCAAATCTGATTGCAGGCACCACGATTGGCACTTGAATTCATCTCATGCAGACTCATATAGCATTTCCCACTGACTGCCATACACAACGCACCATGGCAGAACATCTCCAGGCGGACCGGATTCCCGTTCGGGCCTTTCAGTCCCTCGCTTTCGATGGCATCATATATATGGCGCACCTGGCCAAGGTTCAGTTCGCGGGCAAGGACCATCACATCGGCAAACTGGCTATAGAAACGGACAGCCTCGACATTCGTGACATTCACCTGAGTGGAGATATGCACCTCCTGGCCGATGCTGCGGGCATAAAGGATGGCAGCCATGTCTGAGGCTATTATGGCAGAGACTCCGGCAGACTTTGCCGTGTCGACAATCTCACGCATACGCGGCATGTCGGAGTCATATATTATCGTGTTGACCGTAAGATAAGTCTTCACACCTCTTTCGTTGCAGGTGCTGACAATCTTACGCATGTCTTCAGTGGAGAAATTCGAGCTTGAACGTGAACGCATGTTCAAGCCCTCAATGCCAAAATATACGGCATCCGTTCCGGCTGCAAGGGCTGCCGCCAGCGACTCCCAACTCCCCACAGGAGCCATTATCTCAAAGTCTTTCCTGTTCATCTAATTGCTTATTGTTGCGAGGTAATAGGTGACGGCGCCGAATGTGAGCGATTTCCACTTCACGTCAGAGAAACCGGCCTCCTTCATGAGGTCTGCCATGTCCTCACGCTGCGGACAGGCTGCAATGCTCTCCGGGAGATACGTGTAGGCGCGACTGTCGCCGCTCACGAGGCGACCGACAAACGGGATAAGTTTGCGGGAATATATCCGGTAGCCAAGTCCGGTCAGTTTACCCTCCGGGCAGGACAACTCGATGACGCATAAGATTCCGCCGGGCTTCAACACACGGTGCATCTCCTTAAGTCCTTTCAGAAGATCCTCGAAATTACGCACACCGTAAGCCACCGTAATCAGGGAGAATTCACCGTCATGGAACGGCAAACGCAGACAATCAGCCTTGCCGAAAGCCAGTTTCTCGCGTACCTCGAGCGGCATGGCAAAGAGTTTCTTACGCGCCAAGTCGAGCATTCCGGAAGAGAGGTCGATACCGGTGATGTTAGCATCCGGGAGCAGGTCATGGATTCGGAAAGCCACGTCGCCCGTGCCGGTCGCCACGTCAAGAATACGAGCCTCGGAAGCCGGCATCTTTGCGATGGCGGCATCCAGGGCCTTGTCGCGCCAGCGACGATGAAGCCCGAAGGTCATCGCCGTGTTCATGAAATCGTAAGCCGGGGCTATGGAGTCGAACATCTCCTCCACCTGCGCCCCCTTCCGGCTCTCCTCCTTATCCCGATAAGGAGTTACCTCCTCAACAATGTTATTGATATGTTTGTTGTCTTCAGTCATTACCTACAAATTCAATCCAATCCTTCTTAAAACCGATTGACTCCAAGAATATTTTCTTGTCAATCATTTTAGGGTGATGCAGTTTGAAACATTTCTTTGTTGACGGCACCTCTGTTATGATTGTCAATTGAGACCCGTGCGGTTGCCATACAAATTTCTTCACACCGGAATTTTTATAATATCCCTCAAGATTTCCTCTTGTATTCTCCACCCAGTTAAAATCCGTGATGTTGAAATGCTCAAGATATTCCTCAAAGAAACAGAAATTTTCAAGTTTCTCATCTCTGATTAACACTGCCGTGCGACATGGTGAATAATGGCTCAGCGCAATATCCACTCTTAAATTCCAAATCGATATTACTGCTTCTCCTGTTTTCTGAATGTCTTCGTGAGGATCGTTAATTCCGTATGAATAGTCGGGAGAACATCTTCCGCTAATCAGTCTCACATTATTGCATACAAAGGGATTTGTATGTTTTACCGTTTTCAGCGACCATCCCATATTCTCACATACCACATCAGCTATGCCTATGGGACTTGCAAGATGTTTTCCATTGATAGCTTCGGCAAATATGTCCCCCCCAATCATTTCCGGTGAGATCTTTTCTTCCGGTGCATACCAAATAGATTATGTCAGCACCAATATTAACCAGGCTTTCTTTGGAAAGTCGGTTAATCGGGTGAATGCTTTTATTCAACTTATTTGAATCTCCTAACCTTGGCGAATCCATGACTATAATAATTTAACAACTCTTTCGGCAACAGCCCTGATTACCGGAACGGCAACTGAATTACCTGTCTGTCGTCTTATCTCAGAATGGGAGACCGCAATCCGGAATTCTTCAGGAAAGCCTTGAAACCTCAACAATTCCCTTGATGACGGACGTCTCACTCCATTAATCAGAAGGTAATTATAGGAAGCACCGGTGCGCAATGCACAGGCATAAGGCAAGACTGATATGTTTCCGGCTTTATTCTCATGCCACACAGAAGGGTAGAACAACTTCTTCCCCTCCACCTTTCTTTGTCTTTTATTCAGAATATCCTGGGATGCAAACAGTTTCCTGTCAACATATTCATCATCCTCTATCACAGAATTCAGACTATATGGCTTCTTTTCAAAGTCAAAATTGAATAATTCGCATTTTGACTTGTCCCTGAAACCGACAATGATTACACGCTCTCTTTTCTGAGGCACTCCAAAATCAAGTGCGTTCAACACTTTCCATTTGATATGGTAGCCCAGATCACCAAGCGTATCTCTTATCACCTGAAAAGTATTGCCACCATCATGACTTACCAATTGCTTAACATTTTCCAAAAGTATGGCCTTGGGCTTATGGTAATCCAAAATCCTTGCCACCTCAAAGAACATAGTGCCTCTAATATCCTCGAAGCCTTTCATTTTCCCCATGATAGAAAAAGCCTGACAAGGAAATCCTGCCAACAGCAAATCATGCCGTGGAATCATTCTGCTGTCTATTTTTGTGATGTCACCAAACGGCACTTCTCCGTAATTATTGAAATATGTGGTTTTAGCGGCCTTGTCCCATTCTGAAGAGAATACACATTTACCACCTAACTCATGAAAGGGGATTCTAATGCCACCGATTCCCGCAAAAAGATCTATAAACCGGAAAGATGGCATGATCGGAGTAGGGAACGGCACATCATTAAACTCCGAGAATAACGCTGACTGAAAAAAACTTTCATGAAGAGCACCCCCATCCTTCACCGATGGGAAAACATCAGGGAATTCCCTGATGAAGAAATTTATCAGGGAGTTTCTTGTCTCTGCCGGAATGTCCTCAACATTATGAATAAGATGGGATATCCAGGCAAGTTGATCCTCTTCCGAATTTCCATCATATTCCCTGACACGCATCACAATGCCATTCTTCTCCTCTTTTGACTCAATCGAGGGGAATGATGATAATTTTAATATTGAAGATATCTCCTTTAATTCCACTTTATTTCATTATAAATCTTTGGCGAAGGAGCGGCGGCGACGGTGCTGGCGGTTGGTGAAATATTCCCATTGACCCTGCACCTTAGCGTTGGTCGCCATCTCCGGGTTTGACTCGGCAAACTTATAGCCGTATTTAATATAATAAGGAATAAGGTCTTGGAAAAGGAGCGCGTTCACCCCCTTGTTCTGATATTCCGGCTTCACAGCCACCAACAGCAGGTCTACCCTGTCGTTCTTACCTTTAAGACCCTTAAGCAGATGTACCCATCCAAACGGAAGCATACTGCCCTTGCTCTTCTGAAGGGCACGGCTCATCGACGGCATAGAGATTCCAACGCCCACAACCTTGTCATCCTTGTCAACCACCAAGGTCACAAGGTCAAGGTTCAACAAGCCAAGATACACATTGATATAATATTCAATCTGCCGGTCGGTGAGGCGTGAATACTCATAAAGTCCGTCATAAGCCTCATTGATAAGCTCGAACAAGGCTCGCCCATATTCCTCCTTGATCTTCTTACGGCTCTTGAATTTCAACACTTTAAGACCGAATTTCTTCTTTACGATATCCGCAATGCGGTTATACTTGTCAGGAATGGAGTCTGGCACATCCATCACAAACTCAATCCAATCAGACTCCTTGGTGTAGCCCAGACGCTGCATATGCTTGGGATAATAGGGATAATTGTAGATTGTTGCCATGGTTGAGAGTTCATGGAAACCGTCTACGAGCATACCCTCATGGTCAAGGTCGGTGAAACCGAGTGGACCTATTATTTTCTTCATCCCCTTCCGGCGCGCCCAATCCTCAACAGCCTCCATAAGAGCCGCCGACACCTCATCATCATCAATGAAGTCGATAAACCCGAAGCGGGCAGTGGCACCATCGTGCTGCTCATTGACCTGATGATTGATGATACCGGCAATCCTGCCCACAGGCTTGCCGTCGCGGTAAGCCATATAGTAGACCGACTCACAGAAATCAAATGCCGGATTCTTGTCCGGATTCAGCGTGTCGACATCGTCAGAAATCAATGGCGGCACAAAATAGTCGTTTCCGTCATACAAATCAATCTGGAATTTAGTGAATTTCCGTAGGTTGGCCTTTGTCGGCTCCAATTCTCTTATCTCAAGCATCTGGTTGTTAGTTGTTGGTTTTTAGTTGTCGTGGTCAGGCACATCTGCTTACACCGGATTTACTTATCCCTTGAAGGTAAGCCAGATAAGGAGGGCTGCCATTATGGCGATGAAGACGCATATCCACACATAAAGCTGGCTCGACGTGCGCCTTTCCATATCAAGTTTGAGGTCGGACACTGTGCGATAGGGATGATCCTGGTCCTCACATTTGTTGGCTATCTTACGCAAGCGTGGGATGGAGGTGGGAAGATTGTCGAGCACCTCATTCACCACCTTGCCATAACTATCAATATCCTTGCGCGTGTCTTGCTCCGACAGACTGCCGCTCTGGTCATACCCCACATTCGCAAGTTTCAGATTCTCATTATATTCGGTGAAGATAATGGAATCCGGTGTGATGGGCACATGTTGCACATGATTTTCCTGGATATATTCCATTGCATCGAGGAGCTGAGTCTGCAGGCGGTGCACAATCTTCGGGGTGAGACGCTTCTCATCGATGAGCCGTCGGAGGGAATATCCATAGACGTCATCGGTGATTATCGCCTTACCGACTCCCGGCACAATCTCCAGGTCGTTGACCATCACTATGTTGGGATGGCAAAGGTTGTAGCGGATGTCAAACTCCTTCTCAAGCATGGCCTGATACTTGGGATCGTCGGCATACTGTTTTTTCAGAGCCTTGAGCATAACCCATTTGCCATGCTTGCGCACGGTGTAGACATCATAACATTCCTCCTCCCATTCCGGGAGCAGGTAAAGATCCGACCACTTCCCGGAGGGGTCGTCGATCGGAATCTTTTTCTCTTCCTTGCTGATATAGCTCAAGTCGCTCATCCTTAGTCTAATTAATTATGTCAAAACCTGTGTATTTGCGCAGACACTCCGGCACCACGATACCCTCCGGAGTCTGGTTGTTCTCAAGCAGGGCAGCCACGATGCGCGGCAGGGCAAGGGCTGAGCCATTGAGGGTGTGACACAGTTTGATTTTCTTGTCGGCGTCGCGATAACGGCATTTCAGACGGTTTGCCTGGTATGTCTCGAAATTGGACACTGACGAAACCTCCAGCCAACGCTGTTGTGCGGCACTCCACACCTCGAAGTCGAATGTGATGGCTGATGTGAACGACATGTCGCCACCGCAAAGACGCAGTATGTGCCATGGCAATCCGAGTTTCTCAAGAAGTCCCTGCACATGGTCTTTCATCTCCTCCAGTGCGGCATATGAATTCTCCGGCTTCTCTATGCGTACAATCTCCACCTTGTCAAACTGGTGAAGGCGGTTGAGTCCGCGCACATCCTTTCCGTAGCTTCCAGCCTCGCGCCGCCAGCATGGGGAGTAGGCACAGTTCTTTTTCGGCAACTCATCGCCCGGGATGATGACATCACGGTAGATATTTGTGACAGGCACCTCTGCGGTGGGGATAAGGTAGAGGTCGTCGAGATTGACATGATACATCTGCCCTTCCTTGTCGGGGAGCTGGCCTGTGCCATAACCGGAGGCTGCATTGACCACGAAAGGAGGCTCCACCTCAATGTATCCGGCTTTCCAAGCCTCGTCGAGGAAGAACTGGATGAGGGCACGCTGCAGGCGGGCACCCTTCCCCACATAGAATGGGAAGCCGGCTCCAGTAACCTTCACGCCGAGTTCAAAGTCTATGATATTGTATTTCTTTGCAAGATCCCAGTGAGGGAGTGCGTCAGCACCAAGCTCCGGCATCGGGCCTCCGGTCTTCTCCACCACATTATTGGCGGCGGTAAGACCCTCAGGCACTGCGTCACAAGGGAGGTTGGGCACTGTCAGCAGGAGCTCGAGCATCTTCTTCTCGCAGTCCTCAAGACGGTCTTGAAGACCCTTTGCCTCCCCCTTGATTGATGCTACGCGGGCCTTTGCCTCCTCAGCCTTCTCTTTCTCTCCAGCCTTCATATGTGCACCGATAGAGGCTGCCAATTTCTTGAGATCGGAAGCGTCGGAATCGCATTTCTGCTGAAGGCGACGGCGCTCTGCGTCTATTTCGAGTATCTCAGTGATGACGGCTTTCCCGTCGAAACCCTTTACGGCAAGGCGTTTGATCACAAACTCCGGATCTGCCTTTATTGTCTGTAGTGTCAGCATCTTAATGTTTAGGCTAAAAGTTCTTTTACTTTTGCAGAGATAAGTTTACCTTCGGCACGACCGGCGAGACGCTTGGTTGCCACGCCCATCACCTTGCCCATCTCCTTCGCACTTGTGGCACCGGTCTCGGCGATGATTGCCTTGAGTTCTGCCTCAAGTTCCTCGGGCGACAATTGCTTGGGAAGGTATTCCTCAATCACGGCAGCCTCGGCAAGCTCGTTGTCGGCAAGCTCGGGACGGTTGTTGTCCTGATATATCTTTGCGCTCTCCTTGCGCTGCTTCACCATCTTCACCATAATTTTCACGGCAGTCTCATCTGAGAGTTCACCGTTGGCACCCTTGGCTGTCTTTGCCTCAAGAAACTCCTTTTTCACGCCGCGCAAAGCCTCGAGTCTCACCTTCTCTCTGGCGAGCATGGCTTTCTTGATGTCTTCACTTATTTGGTCGAAAAGATTCATAACCTTATATAATGTTTTTATGTTTTTCTCTAATAATCTGCAAAAATAAGTCAAAAAAGCGGTTTTCGCAATTCCAAACCCCAAAATATAAAAAATCCCCTATCTTTTTATGCATTGCGGAGGTCGGAGACAATCAGGAAGAGCTCATCGCGAATCTCGGTGGGAAGATTGATTTCGCGCACCTGGATGCTGCGGCTCCAGCCGGCAACGTCTTCCGGCAGGAGTGTCATCAGCACATCACGGAATTCCTCAACCTCCTCCGGACTGTAGTCGTCTGCCTCCCTACCCCGGTATCGGTCTAACTCCTCGTCGTCATAATACACTATCTCTCCCGTAATCGGCGACAGGTTCGTCTTCTCGCAGACAGTGTGCATACCGCAACAGATCCCGCCGCCAGCCTCCGAAGCCGAATTCGCTGATACCGGATCACCGGAATCAGTAGAGTCCGCACCCTCAGCCGGAGACGGTCTCTCCGGCTCTCGCTTGCGGTAATATATAACGTCTATGGCATACAGGATTACGCCAATAATCACCATAGCCACAAGTATAACCATCGCTCCCCGCATATCAAAAATACTTTTTTCTGCTGACACACATTACGTCTCCGTCCATCTTACAGTCAAGACCTATGGCGTCAAGCTGGTCCCAGAATGTCGAGAATGACTTGTTGACCACCTCCGGATGCGCGATCCTCACTTTCCAGCCGCCGCTTGCCCACGCTGCAAATGCCATGGCGATACGGTGGTCATCATATGTCTCCGTAATGGGGTCGGGCATCGACCAGCATCCCCCCCGCCATTCAATAGAATCCTCTTCCACAACGATTGGGAAACCGAATTTCTCTATCTCCGTCTTCATGGCGAGAAGTCGGTCACATTCCTTGATGCGCAGGTTCTTGACTCCAGTAAACTTAAAGCGTGTGGCTTGCAGCAGACATGCGATTGCCAATGCCGGCATGAGGTCGGGGTTATGAGTGAGGTCTATCTCCACATAGTCGTTGGCATCGTCCTCACGAGCCACCACTACTCCCCCATCTTTAAAACCTGACCCTATGGTGATCCTCCTAAAAAACTCTGCCAATTTGGAGTCTCCCTGCAGCGACTCTCCCTCCGGCTTAAGACCGGCTATACATATCGAATTGTTGTTGGCACAGCAGGAGGCGTAGAAATAAGATGCCGCTGTCCAGTCTGCCTCCACCTCAAAGTCGGCAGGAGCAACATACTGTGCGTGAGGCACTGTCACTCCTTCCTCTGTAAGATTCACTGTCACACCGAATTTCTCCATTATCCTGGCGGTCATCTCCACGTAGGGCCTCGACACGAGGGATGTGGTGAAACGCAGCGACATACCGTTGCTCCACGTGGGGGCTGCGAGCATCAGCGCGGAGATAAACTGCGAGCTTATATCTCCCCTGATTTCAAACTCTCCACCAGCCAATTGCGCCCCCTTGATATGAAACGGTCCCTTACCCTCTTCGCCCACACCTTCCACCGACGCACCGGCGGCACGAAGCACGTCGAGCAACGGGCCCATCGGCCGCGACACAAGTCGCGGGGTGCCTGTCAGCATATAATCGGCTCCTGGCGTTGAGGCAATCACTGCTGCCATAAACCGGAAGGCTGTGCCGGAGGCATTGACATCCACCCGCAGTATCTCTGTCTCATCCTCATCCTCATTCAGGGACAATAGGTTCAGGGCTTTCTGAATCACCTTCAGGTCATCACAGTCGTTAAACTCACGGCACATCGGAAGTGAGCCGGCAAAGTATGACGCCACCAGATAACGTGCGCCGATGCTCTTCGACGCCGGCAGATGTACACAATTCTCGGCATCAAACCGAATCCAATCAGGGAAGCATTTCATTTTTCAATTCTCAATTTTACATTCTACATTTTAAAGAACAGGCACGCGTCGCCATAGGAGAGAAAACGATAGTCGTTGGCAAGTGCCTCATCGTATATTTCCCTCCATCTCGGCTCGCCGTCCTTCTCACCAAGAAATGAGGAGACGAGCAGCAACAGAGTGGATTGCGGCTGATGGAAATTGGTCACCATCACATCCACCATCCTCCACCGGAATCCCGGGGCAATCATGATAGCCGTGGATGCCGTCATGGTTTCCTTTCCATTATTCTCCATCCAGCGGTCAATTTCCCTCAGGGCTTCTACCGTATTGATCTCTTCAGCCCAGTCTTCGTAAGCCCACCATTGGTCTACGTGCAGGCTCTCGTCACCTTCCGAAAGGCGTTGCCCTATGTAGGGGAGCGACTCAAGGGTGCGCACAGAGGTGGTACCTACTGCCACAAGCGGCCTGCCACTCTCCTTTTGAGCTATCAGTTGCTGCAAGAGCTTACGCGACACGGAGAAAACCTCCGTGTGCATAGGGTGGTCGCCGATATTTTCAGATTTCACCGGCTGAAACGTCCCCGCCCCCACGTGAAGGGTAAGCTTACCTACCGGAATGTTGTGTGCTGCAAGGTCGTCAAACACTGCCGGCGTGAAATGCAATCCGGCTGTAGGGGCAGCCACCGAACCCTTGGCATCGGCATAGACCGTCTGATAGTCAGACAGGTCACTCTCCTCCGACTCCCTCTTGAGATATGGAGGGATCGGTATATAGCCGGCGGCATCCACCACAGAGGCGAATGTCACTTCGGGATTGTCCCAAGAAAACTCTATGGAATGCGATTTACCCTCTGTGGAATTAAGCCTAATGGCGCTCAGTGTGACAGGAGAATCCACTCCCTCTGGATAAATCTCCATCGTGAGCGGGCCCTCTTTCCATTTCTTGAGGTTACCCACAAGGCAATTCCACACGCACCGTCCACGAGTCTGAAACGACAGAACATAGTCCGCCGGATCTTCCGGCTCCAAAAGGAACACCTCTATCCTTGAGCCGGTCTGCTTATGGAAGGTCATCCTGGCATTGATCACCTTTGTGTCGTTGCAGACGAGCATCGAGCCGGGAGGCAGCAGCCCCGCCAACTCAGAGAAGCGGCGGTGGGAAATTATTCCATCAGGTCGAGACAGCAACAGTTTGCATGAGTCGCGCTGCTGCAAGGGATGCCTCGGAATCCTCTCGTCGGGAAGCTCATAGTTGAAATCAGCTATCTTTATATCTTTTACCATAAAATTTCTACGATAAATTTTTACGCTTGCTTATGATTGACTGATTGGCGGTTACGCCTCTTCAGAGTCAATTTTGCGAAATTATTTTCACAAAATTAGCAAAAAAATTTGGAAGATATTGGATTTTGATATAACTTTGCACTCGCAATCGGGCGATTAGCTCAGCTGGTTTAGAGCGTCTGCCTTACAAGCAGAGGGTCTGCGGTTCGAATCCGTAATCGCCCACCGAAAGCAAAAGTCGCAATCCGTTGCGCATCCGGGCGATTAGCTCAGCTGGTTTAGAGCGTCTGCCTTACAAGCAGAGGGTCTGCGGTTCGAATCCGTAATCGCCCACAACGAAGAGGATATGCCTGAAAGCATATCCTCTTTTGGTTATCGGTTATCGGTTGTCGGTTGTCGGTTGTCGGTATAGGCTGGGAAATATAACTAAGCTTTAAATTATGAAAACAAGTGATTTTAAAAATTTACAGGTTTGGCAAATGTCAATGGACTTAGCATGCGAAATGTATAATCTTATTCGTACTCTACCTTCAGAAGAACGTTTTGGGCTGTGTGACCAAATGCGGCGTTGTGCAATATCAATTCCTTCTAATATCGCTGAAGGGCAAGCAAGAAATAGTAATAAAGAGTTTATTCATTTTTTATCAATATCAAGAGGGTCTGTAGCAGAACTACAAACCCAACTGCTGCTATGTATAAGATTAAAATATACGGATTCTTTAATCGCGGACAATTTGTTGACATATCTTACCCAAATCGACAAAATGCTTTCATCTCTAATGAATTCCATTAAGCACATGCAACCAAAGCAATGAACCGACAACCGACAACCGACAACCGACAACCGAGAACCATAGACGAAATAAAAAACATACGCATTGAGGACTTCGATTATCCGCTGCCCGACGAGAGGATAGCCAAGCATCCTCTTCCTGTACGCGATGCCTGCAAACTGCTCGTAAGCAACGACGGCGAAATCTCCCATCATGTCTTCAGCCAACTCCCCGACCTCATCCCCGAGGGCACTCTGCTTGTCATGAACAACACCCGGGTAATCAACGCCCGCATGGAGTTCCACCGCACCTCCGGAGCGAGGATTGAGATCTTCCTTCTCGAACCGCGACTACCACGCGACTATGCCGTGGCATTCCAGACGCGTGGCCGCTGCTCCTGGCAGTGCATGGTGGGAAACCTGAAGAAATGGAAAGATGAATGGCTGGAGAAAAAACTCAGCATCGGCAGCCATCAGGTAATCCTCAGGGCGCGTCGCCTCAGTCCGCTTCCCGGCAATTCCCATGAGGTGGAGTTTGAATGGGACGACCCGGAGGTCCCCTTTGCATCCATAGTGGAGGCGGCCGGTGCTATCCCCATACCTCCTTATTTAAAAAGGGAATCGGAGGCGTCAGACTCCACCGACTACCAGACCGTATATAGCCGCATCCGGGGAAGCGTGGCTGCCCCGACTGCCGGACTCCACTTCACTCCGGACCTTCTTGAGAGCCTCCGCGCCAAAGGAATTGAGACTCGGGAGGTTACCCTCCATGTAGGAGCCGGCACCTTCCAGCCGGTGAAGAGCCATGACATCGGTGGTCATCCGATGCACACGGAGGTCTTTGAGATTGACAAAGAACTTGTCCGCACTCTACGCGAGGCAGTGGAGAGCGGCCGAAATGTGATGGCAGTGGGCACCACCACCGTCCGCACTCTTGAGTCACTCCCCATCCTCGGAATGCAACTGATGGCCGGCAACGAGTCGCTGAAAGTCGGGCAATGGGAAGCGTATCTTAATGCACAATGCACAATGCACAATGCACAATCAGATGACTCGGTGACAACGACGACAACGACGACAACGACGACAACGATGACAACGACGACAACGATGACAACGACGACAACCTCCAACGCGCTTCGCGCGTTGGAGGAATATATGGAGCGCCAGGGGGAGCAGAGGCTGACGGCATCCACCGCTATCATGATTGCACCGGGGTTTGAGTGGAGGATTGTAAAGGGTATGGTGACCAATTTCCACCAACCCCAGTCAACCCTGCTGCTCCTTGTCAGCAGTTTTCTCGACGGCGACAATCTCACCAACCCCCTCTGGAAAAAGATATATGATGAGGCACTTGCGAATGATTACCGTTTCCTCTCCTACGGCGATGCCTGCCTCTTTAAAAATTCTCAATTATGAACAGATCCGACTTTGAAATAATGGCCCCGGTGGGATCCTGGGAATCACTCGCGGCCGCTCTCCAGGCGGGAGCCGATGCCGTCTATTTCGGCATCGAGGGACTCAACATGCGCTCCCGCTCAAGCGCAAACTTCACCGCCGACGACATGGACGAAATCGTCCGCCGCTGTTCGAAAAAGGGAGTGAAGACTTACCTGACGGTCAACACCGTCATCTACGACGGCGACATGGCGTTGCTGCACAAGATCATCGACCGCGCCCATGCCGCCCACATATCCGCTATCATTGCCTCCGACATGGCTGCCATCCTATATGCCCGCAGCATCGGGCAGGAGGTGCATATCTCGACGCAGGTCAACGTCACCAACGTGGAGGCGGTGCGCTTCTACGCGCAGTTTGCCGATGTCATGGTGCTGGCACGCGAACTGAACCTTGACCAGGTGAAGGTAATCCACGAGGCAATAGAAAAGGAGGGGCTGAAGGGTCCCAACGGCCAGCCGATACGCCTTGAGATGTTTTGCCACGGCGCTCTCTGCATGGCGGTGAGCGGCAAATGCTATCTTTCTCTTCATCAGATGAACTCAGCCGCCAACCGGGGTGCTTGCACCCAGATCTGCCGCCGCTCTTATACCGTCACCGACAAGGAGACTGGCGACCAACTGGAGATCGACAACCAATACATAATGAGTCCGAAAGACCTGAAGACCATCCATTTCCTCAACAAGATGGTGGATGCCGGGGTGCGTGTCCTCAAGATAGAGGGACGCGCCCGGGGCCCGGAATATGTGCGAGAGGTGGTGGAGTGCTATTCGGAAGCCCTCGAGGCAATTTGCGCCGGCGACTTCTCTGAAGAGCGTCTCGCCGGATGGGAAGGACGCCTGGCGAAGGTGTTCAACCGCGGATACTGGGACGGTTATTATCTCGGGCAACGCCTCGGCGAGTGGAGCAGCAAATATGGCAGCAGCAGTTCGAGAGTGAAGGAATACGTGGCTAAGGGAGTGCGCTACTACGACCGTCTTGGTGTCGGGGAATTCCAGATGGAGAGCGGTGTGCTTCACCCCGGCGATGAGGTGGTGGTCACCGGCCCAACCACCGGCGCGTTGATTTTCACTGTCGAGGAGTTGCGCCTTACGACCGACCCGGTTCCGGAAGTCAGGAAGGGCGACCGTTTTTCCCTCCCCGTGCCGGCCCGCATCCGCCCCTCCGACCGCCTCTACCTCTGGCACTCAAAGTGAGTCCGTTGTCCGTTGTCCGTTGTCGGCATTCCTCTGACTTTTTTCAAAAATCGCCCATTTATTCCCCTGACTTTTTTCAGAAATCAGCCATTTATTCCCCTGACTTTTTTCAGAAATTGTCGTAAAAACTTTGAAATTAGCAAAAAAACACTTATCTTTGCGCCATGAACTACATACCGCGACATATCGACAAATTTTTGCTTGAATGGAAAGAGGACAAATACCGAAAACCGTTGCTCCTTAGAGGAGCACGACAAGTCGGCAAATCATCCTCAGTCAGGAATTTGGGGAAATCCTTTAAATACTTTATTGAAATAAACCTTGAAAAACGTCCTGACGCCATCCAACTTTTCAAAAACACTTCCGATGTGCATGAAATTGCGCAACGTCTTTCGTTGATTGCAGATGTGCCTTTGGTTGAAGGTGAGACTTTGGTCTTTATAGATGAGATTCAAGTCTCCGCTGATGCCATCAGGATGCTTCGCTATTTCAAGGAAGACTATCCACAACTCCATGTAATTGCGGCTGGTTCGCTATTGGAATTTGCTTTGGCCAATTTGTCTTCTTTCGGTGTCGGACGCATCACTTCGCTTTTCATGTATCCAATGTCGTTTAGGGAATTCCTGATTGCCTCAGGAAAAACTGCATGGGTTGATGCCATTGAGAATGCAGCAATCGACAGGCCGATATTTGATGCCTTGCACAACTGCCTTATCGAAACATTGAGAACATATATGATAGTGGGAGGTATGCCGGCAAGCGTGGCCGCATGGATTGAAGACCACAGCTATCTTAAATGCACCGAAATCCAGGAAGACATTCAGCAAACATATTTCGATGACTTTTCGAAATATTCCGAAAAGGCTAATCCAGATCTGCTTAGGGCAACACTTCAAAGTGTTATTGCCCAAAATGGCTCCAAATTCGTGTATTCCAGAGGACTTGAATCCTATAAGACCGCAGAGGTGAAGGAAGCCCTGATGATGTTGAGCAGAGCAGGTCTGATACATGAGGTCCTTATGTCTTCGGCCAATGGACTGCCGTTAGGGGCCGAGACAAATCCTAAATTCAGAAAATTTTTGTTTCTGGATCCCGCCCTGATGTTACGAATCCAGGACCTTGACATGGGAAGTGGAAAAATGATGGAGGAATTTATACTTTCTGCTTCCAAGTCTGATTTAATTAATAAAGGTGCGCTCGCAGAAATGTTTGTGGGTCTGGAATTCATCAAAAACGGCAACCCCAGAATCCGGGAGAATCTATATTATTGGGAAAACCTTAGCCGCGGATCATCGGCGGAGGTTGATTATTTGTCTGTATTCAACTTGAAAGTTCTCCCAATCGAGGTTAAATCAGGGGTGAGTGGAAAGATGAAAAGTCTGAGGATGTTTATGGAAAAGAAATCGCTTAAGACCGCAATACGGACATCACTCGAAAACTTCGGCCGAATTAAGTTTGGCAATCCAACAGATCCTGCTTCTGACAAAAATGATGGTGAACACACCATCAACATTATTCCTCTTTATGCCATATACAATTTCCACCGTTTTTTGCAATCCTCTGCGTCTATGTGCCAGCGACTGTGATATCTCTTACTGTGCCGCGCATATAGTGCGTGGGCGTGTCAATTTCCCGTATCACCACTTGACTTCGTCATTGCGTCACCCTGAATAATATTTTGGGGTGGATAGGAAAGATTTGACCTTTTCAAAGAGAAAAATTCACGAGTGAAAATGAAAATCGGCCAGAATCCGCCCCATCAGCGGCCATCCGCGCCGGAGTTA
>CAZRUR010000046.1:0-19247 GCA_964603335.1 uncultured Sangeribacter sp. | reverse complement strand
TTAAAAAAATTTGGCATTGATTCTAATCGAATTAATAACTTATATGAAAAAATTTGTAAAGTAAATTCTATTTCCTAAAATTATAGAACGAGCCTATTTCAAGCATTATGATTATTCCGACAGAAGGTAGTTGGCGCTGCGGCCGCCTTCGC
This sequence comes from uncultured Sangeribacter sp., assembly GCA_964603335.1. GTDB lineage: Bacteria > Bacteroidota > Bacteroidia > Bacteroidales > Muribaculaceae > Lepagella. The sequence goes on along the minus strand of CAZRUR010000046.1, from coordinate 19,095 downwards.
CGCTATTGCGGAGCATTCCTTTGGCTATAAGATCGTTGATGTCGCGCAAGGCGGTGTCTTGTGAACATCCGCAAATCTTCGCCCACTTAGAAGATGTCAGTTTTCCCTCAAAGCCATCCCACAGGCGGTTGATAACCTTTCGCTGACGCTCGTTGATTTCAACATCGCGGAACTCATCCCAATATGCCGCTTTATGCAATGTGCGCTCGATGGTGCCTGAAGCGCGTACTATAGCATTCTCAAGACAGCCGAAAAACCACAGCATCCATTCTGTGATATCCAGGTCTCCGCTTTGCGTCCGTTCAAGCACATCATAATATGATTTCTTGTTGCGGTTAATCTCAGCCGACATACTGTAATATCGCGCCGATTCCTCATCAAGACGTGCAAGAAGCATATCGGCAAGAGTGCGGCTTATGCGGCCGTTGCCGTCATCGAACGGATGAACGGTCACAAACCACAGATGTGCCACGGCTGCCATTATGAATGGTGACTGGTTGGATGTGTTGCACCACTCGATCAAATGCTCCATTTCCTTCGGAACGGCATCGGATGGCGGAGCCTCGTAATGAACCTTTTCATGCCCGAAAGCACCTGACACCACCTGCATGGGCTCCTCCCCCTTACGCCAATCGGCTACGGTGATTCTGTGCATACCGCTTCGCCCGTATGGGAACAAAGCAGCGTGCCAACCAAAAAGCCGTTCATCAGTCAATGGCTCACGGCAATTACGCACGGCATCCAGCATAACATCTACCAACCCCTCTACATAATGATCCTCAACGAGCATCCCGTCATCCTCGATGCCGAGCCGCCGGGCAATACTGCTACGCACAGAATTCGGGTTGAGCATTACACCTTCAATCTCCGAAGAGCAAATCAAATCTTCAGTCATGACTGACAACAGCGACCGACACTTTTCGTTGAATCCGAGCATCGACATCCTGCCGTTCAAGAGTCCATGCAGATGACTGAGCCGGCTAAGCGGTTGGAGCAACGCCTCCGAGTCCCATCTGAACTCAGGCCAATCCTTCCGTTGCCAAATATAAGCAGTATGTTTTACTGTTAGTCTCATACAGCGAAATTAGTCATTTTCAGCGAAAGCGCCAAATATTCTCCGTAGATTTACTGAGAATATCTCATCCTTCTTTATTAATTTTTTGTAGATTCTGTGATTTTGTATAACTTTGCAGTAGGAAACAAGAACATAGCGGTACAGACAAACCATTGGTAAAACGTTGGCTACAAGCAAAATGCACTTTCAAGACCATACTCATACAATAAATCGCTGAAAGTAAGTAAATTAGCCAATTTTTACTTGTTCCTTTCAAGAGGCTAACTCTCTATTTATTAGCTACTTAAACAGTGTGCATCGGAAAGTAAGCCATTGATTACAAATATTATACAATGCAAAGACGGTGTGTGCCACTTTGAACCCCATAAATCATATATATGTACAAAAACCTTTTATATCTCGACAAGATGTAAGTGTTTTATCTGTCTGTCAATTTGGCAGACGCAAACTCTTACATTTATGAGCAGAAGCAAAAGAAAAACTCCAATGAGTACATTCGCTTCATCACAGAAAGATGACAGGCGAATTGCCAATCGGATTTTCCGGCACAAAGTCAAACAATCCATCAAGACTGGCTATGAACCACCGCTCAGGCTTCGTGAAGTCAGCGATGTCAACTCACGGTACTTATCCGGAATTGCTGTAAGTATGTGAATACCTATAATCACAAAAAAACTTTGTTGCAAAATTTTTCGCGTAAAAACTTTTGTAATTCAGAATTTGTTGCTAAATTTGCAGAAAGAAAACAAAGGATATGCATATAGTCTCACATAGAAAGTTGAAGGAGTTTTACGAAACTCCGGGCCGGGAAGACTCGAGGGTGGCGATGGAACGCTGGTACAATGCCGCCCTCAGTGCTGATTGGCACAACTTATCCGAGATAAAGGATGATTTCCCGACAACTGACTATGTTGGCAACCAACATTATGTATTTGACATACGAGGCAATAAATACCGACTTGTCGTTGTAATCAAATTCACAATAGGAAGAATTTTCATACGTTTTGTGGGAACGCATGCTGAATATGACAAAATTGATTGTTCAACCATCTAAATATATGGATATGGAGATTTCAAAAGGACAATATGAATACGCTCTTAACCGCATTGAGGATCTGTTGCCACTTGTGACAGACGAGACTCCTGCCCACGACAAAAATGCGCTGGAACTTGCCATTGTCTCCGATGTAGTTGAGGAATACGAAAAGATACATTATCCAATCGCAAAACCCTCGATTGGAGAGTTAATCAGTCTTTCTCTTGAAGAGAAATCTATGACTCAGAAGCAGCTTGCATCAGAAATTGGTGTGAGTCCGTCAAGAGTCAACGACTATATTTCAGGACGCGCAGAGCCTACGCTCCGAATAGCGCGAGCCATCTGTACCGTTCTTGGAATAGCTCCGGCAGCGATGCTTGGAATGTAAAACAAAAGGTCAACGACCAGAGATTAAGTCAAATATTAGATATATCTTGGTTATGGAAATACGATTTGGGAAGTTCTTAGGATATGCGGTCGCTGCGGCTGTGACTGTTTTGGTGATGGCCGGGGGGGGGGTGCAAGAGCACGCCGGCTGCGCAGACGGCAGAGACGGATGCCGGAGTGTTCTATGGGGTGCAGACGTTGCGCAAGTCCATCCCTGACCAGTTGGCTGGAAATGTGGAGTTTCCGGCAGCTGTGATCACTGACGAGCCACGCTTTGCATATCGTGGTGCGCACCTTGATGTGTCGCGCCATTTCTTCCCGGCAGATTCCGTGAAGCGGTTTATCGATATGCTTGCGCTTCACAATATCAATAATTTCCATTGGCATATCTCCGACGATTAGGGTGGCGCATAGAGATCAAGAGCCGTCCGCTGCTTACGGAGCTTGGCTCGCGACGCGACTCGACAGTTGTTGGCAAGGACTTCTCAAAGTATGACGGGAAGCCATATGGTCCGTATTTCTACACTCAGGAAGAGGCACGCGACATCGTGAGGTATGCAGCCGACCGCAACATCAATGTGATACCGGAGATAGACATGCCTGGACATATGCAGGGAGCATTGAAGGCATACCCATATCTTGGATGCACCGGAGGTCCGTATGAGGTATGGGGATGTTGGGGAATAAGCGAGGATGTGCTTTGCGCTGGCAACGACTCCACCTATAGGTTTATAGAGGATGTGCTTGGTGAGATCACAGACATATTCCCATCAGAGATCATACACATAGGCGGCGATGAATGCCCAAAAGAAAGCTGGGGGAAATGTTCGAAGTGTCAGGCTGAGATAGTAAGGCTTGGATTAAAGAGTGATAGGGATCACAGTAAGGAGGAGCGTCTTCAGAGTCATTTCATCAGTCATGCGGTGGATTATCTTGCTGGCAAAGGCAGGAAAGCGATGGGCTGGGATGAGATTTTGGAGGGAGGAGTTGCCAACGGGGCGATGGTGATGTCGTGGCGCGGCGAGGAAGGCGGCATAGCGGTGTCTAAGATGGGTCACGATGTTGTGATGGTGCCCAACAGTTACCTCTATTTTGACTATTACCAGACCGAACACCGCGACAGTGTGCCGCTTGCCATTGGAGGCTATGTGCCGCTTTCGAAGGTGTATGGATATGAACCGGTACCTTCAGTGCTGACGGAAGAGGAGGGGAAACACATCAATGGTGTCCAGGCTAATCTGTGGACAGAGTATATCCCCAATTACTGGCAGGTAGAGTATATGGAATTGCCGAGGATGAGTGCGTTGAGCGAGATACAGTGGTCGTCAGCGCCTAAGGATTATGCTGGCTTCAGGAAGAGATTGCAGCAGATGAAGAGGCACTATGATGCCAATGGCTACCACTATGCTCCGATGGAGGAATAGCGTTTTTCCGTTTTCCGTTTTATTTATCGTTTATTGCCTCCAGATTTACAGTGTCGATTTGGAGGCGGGCGCATCCGAAGTGTTCAAGGACAACTACGACCTCGCTTTTGTCGGGCTGGAGGTTGAAGACCTCACCTTCGAGTCCGATAAGGCTACCGCGAATCACCCTTACCTTGTCGCCCACCTTATATACACGGTCGGTGATGGTGACGGGTATGTCGGATTGCCCGAGCATGAACTTTAGCTGGTTGATCTCGTTTTCGGATACCACAGCGATTGGTTTGCTGATGGATGATGGGGATGAGGATCCAGCCTTGTTGGTCATGAAGCGGAATATGAAAGGTAGTTTCACAATCTCGCGGCGTTGCTGCTCGGTGCAATGAATGAATACAACGGAAGATATCACAACACGCTCCACCTTTGCTTTCCTGCCGTTTTTCCATACTTTGAATATGGTTTGGGTAGGGACGTAGTTTTCGATGCCGAGTTTGGTTAGTTTATCGGCAATCACCTTCTCGCTACGGTTGTTGACGATGGCTACGTACCACTTGACTTCCGGCACAGTTGCGGTGTCATCAATGCATGAAGATGCTATAGTTTTTCGATTTCCAAGATTATTATCGTTTATATCCATTCTTTGTGCTCTTAAGTAAAATGTCTCTTATGGAGAGACGTATTGGAATGCAAAGTTACTAAAGATTAACAGACATAACAAAATTAGGTTATGCAAACTTTCAACTTTAAAGGCTAAGGGTGTAAATGAAAAACTAAAGAATGCTTGCATATGTAAATTAGAATGGTTAATTTTGCGGCAAAAATAAAACAATAAGCATTAATTTAGTGTTAAAATGACAACACTATATTTAAACTAAACTGTAAATTTAAACTAAGCAAATCAAAACGATAAATTAATATGGCGCTAATTATCCCCAAACCCTACAGGTTGAAGTTGCTGCCAGAGACTACTGAGGTGGCAATCAAGATGCTCAAGGATTCGTTTCAGACAGAACTCGCCAAGGCATTGAACCTCAGGCGCGTGACAGCCCCTCTATTCCTTTTGACCGGTACCGGTCTGAATGACGACCTCAACGGCGTGGAGCATGCCGTGAGCTTCACCATCGATGCCATGGGAGGCAGACCAGCGGAGGTGGTGCATTCCCTTGCGAAGTGGAAACGCTATAAGCTTGGTGCATACGCAATTCCGCCGGGTTATGGGCTCTACACCGATATGAACGCAATACGCACTTTCGAAGATCTTGACAATCTCCACTCACTCTACGTTGACCAGTGGGACTGGGAGAAGAGCATCCGTGAAGAAGACCGCAACCTGGGGCATCTGAAAGAGACCGTCGAGAAGATATATGCAGCCATCCGTAAGGTGGAGGCTCTTGTGTATGAGCGTTTTCCGCACATAACACCGACAATGCCGGAGCAGATTACCTTTGTCTTTGCCGAAGACTTGGCAAAGGAGCATCCCGGCAAGACCCCGAAGGAGCGCGAGGCAATAGTGGCAAAGAAGTATGGCGCCGTATTTATTATAGGTATCGGCGGCGAGTTGAGCGACGGGAAGCCGCACGACGGACGTGCACCGGACTATGATGACTGGAGCACTGTGAACGAGGCAGGCTACACAGGACTCAATGGCGACATCATCGTCTGGAACCACGTGTTGGGTATTCCGTTTGAGTTGTCGTCAATGGGTATAAGGGTATCACCGGAATCCTTGCTGAAACAGTTGGAAATCAGAGGTTGCACAGAGAAAAAAGACCTCACCTTCCACAAGATGCTCCTGAACGGGGAATTGCCATACTCTATAGGTGGTGGCATCGGACAGAGCCGACTCTGCATGTTCCTGCTTCATAAGGCGCATATCGGAGAGGTGCAGGCGTCGATATGGCCGGAAGAGCAGATTGCGGAATGCGCTGCGGCGGGGATAGAGTTGCTTTGACCCCACCCCGGCCCTCCCCGCAGGGGAGGGAAATTAGTATTTGGAGGCGCGGCGGTAGAGGTAGATGCCGATCAGGAGGTAGACCACGTTGGGGATCTCCATGGCGATGAATGGCGTGGTGAGTCCTGAGATGGCGAATGTGCTGGTGACGGTTGAGAAGAGTATGTAGCTGAAACTCAAACCGAGACCGATGCCGATGTTGAGACCCATGCCGCCCTTCGTCTTCCGCGACGACAACGACATTCCGATAAGGGTAAGGATGAAGGCAGCAGCCGTGGAGGCAATGCGCTTCTCCTTCTCAATCTCGAAAGCCTTGATATTAGCGACACCCCTCATCTTCTGTTTATCAATATATTCAGTAAGTTGGGGGGTTGTCAGTGTCTCCTGGTCGTTGGCAGATATCATAAAGTCGCGCGGCTCGAAAGGGATGATGGTGTCGAGTCTATGACCACGTATAATTTTCTCCTCCATGCCGTTGAAATTGCGAGTCATAAAATCTGTCAGAATCCAATGATACATACGGGTTGTGTCATAGCGTGCGGTAGTGGCAGTTGTGCGCGACACGAGCTCCTTGTCCTTGAAATGGTCGAGAGAGAATCTGTAGCCGGTTTTGTTGCGGTCTTCAAACCTGCCGATATATGCCACGATGCCCGGAGAGACCTGGAGCTGCACGTTGACATTGCTCTCCACCTTCTTATTTTTCACATACTTATTGGTGTAGGCAATACGCTTCACATTGGTGGGCGGAATGATATAGTTGCTCAGGGCGAAAGTGAACACAGAAATAATCGCGGCACCAATCATATAAGGGCGGAGCATCCGCTTGAAGCTGATGCCGCTTGAGAGGATTGCGATGATCTCAGAGTTGCCAGCCATCTTGGATGTGAAGAAGATGACTGATATAAAGACGAATAGGGGAGAAAGCTGGTTGAAGAAGTAGGGGAGGAAAGATGCGAAATAGTCGAAGATAGTCTCCTTGATGGGAGCGACGAGGAAAGCGTCGAGTTTCTCGGTGACATCAAACATGGCGATGACAGCGAGAAAGAGGAGGGTAGACAGAAGGAAAGTCCCCAAGAATTTCTTAAGGATATACCTGTCGATTATATATAGGCGAAAAGGATTCTTCATAATGTCATAGTCTGGAAGTGACTTTTTCCACCATCTCGGTTTCCCACGACTTGAAGTCGCTGGCGAGGATGTGTTTTCGCGCCTCGCGCACGAGCCATAGGTAGAAGGCGAGATTATGTACAGAAGCAATCTGCATGGCGAGAAGTTCCTGGCTGATAAAAAGATGGCGGACGTAAGCCTTTGAATATACCTCGTCTACCCAGGCTGCGCCCCCCTCGTCGAGTGGGGAGAAATCGTCGGTCCACTTCTTGTTGCGCATATTCATGATGCCGTTTCGGGTGAAGAGCATACCGTTTCTGCCGTTGCGGGTAGGCATCACACAGTCCATCATATCCACGCCACGGTCGATAGCCTCAAGGATGTTGGCGGGAGTACCGACGCCCATCAGGTAGCGGGGCTTGTCGGTGGGTAGAATTTCGTTTACCACCTCAATCATATCATACATCACCTCCGTAGGCTCGCCGACGGCAAGACCGCCGATGGCGTTGCCGTCAGCCCCGAGGTCGGTGATATGCTTTGCTGCCTCACGTCGCAGCTCCGGATATACACACCCCTGGACAATAGGGAAATACGCCTGTGAATAGCCGTAGATTCCATCAGTCTCCTTATAGTGTTTCCAACCGCGGTCGAGCCAACGCTGCGTTAGGGCAAGAGATTTCTTCGCATAGTCGAAATCAGACGTGCCTGGGGCACACTCATCGAGAGCCATCATAATGTCGGCACCGATCACACGCTGTATATCCACCACATTCTCAGGGGTAAAGAGGTGTTTGGAGCCGTCGATGTGGCTGCGAAACCAAGCACCTTCCTCCGTGAGTTTGCGGTTGCCGGAGAGGGAGAAAACCTGAAAGCCACCAGAGTCGGTAAGGATGGGACGTTCCCAGCCGTTGAACTTATGCAGACCGCCAGCCTTACGGAGGATGTCGAGTCCGGGGCGAAGGTAGAGATGGTATGTGTTGCCGAGAATAATCTTGGCGTCGATATCGTCGCGGAGTTCACGCATATGCACAGCCTTTACACTCCCGACAGTGCCAACGGGCATGAATATCGGGGTTGGTATGTCACCGTGGTCGGTGGAGATGATTCCGGCGCGTGCCTGGGAATCGGGGGCTGTAGCTTCTAATTTGAAATCCATATTTTTTGCAAAGGTAATGTTTTAATGGGAGATGTGCAAATCAGACCAAAGAGCCAAAGAGCTAAAGGCAATTTTCACCAGAGTGTGCGGTCGGGGAGGGAGGATTTGTATCTGGATCGGAGTTGCTCCACGAGTCGCGACATGTCGTGGGAGAAAGAGGCACCTTTCCCGACGCCGGTGTTGGTGATCAGCACCCAGCATTCGCCATTTGGGAAACGCTCTATGAGAGCGTGGGTAGAGGAGAGGGTTCCGGTTCGTGTCCATTTTCCATTGGCATCCGCCTCGCTCCAGCCGCGGCTCATCTTGTCGTGGTCGTCATGCTCCACGAGAAGGTCAACATTCTCCTGATCAAGGATATTCTCGACAATGGGGTAGTTGTCGATAGACGCCACCAATCGCGCCAAATCGGCTGCGGAGGCAGTCCAGCCTCCGGCTCCAAGCAATGCGTTGACATTGCTGCCGCCATAAACGCGGCTCACCATTCTTCCGCTGCCGTTGAATTCCTCAACGAGCTCATCGTCAGGAGCATAATATTTTGTCTCCTTTGGATGGCGCTCACCATAATAATTGTTGGCAGGGCGCATATTGTAGATGCCGGCGGGGTGAAGGATGCTGTCGGTGGTCCATTTCCAGTAAGTCTCACCCGTAAGTTTCTCAATCACAAGCGAGAGGAGCATATATCCGAAATTGCTGTAGCGTCGGCCGGCACCGGGAGTGAACTGCAGACGACGGTTTAGAATGAGCTTGGTCAGCTCCTCGTTGGTTGGTGGTGTCTTTAGTTTCTGCATCTTCATTATGTCGTTTGTGCGGAACATGGGGTCGCCAAACGCCCTGGAGAAGCCACCTTTATGTCGCAGGAGATGGTCTACGGTAATGTCAAGCATCCTCTTGTCTTTGATAGCGTTAGTGTAGGCGGTGTCGTTGAGGATACCGTCCGGACCAAACACCTTAGAGTCGAGTGATATCTTGCCATCCTGGATGAGTTTCATAATCCCGATGGCAGTGACGAGTTTGGATGCTGATGCGATACGCATAATGGAGGTAGCCTCAAGCTGACTGTTGGTCTCCTTGTCGGCCCAGCCGTAGCCCTTGGCATAAAGCAGGGAGTCGTTTCTTGTGACAGCCAGAGAGAGTCCGCGGAGCCCCCATCTTCCCATAAAATGCTGCACCTCAGAGTCCATTTTCTGTGTTGCGGGGATATCGGAAGCGGAGTTGGTAAGCGTGTCGCTCCAGATTATGCCGTCATGGTCAGGCTCATCATCAGGTGAGGTGTTATTCTTGTTGGCAGTGGAGGCGATGATGTGGATTGCTATGAACACAACCACAGCAAACCCCGCAATTATAATAGTATTCTTCTTAATGTCAGATTTTTTCATTGCGCAAAGGAATTCCGGTAGAGACAGGCTCGCGGATTCAGAGTGCAAAATTAATAAAAAAAAGGAATGCGACGAGTAGCCGCACTCCTTTTTATTAAGTAATTGATAATAGTTAAGCCTTATTTCACTTCCTCAAACTCGACGTCTTCAGCGCCACCGTTTTTCTGGTTTTGCTGAGTGTTGGCACCCGGTTGAGGACCAGCCTGGGCCTGGGCCTGGGCATTTGCGATGTCCTGGGCAGCAGCCTGGAATGCATCGTTTATACCCTTCTCGAGAGAATCGAGCTGGTCGATGTTCTGAGCCTTGTGAGCCTCTTTCAGACGGTCGATGGCAGCCTGGATAGCAGCCTTCTTGTCGGCAGGAATCTTGTCGCCGAGCTCGTTGAGCTGCTTCTCGCTCTGGAAGACAACAGAGTCAGCACGGTTGAGCTTGTCGATTCTCTCCTTAGCCTTCTTATCAGCCTCCTCGTTAGCCTTAGCCTCGTCGCGCATACGCTGGATTTCGGCATCGCTCAGACCGGAAGAAGCCTCGATACGGATAGACTGTTCTTTACCTGTGGCCTTATCCTTGGCGGAAACGTTAAGGATACCGTTGGCATCAACCTCGAAAGTAACCTCAATCTGCGGCACGCCACGCGGAGCGGGAGCGATGCCGGCAAGGTTGAACTCACCGAGGAGCTTGTCGTCGGCAGCCATAGGACGCTCACCCTGGAGGACACGGATGGTAACCTCCGGCTGATTGTCGGCAGCTGTAGAGAAAGTCTCACTCTTACGGGTCGGAATTGTGGTGTTGGCCTCGATAAGCTTGGTCATTACGCCGCCGAGAGTCTCGATACCGATTGACAGAGGCACAACGTCAAGAAGAAGCACATCCTTCACATCACCACTGAGGACACCACCCTGGATAGCGGCACCGATAGCCACAACCTCATCAGGGTTGACACCCTTGTTAGGCTCCTTACCGAAGATCTCGCGAACCATCTGCTGGATGGCCGGGATACGTGTAGAACCACCTACAAGGATAACCTCGTCGATCTGAGAAGCGGTGTAGCCGGCATCCTTAAGGGCGTTCTGGCAAGGAGCCACAACAGCATCTATAAGGTTAGCGGCAAGTTGCTCAAACTTAGCACGAGTAAGTGTGATTACAAGGTGCTTAGGTCCGGAAGCGGTGGCTGTGATATAAGGAAGGTTGATCTCAGTAGAAGAAGAGCTTGAAAGCTCAATCTTAGCCTTCTCGGCAGCCTCTTTCAGACGCTGCATAGCCATCGGGTCTTGACGGAGGTCAACGCCCTCAGCCTTCTTGAACTCGTCGGCGAGCCAGTCGATGATCACGTGGTCGAAGTCATCACCGCCAAGGTGGGTATCACCGTTGGTAGACTTAACCTCAAACACGCCGTCGCCAAGCTCAAGGATAGAGATATCGAATGTGCCGCCACCGAGGTCGAACACAGCGATCTTCTGTTCCTTGTCAGACTTGTCAAGGCCATAGGCAAGAGCGGCTGCGGTAGGCTCGTTGACGATACGGCGCACCTTAAGACCGGCAATCTCGCCAGCCTCTTTAGTGGCCTGACGCTGAGAGTCGTCGAAGTAAGCCGGGACAGTGATGACAGCCTCGGTGACTTCCTGACCAAGATAATCCTCGGCAGTCTTCTTCATCTTCTGAAGAATCATAGCAGAGATTTCCTGTGGAGTATAGTCACGGCCATCAATCTCGACTTTCGGCATATTGTTCTGGCAAACCACTTTGTAAGGGACACGCTTGATTTCGTCAGCCACCTTGTCGCAAGATTCGCCCATGAAACGTTTGATAGAATAGATAGTGCGGGTAGGATTGGTGATAGCCTGACGTTTTGCCGGGTCGCCGACCTTACGTTCGCCGCCATCAACGAAAGCCACTACGGAAGGAGTGGTGTTTCGTCCTTCATTGTTAGGAATAACTACAGGGTCCTTGCCTTCGAGAACTGCAACGCAGCTGTTGGTGGTGCCCAAGTCAATACCAATAATTTTTCCCATAATATTGTCTATAATTAAATGTTTAGATATAATCGTATATATAAAAGAGGAGAAGGAATTAAGCTTTCATCCTCGCACAAAATATTAACAAATGTCGTGCTAAAAGTTTCAGTATTGGGAATTATTTTTGCATTTTTTTGTAAAATAGGAAGATAAATAAAACGGATGCAAAAGGGGAAAGCGGCAAAAACGTGACAAAAGTGACAAAAAAGAATAAAAAATGGCACAAAAGCATAAAATTGTGCATACAATTGGGTGATAATTCCTAAAAATTGTTTAACTTTGCAGCCTGAACCCATCTCCGGAGGTAGTCATAGCCCAAAGCCAACATAACCAGAAACGGGGAGTTCAGCAAGAAACACCTTGACAATATGAAGCTTTTACAAGAAAAACTGGCACAATACGATGCTCCACAGAAAGCGAAGGCTGCGGGGGTGTATCCCTATTTCCGGCTGATTTCGAGCGAGCAGAACACGGAAGTGCTGATGAACGGCAAGAAAGTGCTGATGTTCGGGTCAAACAGCTATATGGGTCTGACAAATCACCCGAAAGTGATAGAGGCATCCGTTGCCGCCACAAAGAAATATGGCACCGGCATGGCCGGCTCCCCTTTCCTGAACGGCACACTCGACATTCACAAGGAACTTGAGGCACGCCTTGCCGACTATGTGGGTAAGGAAGAGGCAATGCTTTTCAGCACCGGATTCGGGGTTAACCTCGGCGTAGTGTCAACGATGACCGGCAGAGAAGACTATGTCATACTTGATGAACAAGACCATGCCTCCATTATAGAGGGACGCCGACTTTCATTCTCCAACTATCTTAAATATAAGCACAATGACATGGCAAGCCTTGAGGCACAGCTTAAGAAGTGTGACCCCGACAAGGTGAAGCTTATCGTGACCGACGGCGTTTTCTCGATGGAGGGCGACGTGGCAAACCTTCCGGAGATTGTAAGGCTTGCGAAGAAATATAACGCCACCGTGATGGTGGATGAGGCGCACGGCATCGGCGTGTTTGGCGAGGGTGGTCGCGGCACATGCAACCATTTTGGAGTGACAAATGACGTAGACCTCATCATGGGCACCTTCAGCAAGTCGTTTGCATCCATAGGCGGTTTTGTGGCAACCGACAAAGAGATAATAAATTATCTACGTCACCACACACGTTCGTATATCTTCACAGCGAGTCTGACACCGGGAGCGACGGCAGCCGTGGGCGCCGCCATGGACATCATACTTGCAGAGCCGGAGCGCCAGGAGCATCTTTGGGAAATCACAAACTATGCCCTTGATAATTTCAGGGCATTGGGTTGCGAGATAGGCCATACCTCCACCCCCATCATACCGTTGTTTATCAGGGATGACTATAAGACATTCCATGTGACAAGCGACCTTCTTGATGAGGGAGTGTTTGTGAATCCAGTTGTTTCGCCGGCAGTAGCACCCCAAGATACGCTGATCCGCTATTCACTGATGGCTACCCACACCAAAGAACAGGTGGCTCGCTCGATTGAGGCCATAGAGAAGGTATTCAAGAAATACGAGATTATCTAGGCAAGGATACGCAAAAATAGGCAAGAAGGCAAAGATAGGCAAGAAGGCAAGGATAGGCAAAGGATAACTTGCAGCCTATTGAAAATATATGAAGGGAGACGACTATGGTTGTCTCTTTTTTTTTGCCTATAAACTCTTTTTTTTATATTACTAATAAAAAATTATGAAATTATTTTGAGCCAATCATTAAATACATTAATTTCGCAGCAGAATAATAAAAGTTAGACACAGAATAACAAATTTTCCGCAACAGAATAAAAAATCGAAATCATGGTATATAAATTTAAACTTGTCAGCGATGAGGTGAGCAATTTCTCAAGGGAAATAGAAATTGACGCCAGCTCAACATTCCTACAGCTGAGGAATGCCATACTTGATAGCGTCGGGTATACAAAAGATGACATCGACTCATTTTTCCTCTGTGATGACGATTGGCAGCGCGAGGAAGAGATCACATTGGAAGACATGGGAAGCTCCAGCGACCAGGATATCTGGATTATGGAAGACACCCCGTTGAATGAACTTATTGAGGACGAGGGTCAGAAACTTGTGTTTGTGTTTGACTACATGACAGAGCGTTCATTCTTTATGGAAATGAAGGAAGCCATCCCGGGACGCAATCTTGCCGACCCTATCTGCACAATGAAAAGGGGTAATGCCCCAAAACAGGTAGTGGATCTTGATGAGTTTGACAGCAAGATTGACCAGGCGATGCTCAAACAGTCGGAAGACCTTGGGTTTGATGAACTCTATGGTGACTCCCAGTTTAATGAGGATGAGATAGAGAATGGTTTTGACGATATAGAAAACTACAGCTAATGCAATTTGCCAAATAAGATAATTCCCGTCTTGGAATAAAAAGGGCTATCGGTTTTGCCGATAGCCTTTCCCCTTATATAGCTTAATACCTTTATAATCCTTCTTGCCTTCTTGCCTGACCTTGCCTTCTTGCCTAAATTCAGCCTCTCCCCAAGATGCGGTCGAGAAGAGACGGCTTCTTCAGCGGTTTTATGTGTACACGCATCTGTTCTTCATTTTTTCCTAAAAAGAGGATGTGATTGCAAAATACGAATGCAATCATCTTGTCAAATTCCAATATGGCAGTAAGGCTTCTGATAAGGAACCTACGGAAAGGATTGAATTCCTCAAGATCTTTCAGGATGATCTCATCGCCGTCAAACACAATGTTATGATTGGCGTTTAAGATATCCATGAAATAGTCAAGCTTCAAATCCTCGCGGTTTTTATGAGGCTTTCCAAATTTCTTGTATATTTCCTTTATGACACTTTCTGTAATCATAAGTAGCTTAATAGTTTGGAATCTGGCTTAGGTCAGATCAGCAGTTGGTTTGCAGGAGAGGAGCTCGTGGTTTATTTAATTAGATTGTTTTTGGAATAATGGAGAAGATAGTATCCCATTCCAATAATATAAACAACGACGGTTAGGAATGGTTCACTTTAATTAAAAAAATTAAAAGCGCTGTGTCAATTAAGTCACAGCGCTTTTAATATTGATTCGGGTTGAATCAGAGATTAATCATTAACCGAGGAAGCTGAGGAGCACACCGGCAGCCACAGCAGAACCGATCACGCCGGCAACGTTCGGACCCATGGCGTGCATGAGCAGATAGTTGGTGGGGTCGTATTCAAGACCGAGGTTGTTGGAGATGCGGGCAGCCATAGGCACGGCAGATACTCCGGCGTTACCAATAAGCGGGTTGATCTTCTGGTCTTTCTTAAGGAAGAGGTTGAATACCTTCACAGAGAGCACACCAGCGGAAGAAGCAATGATGAACGCGAGGAAACCGAGACCAAAGATCTTGAGAGTGTCAACAGTGAGGAACTTGTCAGCCTGGGTAGAAGCTCCCACAGTGAGACCCAAAAGGATAGTGACGATATCGGTCATTGCGTTGCTCGCAGTCTTGGCAAGGCGTGTGGTGACGCCGCTCTCACGCAGGAGGTTGCCGAAGAAGAGCATACCGAGCAGTGGAAGACCGGAAGGCACTACAAAGCAGGTGAGGATAAGGCCTACGATTGGGAAGATAATCTTCTCATTCTGGCTAACCACACGGGTGGCCTTCATCTTGATGAGACGCTCTTTCTGGGTAGTGAAGAGGCGCATCAATGGAGGCTGGATGAGCGGAATCAATGCCATATAGGAATAGGCTGACACCGCCACAGCGCCAAGAAGGTCGGGGTTAAGCTTTGATGTGGTGAAGATTGCTGTCGGACCGTCGGCACCACCGATGATGGCGACGCAACCGGCAGACAGTGGGTCGAATCCGAGGAGCAAAGAAAGCATGTATGCCCCGAAGATGCCAAACTGTGCACAAGCACCGATAATCATCAGTTTTGGATTGGCAAGCAGTGCGGAGAAGTCGGTCATGGCACCGATTCCGAGGAAAATCAGAGGAGGATACCAGCCTTTTTCCACGCCATTATACAGGATATTGAGCACAGACCCCGGCTCATAGATTCCGATTTCCATTCCCGGTTGGAAAGGGATATTGCCAATCAGCATACCAAATCCGATGGGGACAAGGAGGAGAGGCTCAAAATTTTTCTTGATAGCGAGCCATACGAAGAAGCAACCCACGACAAGCATCACGAGGTTGGTCCATTCGCAGTTGTAGAATCCGGTGAACTGCCAGAAAGAGGAAATAGTCTGACTTATAAACTCGCCGAAAGAGTAAGTAGTTTCAGCCAAAATCATAATTAAGTAATTAAAAGATGAGGTCAGCCTTATTCAATCACCATGATGTCGCCATCCTGAGGCACAGCATCGCCGGCGTTGACGAGAATTTTCTTAACAACGCCACCATTGGCAGTGTGGACATCATTCTCCATTTTCATAGCCTCGAGCACGCATACAGTATCACCGGCAGAGACAGTGTCGCCCACTTTAACGGCAAAGCTCATGATAGTGCCGGGGAGAGGAGCCTTCACAATGAAGCCGGAAGCAGAAGCGGGTGCGATTACTTTTTCGCCAGTCTCTGTGCGTGGAGCCTTCTGTGGGCTCTTGACGGGTTGAGACACTTTAGTTTTGCCGGCAGGGGCTTTGTCGAGTTCCACGTTGTAGGGCACGCCATTCACCTCAACGTGAACAAGATTGTCTTCAACGTCGCCAACCTTCACGGAGAATTTGGTCCCGTTGATTTTATATTTGTATTCTTTCATTGTTGTTTGTCTGTTCTAATTAGATAGAGTGAGTTTTTCAGAAAGCGGAACGGTTTAGAGCGTTTCTTGAGATCTCTGGGTTGTGGCGAAGATTATAAATCTTGGAGTTCCATGGGGAGTAAGCTCTCTGCAATTTTCTGATGGTAAGGATAGTGTCTTCCATGTCGTGGCCTTCGCCGAAATGTTCGGAGAGGGCAGCGGCAATAGCAGCGATTACGTCGCCAGAATCCACCTCAGCGTGGTCATCAGTGGCAGCCATTTTCTCGTTTGTCTTCACGATATGGCTTTTCTTCTTGGCAATCATAGACTTGGAGACCTTACCAAAAGCAAGGAAAAGCAAAGAGAGCACCACGAGTGCAGAAATCACGATACACATTGCGACGATAGTAATCGCGCCGCCCCAAGAGTCGTTGACGGCAGCATTGTGAGCTTTCTCCGCCTGGGTCATCTTGTGTACAATCTCGCTCTCATGCACAGTGACAGCGGCGTCGTCGTCAGCCGGGGCAGCGAGGTCGATTTGCACATCTGCAATCTCCACATTCTCCACAACGGCATCAGGAGCTGATGTCAGTTCGCCATCCCCTTCGGGAGCCGCCCAAACGGCTCCCGAAAGTGACAGTGATAGGAACGCTGCCAAAAATAGTTTTTTCATATTGTTTGATTTTGACAGTGCGAAGTATTATAAAGGAATATTTCCGTGCTTCTTAGCCGGTGAGGAAAGTTTCTTGGTGGCGAGCATCTGGAGAGCACGGATCACACGGAAACGGGTGTTGCGAGGCTCGATGACATCATCGATATAGCCGTATTTGGCAGCCTGATAAGGATTTGCGAAGAGTTTGCGATATTCATCCTCCTTCTCTTTCTTCACGGCAGCGGGATCTTCAGCGGCTTTCATCTCCTTTGCATAAAGCACACCTACGGCACCCTCAGCACCCATGACAGCGATCTCAGCAGTAGGCCATGCATAGTTGATGTCGCCACGCAGTTGCTTGCAGCTCATTACGATGTGGGCGCCACCGTAGCTCTTGCGGAGTGTCACAGTCACCTTAGGCACAGTAGCCTCACCATAAGCGTAGAGAAGCTTGGCACCGTGAGTGATGACACCATTGTATTCCTGGCCAGTGCCTGGGAGGAATCCCGGCACGTCTACGAGAGTAACCAGAGGGATGTTGAATGCATCGCAGAAACGGACGAAGCGGGCAGCCTTGCGCGAAGCGTTAGAGTCAAGCACGCCGGCAAGAATCTTAGGCTGGTTGGCAACGATGCCGACAGACTGGCCGTTGAAGCGGGCAAATCCTATGATGATGTTCTTGGCAAATCCACTGTGCACTTCCAGGAACTCACCATTGTCGACAATCTTAGCGATGACATCATACATATCGTAAGACATCTTTGCGCTTTCGGGAATGATCTCGTTGAGTGAGTCCTCAAGACGGTCGATAGGATCATTGCAAGCCACGAGTGGAGTCTCCTCGAGATTGTTCTGAGGAATGTAGCTCATAAGCTGGCGGATAAGGTAGAGAGCCTCCTCACCATTCTCGGCGGCGAAATGAGTCACACCGCTCTTGGAAGCGTGAACGGATGCACCACCAAGTTGCTCCTGAGTCACATCTTCGCCAGTCACAGTCTTCACGACAGTAGGGCCCGTGAGGAACATATAAGAAATGCCCTTAGCCATGATGATGAAGTCGGTGAGTGCGGGGCTATACACGGCGCCACCGGCGCAAGGACCGAGGATGGCAGAAATCTGAGGAACGACACCGGAAGCGAGGATGTTGCGCTCAAAGATCTCAGCATAGCCGGCGAGAGCGTTGATGCCTTCCTGGATGCGTGCGCCGCCAGAGTCGTTAAGGCCGATTACCGGGGCACCCATCTTCATCGCGAGGTCCATCACCTTGCAGATCTTCTGTGCCATAGTCTCGGAAAGAGAACCGCCGAATACGGTGAAGTCCTGGGCGAATATGTAGACGAGGCGACCTTCGATTGTACCAAAACCGGTCACGACACCATCGCCAAGGATGTGTTTCTTGTCCTGGCCGAAGTTGGTGCAACGATGTGTTACGAACATGTCGAGTTCTTCGAAGCTGCCTTCATCAAGAAGCTGTGCGATACGCTCGCGGGCAGTATATTTGCCTCTTGCATGCTGTTTGTCGATGGCTTTCTCACCGCCACCGAGACGAGCCTCAATTCTTTTGTCGATAAGTTCTTTGATCTTATCTTGTGCAGTGCTCATTGTTTATAGTGGGATTTGATGTTAGGAATCAATTATTTATTGGGGTCTTCGCAGAGCTCAGTGAGGACAGCCTCAGTTGATTTCGGGTGAAGGAAAGCGATCTGGAGGCCGTCGGCGCCCTTTCTTGGAGCCTTGTCGATGAGCTTGATGCCTTTCTCATCCATCTCAGCGAGAGCGTTGGCCACGCCGTCTTCCACACAGAAAGCCATGTGGTGCATACCGCCACGCCCGCCGTTCTTCTCGATGAACTTAGCGATGGTGCTGTCGGGAGAGGTAGCCTCAAGGAGCTCGATTTTGGTGTCGCCGACTTTGAAGAATGCGGTGGTCACCTTCTGGTCTTCCACAACTTCCTGCTTGTAGCACTTGAGACCGAGTGCGTTTTCATAATACTCGATGGCCTTTGCAAGGTCTGGCACAGCAATTCCGATGTGCTCGATATGAGAAATTTTCATGATTAAAATGTTTAAGTGGTTATTGTCTGTTTTGAATGATTTTAACCTTGGGCATAATTTCCAAGTATTTTGCGGAAGGCAAAAATTTTTGCAAATGTATAAAAATATCTTGGTATAATCAAGAAAAAAATGAAATATTGGTCTAAAACAGATAAA
>CAZRUR010000045.1:0-20599 GCA_964603335.1 uncultured Sangeribacter sp. | reverse complement strand
CCCGACAGAATATATGAAGAGAATCTCCTCAACATCTTCAAATAATTGAAATAAATTTTGAATTTCTTAAAACCAACTGAATCGTTTTGGTGTTATACGGACAAAGACAATATATATAGCACTATAACACCAAAACGATAAACTTAAGAAATAAAATTATGGCAACGGCAACCGTTATGATCAACGCAATGAACCTCTTCGAGAAACTTATTGCAGGTTACCGCTATACATTCAATGAGCTTCTCTCCATCTGCAATTACACAAGCACGGAGCTGTGTATGGCGTTGCTTTATCTTATCAGGGAAGGAAAGGTGATGCAATATCGGCAGCATCAGGTCGTTTATCAGATGATAGGAGATTGAGGTTGCTGGTTGCAAGGTTACAGGTTAAAGAATTTAAATGGCGAAGAAGGTAAAATTTGGCAGCAGGATAGGGCTGATAGCCGCTACTGTCGGCTCGGCAGTGGGGCTTGGCAACGTGTGGCGCTTCCCGGCGGAAGCCCAATCAAACGGAGGGGCAGCATTCCTGCTCATTTATATTATTTGCGTGTTGCTGTTGGGCATTCCGGTGATGCTGGCTGAGTTTTCACTCGGCAGGGGCACCCATAGCGATGCCGTGGGCGCATTCCGCAAACTGGCACCAGGGAAGAAGTGGTGGCTCACCGGCGCACTTGCCACACTTGCATCCTATCTAATACTTTCCTTCTATATGGTAGTGGCTGGCTGGACATTGGAATACTTGTGGCAGTCGATTACAGGTCAACTATATGCTCCGGTTGTAGGCACAGAGAGCAGTGCAGACCCAATGGCGGCATCTTTCCATGTCCGTATGGGAGAATATATCACCGGCAGTTGGCGCCCCTTGATTGTCACGTATGTAATGATTGGCCTTAACCTTCTGATACTCATGAAGGGTGTGCAGAAAGGGATAGAGAAGATGAGCAACATCATGATGCCTTTGCTCTTTGTGCTGCTGTTGGGGTTCGCGTGCGTCGCCATGACCTTCCCCAAGGCCATTGACGGCTTGGCATTCTTCCTTCACCCGGATTTTTCAAAAATTACGCCCACTGTCATGATAAATGCCCTTGGCCAGGCGTTCTTCTCCCTATCCCTTGGCATGGGTATACTCATAACATACTCAGGATATTATCCGAAGGATACCAACCTGCTCGGCACCTCCCTCACCGTGTCGTTTCTCGACATGCTTGTGGCGTTGCTCATGGGCTTCATCATCTTCCCGGCTGTGATGTCGTTCGGACTTGCCGGAGAGGGCCTTGAGGGTGCCACATTGGTGTTTGTGACCCTTCCTGAGGTGTTTGCTCAATTGCCATTGACTCGCCTGTGGTCGTCGCTGTTCTTCCTGTTGCTTATGGTGGCTGCATTGACCTCAACCATCTCATTGGCTGAGGTGTCGATAGCGTTTATGCAAGACCATTTCGGTATGAAGCGTCTGAAGGCTTGTGTCTGGGTTATGGTGCCACTCATATTTCTGAGCACAGTATGCTCTCTTTCTCAGGGTTTGCTCTCCGATGTGAAGATCTTCGGAATGAACATCTTTGATTTCCTCGACAACACCGCCACCAACATAATGCTTCCGATAGCAGCAATCTTCACCTGTGTATTCGTAGGGTGGGCAATGCCTAAGAGTTTTATACGTAATGAACTCACCAACAATGGCAGTATAGGGGGTGCATGGGTGCCGGTTGTGCTTTTCATTGTGCGCTATGCCGCACCCGTACTCATCGCCTTTATCCTCGTTGCCCATTTCCTCTGATTTTTTGTTTTAAATTGTTTGTGAATTTACGGTCAAATCTCTATTTTTGCAGTTTAAAATAAGCAAAGGTAAGCAAAGATGAACGAGGACAAGAAGACCAAAGATTACGACAAGATAATAGAAGAGAAGGCACAGCATGTTTTTGACGTGATGGCGCCGCATGTGTCGGAACCGGACATGCTCCGTTTGCGCGATTCTTTTGAGTTGGCGAAGGAGGCACACGCGCCTCAGGTACGCAAGACCGGCGAGCCTTATATCCTTCACCCAATAGCTGTGGCATCCATTGCCGCAGAGGAACTTCATCTCGACGTAAATTCAGTGATTGCCGCGTTCCTGCATGATGTGGTGGAAGACACACCCCACCCTCTTGAGGAGCTCCGCGTGAGATTTGGAGATGATGTGGCTTTCCTTGTCAATGTCCTTACCAAAAAAGAGAAGAAAAACTATGACATGAGTAAACAGGTGGATAATTTCCGCCAGATACTCAACTCGATGCAGAGCGATATCCGTCCGATAATGGTAAAACTCGCGGACCGTCTGCACAATATGCGCACACTCTCCTCTATGCGCCCAGACAAGCAGATGAAGATAGCCGGGGAAACCGACTATTTCTATGCTCCACTTGCCAACCGCCTCGGACTCTATCACGTCAAGACAGAACTTGAGAATCTAAGTTTCAAGTTCCGTTGCCCTCATGAATATGAGGAGATAGCCACATTCATAGCCAACGACAAGGAGCAACAGAAAGAACGTCTTGAGCGATTTCGTTCGCAAGTGGAAGGCACACTTGCGGAGGCTGGTATCTTCACATGCGTGGCAGTGGAATATCGGGAGCCTTACAGCATATGGCGCAAGATGAAAAAGTTTGGCGATGATTTCAATCACCTGAAATACCGACATTTCACCGACGTTATTTTCAAGACCCCCGAGGGGGCTGATGAAAAGGCAATTGTCTTGAAGGTATATTCCATTTTGACAGATGTCTTCAGCGAGAAACCGGGAGGCATCTCCAACTACATAGACTCACCCAAAGAGAACGGCTACCAGAGTTTCCATGTGAAACTGCTTGCCGACTTCGGAAGATGGCAGGAGGTGCATATCTCGAGCGAGAGGATGGTATGTAATTCCCGTCTTGGCTATCGTGCCGGACTCACCCAGGAGTATATAGCGCGATGGATTGACAAGTTTAGGGGTGTGCTGAGCGACATCGGCAGCCATGAGGTTGGGATAGACTTCATGGAGAAGGTGACAGCATCGTTCTATAACGACGATATCATGGTGTTCACTCCGAGCGGAGAGTCGGTGGTGTTGCCGCAAAAATCATCGGTGCTTGATTTTGCATATGAGATTTCAAGAGAACTCGGCGACCATGCCAAGTATGCAAGAATCAACGGATTTCTCTCCTCGGTAAAGGCTCCCCTAAGGCGAGGAGATGTGGTTGAGATTTTCCCTGACAAGGATGTGGAGCCCACTCCCGACCGTCTTGAGAGTGTAATCTCATATAAGGCTAAGAATGCCATTGAGAGTTATCTTCAGAGTCTGCCGAAGCCAAAATTCCATCGTTGTCCTCACTGCCTTCCCATTCCTGGGGAGGAGGTGATCGGATTCCGCAGCAAGCTCGGGGAGCTCACGCTCCATAAGCGGGGCTGTCCCGTGGTGATTCGTCTTGCCTCTCAGTTTGGCGATGATATCGTGAGTGTAGACTATGAGCCAGACAAGACGCTATATCCCGTAGTTGTGACCGTCAAGGCAATAGACCGCCCTCATCTTTTTATGGACCTTGTGGATTGCATCTCAAATAAACTTAACCTCAATATCGACACCTACAACACAGAGACCATCGACGCTATAGTCACTATAGAGATGTGTTTTGGTGTGCATTCATTCTCTGAATTGAAGAGAATTATGAGTTCCATTTCCGGAATTCCCGATGTCGATGAGGTGAAGTGGAAAGTAAAGTGAAAAATTCACTGAATTATTTGGCATTTGAGATAAAATGGATTACTTTTGCATAATTATTTCACAAAGCAGCCACTATAATGCGCGAGGCTGCACATAACTAATTCAAGACATCATGAAACGCCTGAATCTCCTTATCGTATCCCTGATGCTGATAATCGCAGGCTTATGTTTGCCAACCAATACATATGCCATAGTGAGTCAGCATATGGCGGATAGTATTGTAGCCAATATTACTGCCACCACCCCGGCTGACAGCATCCGTCAGCTCTATATATGTATCACGAATATATCGACCGTCTTGCAAAAATGATAGAGGAGTTGCCGAAAGAAAATTACTACATGAGAAATCTCTTTAAATATAAAACATCATGGAAAATGTCCTATTTTGGATTGTGCCGGCGGCTTCAGTGATAGCCCTGCTTTTCGCCAGATTCTTCTATGTGAAGATGATGAAGGAGAGCGAGGGAACGGAGCGCATGGCCAAGATTGCCTCACATGTGAGGGTGGGTGCGATGTCTTATCTCCGGCAGCAATATAAGATTGTCGGGATAGTGTTTGTAATCCTCGCCATCTTGTTTGCGATTATGGCTTACGGATTCCAATTGCAGAACGCATGGGTGCCGGTGGCATTCCTAACCGGAGGTTTCTTCTCCGGTCTCGCCGGTTTCCTCGGCATGAAGACCGCCACCAATGCCTCGGCAAGAACAGCCAATGCAGCGCAGCGTTCGCTCAACGGCGGCTTGCGTGTGGCATTCCGTTCTGGAGCCGTTATGGGTCTTGTCGTGGTGGGTCTTGGACTTCTCGACATCTCATTCTGGTATCTTATCCTTGACTATTTCGTAGACGTAACCGGTCCGCAGAAATTGACAATGATCACCACCACGATGCTTACCTTCGGCATGGGTGCATCAACCCAGGCGCTGTTTGCCCGTGTAGGTGGTGGCATATATACAAAGGCTGCCGACGTGGGCGCTGACCTTGTGGGTAAGGTTGAGGCAGGCATCCCGGAGGATGACCCCCGCAACCCGGCAACCATCGCCGACAATGTTGGCGACAACGTGGGTGACGTGGCAGGTATGGGTGCTGACCTTTACGAGTCATATTGCGGCTCAATCCTCGCAACTGCAGCCCTCGGTGCCGCCGCGTTTATGAATGCCGGCGACGAGACAATGCAGCTGAAGGCTGTGCTTGCCCCGATGCTTATCGCTGCTGTGGGCATCCTGCTCTCAATAGTGGGTATCTTCTGTGTTCATACAAAGGAAGACGCCAACATCCGTCAGCTTCTCAGTGCACTCTCACTTGGCACAAACCTTAGCTCTGTGCTGATTGTAGGAGCCACATTCCTGATTCTTTGGGCTCTTGGAATCACCAACTGGGCACTGATTGCCTGCTCTGTAGTGGTTGGTCTTATCGTTGGTGTAGTGATTGGACGCGCAACGGAATATTACACTTCGCAGTCTTACAAGCCTACCCGCAAGCTTTCAGAGAGCGGCACAACTGGTCCGGCAACAGTTATCATTTCCGGTATCGGTCTTGGTATGGTTTCAACCGCTATCCCGGTGCTTGCAGTGGTGGTAGGCATCATTCTCAGCTACTGGTTTGCATCAGGATTTGACTTTACAAACGTGGGTATGGGACTTTATGGTATAGGCATTGCCGCTGTAGGTATGCTCTCCACCCTTGGCATAACACTCGCCACCGATGCTTACGGACCAATCGCCGACAATGCTGGTGGAAATGCAGAGATGTCAAGTCTTGGCGAGGCTGTCCGCCGCAGGACAGACGCCCTCGACTCTCTCGGCAACACTACTGCCGCCACTGGCAAGGGCTTTGCCATCGGTTCTGCTGCATTGACTGGACTTGCACTCCTTGCCTCTTACATTGAGGAAATCAGAATCGGCCTTGCGCGTCTTGGCGAGACATTCATTCAGATTGGAGACCGTGCCATCGACATTCATCAGGCATCTTTCACTGATTTCATGGCATATTTTGAGGTGAATCTGATGAGCCCAAAAGTGCTTTCCGGCATGTTCATAGGCTCGATGATGGCATTCCTTTTCTGTGGCTTGACAATGAATGCTGTTGGCCGTGCCGCCTCGCATATGGTCGAGGAGGTGCGCCGTCAGTTCCGTGAGATAAAGGGTATCCTTGAGGGTAAGACAGAGCCAGACTATGCACGTTGTGTGAAGATCTCCACCAAGGGAGCACAGCAGGAGATGGTGTTCCCGTCAGTGCTTGCTATTGTGGCCCCAATCCTTACCGGTTTGATTTTCGGCGTGCCCGGCGTAATCGGTCTGTTGACCGGTGGCCTCTCAGCCGGATTCGTGCTTGCCATCTTTATGGCGAATGCCGGTGGAGCCTGGGACAATGCCAAGAAATATGTGGAGGAAGGCAACTTCGGAGGAAAGGGCTCGGAGGTGCATCGTGCCACTGTCGTTGGTGACACCGTGGGTGACCCATTCAAGGATACGTCCGGCCCGTCGCTCAATATCCTTATCAAGCTTATGAGTATGGTTGCCATCGTGATGGCAGGACTCACAGTTGCTTGGTCGCTTTTCTAAAATTCCAGATATAGAATAATATTTTGAGGATTCATCATGATTTGGCATGCCAAATCATGATGAATCCTTTTTGCCACCGAATTTCGAGGCTTTTATTCTCATCGAAACATTATTAACAATTAAAGGTGATGAAATTATGAGCTTTGTTTGGTTTATATTTATCGGATTGGTATCAGGCTTGATAGCCTGTAAACTGATGCATGATGGTGGTTTTGGCTGGGTAGTCAACCTGATTGTAGGTGTAGCCGGTGGTGTGCTTGGCGGCTAAAAGATAGACTTTAGCGCTTTATTAACCATATCCCTGATTTAAAATCAACGAAAGCAATAATAATTTTAAGTGCTTTTACGTTGAGAAAATGAGGATTCATAAAAATTATAACTATGGGAAAGATGCTTTGGGGAGCTGCATCATTGGCAGTGCTTATGATGGCGGCATGTTCAGGCACCAATCTATGACCTTGTGGAGGTGTATCTGAAGGGTGACTCCCTAAGTGCCACCGGATATCAATGCTGATTTCGAGCAATCTGTGATTCCGGGAATGAACTACTCGCTGAAGTTGGTCAGGTGACAGACGGTGGTGAGGTAAAACCGTATATGGAAAAGACAATATATCTCGCAGGAGGATGTTTCTGGGGCACAGACCATCTGTTTTCCTTAGTGCCGGGAGTGCTCGAGACCGAGTCCGGCTATGCCAATTCAATAGTGGGAAACCCTACTTATAAGCAGGTTTGCACGGGAGCTACCCAGGCAGCCGAGACTGTAAAGGTGGTGTACGACGACAGCAAGGTGAGCCTTACCGACCTATTGAAACTCTATTTCAAGAGTATAGACCCAACTTCAGTCAATAGGCAGGGGAATGATGTCGGCACACAATACCGCACCGGCATCTATTACACCGACCCGTCGGATGCTCCGGTTGTGGAGGCTCAGGTTGCCACAATACAGCGCCGCAACAAGCAGCCTGTGGCTGTGGAGTATGGTCTGCTGAAGAATTTCTATCCTGCTGAGGAATATCATCAGGATTACCTCTATAAGAATGAGAATGGGTATTGCCATGTAGACCCCTCCTTGTTTAAGGAGGCTAAGGAGTTGAAGAGCAAACGCACCGCCGACAAGGAGGATCTCAAGGTCCGTCTCACCCCATTGCAGTGGGAAGTGACACAGAATGCCGCCACCGAACGCCCCTTCGTCAACGAATATGACGAGGAATTCAGAAAGGGTATCTATGTGGATATCACAGACGGCACTCCCCTCTTTGTGTCTACAAACAAATACAATTCAGGATGCGGTTGGCCGGCATTTACACGTCCCATTGAGGAGAATCTGATCGACGAGAGTCTTGACACCTCTTATGGAAGAATCCGCACTGAGGTTAAGTCTGCATCGTCAGGAGCACATCTCGGACACGTGTTCAATGATGGGCCGGCAGAGGAAGGCGGTTTGCGCTACTGCATCAACTCTGCATCGCTCCGATTCGTGCCTCTTGAGAAAATGGCAGAGGAAGGTTATGCCGACTATATCCCTCTGGTAAAGTAAGTTATACATTCTTGAATTATATAAGGATGCCGGGACATTGTTTCAGCATCCTCTTTTTTATGTGAAATAATTGATTATTCGTAAAAATTCATTATATTTGCATATTGAAAAACTTAACGTTATGGAAATCTGGATTATTTGGCTCATAGTGGCAGCCGTGCTTGTCATCACTGAGGTTCTGACGCAGATGATATGGACGCTGTGTCTTGCAATTGGGTGTGTCGGAGCATTGGTCGCATCTTGGTTTGGTGTCAGCATTGTCTGGCAGGTGATTATCTTGGCGATAGTCTCTGTGATTGCATTCATATGGCTCATCCCGGTGTTCAGACGTTGGCATGATGAAAGCAACAAACGTGAGAAACGCGATGACCGCACTGGCATGGATGCCTTGCTTGGCAGAAGGGCTGTTGTGACGGAGGAAATACGCCCCGGTCAACTCGGCAGGGCACGTATTGACGGCGACAACTGGCAAGTGAAGTCTTCTTGCGATGAGACCATCAAAAAAGGATGCGAGGTGGTGGTTACCTCTTACGACAGCATCATCCTCCACGTCCAACCGATAGAGTAAATTGAAAAATGAAAATTCCGAGATAACTCGAGATTAATCGAGACAACTCGAGTTATCTCGACAACAACTAAAAACTAACAACTCTGCATATGTCTACATTATCAATTATCTTGGCTGTGGTGGTAGTGCTTCTCGCCATAGCAATCATCTCTGCCGGCGTCAAAGTGGTGCCGCAGTCAGAGACACGTGTCATTGAGCGTCTTGGACGTTTCCACAGTGTCTTGTCACCAGGTCTGAATTTCATTGTGCCGTTCATCGACCGTCCGAAAACAATCTACACACGCCGCATCGAGAACACAATCGGCAACCGCACTATCGTGCGCATGACAGCCACAAAGGTTATTGACTTGCGCGAACAGGTGTATGATTTCCCTTCACAACAGGTTATCACCCGCGACAATGTCACAACTGAGATTAATGCCCTCATCTATTTCCAGATAACAGACCCCAAGAAGGCTGTTTATGAGATTGACAATCTTCCCAACGCGATTGAGAAACTGACGCAGACTTCTTTGCGCAACGTGATTGGTGAGTTGGAACTTGACGAGACACTTTCTTCTCGCGACACCATCAACTCTCGCCTGCAGAATATCCTTGACGACGCCACAAATAAATGGGGCGTGAAGGTTAACCGTGTTGAGCTTCAGGATATCACACCGCCAGAGAGCGTGCGCATGGCGATGGAGAAGCAGATGCAGGCAGAGCGCAACCGCCGTGCCGAGATTCTCAACGCTGAGGGTGAGAAGCAGTCGGTGATTCTTCGCTCTGAGGGTGAGAGGACTTCCAAAATCAATCATGCCGAGGCAATAAAGCAGTCGGAGATTCTTCGTGCAGAGGGTGAGGCACGTGCCATCATTCTGAACGCAGAGGCAGAGGCGGAGGCAATCAAGAGAGTGGCTGAGGCAGTTGCCGCCACACAAACCGACCCTGCCACATATATGCTTGCTATGAAGTATATTGAGACATTGAAAGAGATGTCTGCCGGCAACCAGAGCAAGACTGTCTTCATGCCTTATGAGGCAACCTCAGTGCTTTCCTCTCTTGGCTCGCTCAAGACTCTCTTCAAGCAGTAACGGAGTATCTTGATTCAAAAAATCGCCTTCCAGCATCGAGCCGGAAGGCGATTTCAGTTTTATAGAATAAATTTGATTATCGTTTGTGGGCTACGGCTGCTTCCTCGATAGGGAGACATTGCAGATAGTTTTGGATATAGGTGTTGAAACCAGCCACATCTTCCTCTGTCGGTGATATGCTTGTGCCGGTATTGCCGGCAAAGACTTCCATCTCAAGGTAGTCAGCAAGGTTGCGGTCGTTCTTGTTGTTGACAAGGTAACCTGCGAGCAACGCCATACCCCATGCGCCACCTTCTCCGGCGGTCTCCATAACGGAAATCGGGGAATTGAGGGCGGCTGCGAGTATGCGCTGTCCTACTCCCGGGGTCTTGAAGAGACCACCATGACCGGTGATTCTGTCAACCTTCACCTTCTCCTCATTGAAAAGGATGTCGTTGCCAATCTTAAGACAAGCCACGGCTGCGTGGATATTGGCACGCATGAAGTTTGCAAGATTGAAACGGTTGCCGACGGTGCGCACGAACAGAGGACGACCCTCTGTGAGCCCGGTTACAGGTTCTCCAGAGAAATAATTGTAAGCCATAAGTCCACCGCAGTCAGGATCTCCATTGAGCGCGTTGTTGTAGAGCTTGCCGAAGATCTCGTTCATGTCAACCGGGACCCCAAGCAACTCAGTGTATTCACGGAATATACTGACCCAGGCATTGAGGTCGGATGTGCAGTTGTTGCAGTGAACCATCGCCACAAGGCTACCGTCGGGGGTGGTCACCATATCTATCATCTCGTGAGGCTTGCTGAGTTCCTTCTCAAGAACAATCATAGAGAAAGAAGAAGTGCCGGCAGATACATTACCGGTGCGCTGTTTCACAGCGTTTGTTGCAACCATCCCAGTGCCGGCGTCACCCTCTGGAGGACACAAAGGCACACCACCCTTAAGATTACCGGAGATGTCAAGACGCTTGGCTCCCTCCTCAGTGAGAGTGCCGGCTTTCTCTCCAGCCACAAGAATCTTAGGGAGTATATCCTCCAGCTTGAAGTCATAGCCCTTGTCTGCCACGAGTTTGTTGAATTTCTCAATCATTGCGGCAGAATAGTTCTTGGTCTCCGGGTCGACAGGAATCATACCGGAACCGTCACCGATACCAATAACCTTCTCTCCAGTGAGTTGCCAATGGATATAGCCGGCAAGTGTGGTGAGGAAGTCGATATCCTTCACATGCTCCTCATTGTTGAGAATAGCCTGATATAGGTGGGAGATGCTCCAGCGGAGTGGGATGTTATACTCAAAGAGTTCAGAAAGGATAGATGCAGCCTCCCCGGTGTTGGTGTTTCTCCATGTGCGGAAGGGAGCAAGGAGTGCACCCTTTTTGTCAAACGGCATATATCCGTGCATCATGGCGCTGATGCCGATGGCAGCAAGATTTGTGATCTCCACGCCATATTGGCTCTTCACGTTCTCGCGGAGGTCGCGGTAGCAGTCCTGCACACCAAACCAGATAGCCTCTGTGCTGTAGGTCCAGAGTCCGTTTACAAGCTGGTTTTCCCATTCGTGGCTTCCCTGCGCGATTGGATTGTTGTCCTCATCGATGAGGACAGCCTTGATTCGGGTAGAGCCAAACTCTATGCCGAGAATGGCTTTACCCTCTTCAATTGTAGCTTTTGCTTTTTCAGTCATGATGTGTTGGATTACATGAGTGACTTGTTGAGCATATAGTAAACCTCATTCCAACGGAGTTTGTCCTTGAACTCAGGGATTGTGGTGTGTGCGTTGATGTGAGCCATCTCGATGCCTGCAATCTCAGCGTAGTCTTCCCAATATTCGGGGGTAAGAACGTAAGAGAAACAGGAGTGGTGAGTACCACCGGCGAGAATCCAGGCAGCGGCGCCGGTCTCGAAGTTTGGCATCGGAATCCAGAGAGCAGATGCAACAGGAAGGTTTGGCATTGGCTTCGGCTTGATGCACTCCACGTCGTTGACTATGAGACGGAAACGGTTGCCAAGGTCAACAACTGTGGCAGTGATTCCCGGCTCTGGGCGTGAAGTGAAGACAAGGCGGGCTGTCAGGCTCTTGCGGATGCCGATGCCGAGGAAATGAACCTCAAGACGCGGTTTATCCTCAGCAGCGATAAGCGGACAAACCTCAAGCATATGGCTCTGGAGAAGTGAGCTGTTCTTGCCGTCGAAGTTGATTGTGTAGTCTTCAAGGAAGGAGCAAGCCTTGCCTCCCGACATCATCCACACTGTGCGATAGAGAGCAGCGCTCTTCCAGTCGCCCTCAGCACCGAAGCCATAACCCTCAGCCATAAGACGCTGGGATGCAAGACCCGGAATCTGGTCGAAGCCTACGAATTTGGGATCGTTGATGTCGTTTGTGCCAAGGTCATCAAAGTTGGTTGTGAAACCCTTTGCACCGGTGTCTTTCAGGATTGCGCGGAGAGCGAGCTCAGCCGCGGCGGCATTCCATATTTTCTTGTAGCCCTCAGATTCCTTGTTCTTAAGGTCGTCTGCCACTTCATACTCGTTGAAATAGGTCTCCACGAGAGCGTCTACGTCCTCATCCTTAACTTTCTTGTAATACTCCATAAGCTTGCTTACGGGGCAATAGTCAACATGATAGCCAAGCACCTGCTCGGCAGCCACCTTGTCGCCATCGGTCACAGCCACGTTGTTCATCTGGTCGCCGAAACGCAAGATAAGCATATCCTGGGAGTCAGCCCAAGCAGCAGCCACGCGGCTCCATACGGCAATCTTCTTC
The DNA here is from genome assembly GCA_964603335.1 of uncultured Sangeribacter sp. GTDB lineage: Bacteria > Bacteroidota > Bacteroidia > Bacteroidales > Muribaculaceae > Lepagella. The sequence continues at coordinate 8,370 of CAZRUR010000045.1, read as the reverse complement.
TGTGCCTCCGGGTCTGTCCAGTGGCCAACAACCACCTTGCGGTTCTTGCGCATGCGGGTTACGATGTGTCCGAACTCTCGGTCGCCGTGTGCACTCTGGTTGAGGTTCATGAAATCCATGTCGATCTCGTTCCATGGAATCTCAGCGTTATATTGGGTGTGGAAGTGGAGCATCGGCTTGTTGAGAATCTGCAGGCCGTGGATCCACATCTTGGCGGGTGAGAAGGTGTGCATCCATGTGATTACACCTACGCACTTCTCGTCGTTGTTGGCAGCACGCATGATGTCGCTGACCTCCTTAGAGGAGTTGGCTGTGCCTTTATATACAACTTTGATAGGAAGATTGCCGGAATTGTTAAGTCCGTCAACCATAGCACGTGAATGAGAATCAACTTTCACAACGGCATCGCCTCCGTAGAGAAGCTGGGCGCCGGTCACCCACCAAATTTCATAGTTTTCGTACATGATTGATATTATTAAGATTGTTATTTTCTTTCTGCTATAAGTGCTATAATGCGAAATGCTATAAAGCGTCTTAAGTTATAACAATTACAAGAGCTTTAAGTAGCACTTTATTTTTAAGCGTCATAATGACTTATAGAAATTTAACTATTATTTCTGACCGTAATAGGCGTTGGGGCCATGCTTGCGGTTGAAATGCTTCTCCACAAGGAGTGGGTTCATGGTCAATGATGGGTTGACTGAGAAGGATATGAACGCCATCTTGGCAACCTGCTCGAGCACCACTGCATTGTGGACAGCCTCATGTGGGTCCTTACCCCAAGTGAAAGGTCCGTGGTTGCCCACAAGCACACCGGGAGTGTGCACTGGGTTGAGCCCTTCAAAAGTCTCCACGATAACATTGCCGGTCTCCAGCTCGTAGTCGCCGTTTACCTCTGCCTCAGTCATGCGGCGGGTGCAGGGCACTGCGTCATGGAAATAGTCGGCATGGGTGGTTCCGATATTTGGAAGATCCACCCCGGCCTGTGCCCATGCTGTGGCATACGTTGAATGGGTGTGCACCACGCCACCGATTTCCGGGAATGCACGGTAGAGGGCGAGATGAGTCGGAGTGTCAGATGATGGCTTTAGGTTACCTTCCACCACAGCTCCGCTGTTGAGGTCAACCACCACCATGTCTTCCGGTTTCATATTGTCATAGCTTACTCCGGAGGGTTTGATCACAACGAGCCCTTTCTCTCGGTCGATGCCAGACACGTTGCCCCATGTGAAAATCACAAGTCCGTGTGCCACGAGGTCAAGATTAGCCTTGCAAACCTCCTCTTTTAATTTTTCAAGCATATTTATTGTCTGTTTTGATTATGATGAGTCCTATTCCTTAATTCGCTTACATTCCGGCCGTTGCCCGATGAATCGGTAGAGACGTGCGCCGCGTCGGGATGATTCCTTGTCGATATATTCAGTGGCTACAATGTCGGGACTTTCGGTGATGCGTTTTCTGAAATTCCTTTTGTCGAGTGATTTCCCGATAACCTTTTCCACAAGGTTTTGCAACTGTGTCAAAGTGAAGAGATCGGGAAGAAGGTTGAATACCAGGTCGTCTGAAAGAATCTTTTTGCGCATCTTATCCATGGCCATCTGGATCATCTGAGGATGGTCGAAACCCAATGGTGGGAGCTCGGTTACGTCTACCCACTCCCCTTTCAGTCTCTTCACCTCATCCTGATTGACGTCGGCGTAGTTGAGCAATGCGAAATAAGCCACAGAAATAACCCTTGCCCCCGGGTCGCGGTTCACCTCTCCAAAAGCACCAACCTGACGGATGTAGGCATTGTCGATACCTGTCAATTCGTTTAGCACCCTGCGGGCTGCCTGGTCGACACTCTCATCTTCATTGACGAAACCGCCGATAAGTGACCATTTCCCTTTCTCTGGCTCAAAATCGCGCTTCACAAGTAGGATGTTGAGCTTGTCGCCAATCACTGTGAAGATGATGCAGTCTACACTGACATGAAATCGGGGAATCCCGGAATAGGCTACTGGTTTAATTGACATATTTATTGGCCCAATTATTAAAGGTTTGGGTTATTGGTTTCCATTGGAGGGAGTCTGCCTCCAATGGAAACCTTTTACCAATTATTACCAGAAATAGATGTAGAATGCAACGGTGATTCCAAGGATAATGATTGTGTGGATGATATCCCAGGCATTCCAGCTCTGGCGAGTGGCGAGACGCTGCTCGGGAGTGGAGGTGCCAAACACAAGGCCTTGGATCTTGCGCTCGTCGGGAGCCTTTGTGCAAAGGCTGACAACGAACACTACAGCGAGACAGAAGAGTAGCATCCATCCGCAGAAGAAGAGCCAGTTGGTGTCGAAGAACAGATACTGGAAGAGGCTCGGGTCAGTGGAGACTGCGTCAACGTTGCTGTAGTAGATCTTTGCACCGAGACGGGTACAACCAATCACAAGACCAGCGATAAGACCCCACATACCACCCTTGGCAGATGTGCGTTTCCAGACGATACCCATGAGGAATGCTGCCGCGATACCCGGAGCGAGCACTGACTGAACGTCCTGCAAGTAGAGGTAAAGCACATCGCCTACTGAACGCATCACTGGAATCCAGAGGATGCCGAGAATCACGATTACTACAGTGGCTGCCTGACCAATGGCAACGAGTTTCTTCTGAGGAGTGTTCGGTTTGAATCGCTGGTAGAAGTCGATGGTGAAGAGTGCTGAGGATGAGTTGAAGAGTGAAGCCAAAGAACTCATGAGGGCAGCAAGAATGCCGCAAACAATCAGACCCTTAACACCTGCAGGGAGAAGTTTCGCAACCAAAGTTGGGAAGGCAGCATCGGTGATGACTGCTCCGGTGTTGGGATCCAATGGAAGGAATGAGCCGAGTTTCTGGTTGAGAGCGAAAGCAATCATGCCGGGGATGAGGAACAGGAACACAGGGAGGAGTTTCAGATAGGCTCCGAAGATTGTACCACGGCGTGCCTCCTTCTCATTCTTACCGGAAAGAACGCGCTGAACGATAAACTGGTCGGTACACCAATACCAGAAGCCGATGACGGCAGAACCAATCAGGGCTCCGAGCCATGGATACTGTGCGTCGCGGTTGTCGCGGATAAGGTTGGTCATGGTGTCGCCATACTCATTCACCTCAACAGCAGAGCAGATGCGCATCATCTCGTCCCAGCCGCCAAGTTCCTTAAGACCGAGCACAAGGATAATCAGTGAGCCGAGGAGCAGGATAGGTGTCTGGAGCACTGATGTGTAGAGCACTGATTTCATACCACCAATAATGGTGTAGATTGCTGTGATAAGCACAAGGCCTACGGCTGCAATCCAGAAGAAGTCGATTCCCCAGAGTTTGTCGATGCCAAACACCTGCTGGAACACGAGACCACCAGCGTAGACAGTGACTGCCACTTTTGTAAGCACGTAGCTGATAAGGGAGATGACGGAGAGGATTGTGCGTGAGGCCGGATTGTAGCGGCGTTCAAGAAACTCCGGCATGGTGATCACCATGGAGCGGGTGTAGAAGGGCACGAATACCCAGCCGAGAATCAGGATCATCCAGCCCTGGATTTCCCAGTGGGCCATTGCCATTCCACTGGAGGCACCCGAGCCGGCAAGACCGATGAGGTGCTCTGATCCAATGTTTGATGCGAAGATAGATGCACCGATTGCAATCCAGGTTGCGTCCTTGCCGCCGAGGAAGTAGTCGGAGGCGTTGTTCTGTTTCTGACGCATCACCCAGACTACGATTCCAATAAGGGCAACCGCGAATATCGCGATTACTACCCAGTCTAAAGCTTGCATAATGTTAGATTTATAGATTTATAGGTTTATTTTGCAGAGAATTTGTAGATGCATTCTGAATTGTAGGTGTCACCCGGGTTGAGCACTACAGATGGCCACTGTGGCTTGTTGGGGGAGTCGGGATAGTGCTGGCTCTCGAGGCAGATTCCGGCATGCTGGCTGTAGACCACACCGTTCTTGCCGGTTATGGTGCCGTCGAGGAAGTTGCCTGAATATACCTGCACACCAGGCTCGTTGGTGTACATCTCAAGCTGGATGCCTGACTCAGGGCTGTAAAGCACAACGGCGGGAAGAGTAACGTCGCCCTTGGTGTCGAGCACGAAGTTGTGGTCGTAGCCGTTGCCGTTCTTGATCTGCTCGTTGTCGAAATCCTTTATGTTCTCACCAACCGGGCGCGGGGTGCGGAAATCGAATGGCGTGCCCTCAACAGATGCAATCTCTCCGGTTGTCATGTAGGTTGAGTCGACGGGAGTGTAGCCGGAGGCATTGACCTGTAGCATATTGTCTGTGATGGGGTGAGAAGCGTCGCCCGACAGATTGAAATATGCGTGGTTGGTCATATTGATGATTGTCGGCTTGTCGGTGGTGGCAGTGTAGGAGATGTCGAGAGCGTTGTCGTTGCGCAGGGTGTAGGTGACTTGTGCTGTTACCTCGCCTGGGAAATTGTTGTCGCCGTCGGGAGAAACGATAGTGAGCAGGAGAGTTGAGTCGTTGGGCTGCTCTGCCTTGTATACACGATACTGCCAGCCGAGGTCGCCCATCTCTCCGCCGCCATGCAGACAGTGACCGAAATTGTTCTGTGGAAGCTGGTAGGTGGAGTCGTTGAGGGTGAAACGTCCCTGGTTGATGCGGTTGGCATAGCGGCCAACAGACGAACCGAAGTCAGTAAGGTTGTTCTCAGGGAAATAAGCCTGAACGCTGTCAAGGCCAAGCACCACGTCTTTGAGGTTGCCGTCTTTGTCTGGCACCGTCATCGACACAAGACGTCCACCGAAGTTGGTGATACAAGCCTCAACACCCTGCTCGTTTACAAGGGTATAGAGGGCTGTGGAGTCCCCACGGAACTCAGCCTTGAAGTTTTCAGGATTGAGACCTGACTTAGTGAGTTGCACACTCTCTGGGTGGCTACCGCAAGCGGCAAGCACTAATAGTGATCCAAGAGCCGCAGCGTTTCTTAAATGTTTCATAAATGTTGGATTATTGAGTTTTTCGTTCTTTGGGTGTAAAATTAACACCCATTAATCACCATGTCAATTAAATTCATATGTTATAAAACATATTTCCCATACGATGACCCAAATAAACCAACAATGCGCAAATCATATCAATTCGCGCATTCCTTAAACACTACAATTCTCTCCTCATGATTGTGGAAATCGTGCATGAGCATCAAGCATATCTGCATATTGTTTGTCTGTCATAACTTTGCTTTCTTACTCTGGACGATAGAACTCTCCGCCAGAGATGTCGAAGAATCGGCTGAAGAATTCTTTGAGTTTTGTTATTACCGATTTCTTCTTTTCTGCCCGTTTGGCTCCGGCTCCACCGAATAAACTCATTGGAGGTAATATCTCGGCAATGGCGGTTCCACTATCCTTGATGCCACCCTCACGGAATGATTGGCTAACGAAGTCGAGTGTCTTTTCTCGTTTAAGATTTTCAGAAGAGATGATTTCTTCAATCTGTTGCTGTTGACTTTGACGCACAAATTCATGCCATTGGTCGTGCACATCATTTTCGGGTGTATGCTGGTCAATGAAGTCTTCAATCAATTCTTTCTTGTCGCGTAAATCTGGAGATGCCTCCACTGATTTTATAGCCTTGATGATAATTTCTCGGTCATGACTCTCATTGCCATCCAACTGACTGACCAGGAATAGAATATAGTCAATATTTATTTCAATAGACTTCATCAACTCCATTTCGAAAACGAGATCATCGTTGATATTAGTAAATTCTCCTTTCTTCAGGCGGTATTTGTCGTGAAGTTCGTTGTAGAAGCCACGGTAATCAACAAAGTTATCCTCTGTTATTATATGATTCCCAGCAAACTCATCGAATGTCAGTAGGATGTTGTATGCCCTAAGAATCATACCGAACAGTTTGATAAACTCTTTCTCAGCAGATTCTCCAAGAATTGGAGAGCCGAGAGGAAATTTAGATAGCAACTTTTCAATAAGTTCTTTCCAACCGGGATAATGCTTCCCTTGCTCATCGTCATAGCCAAAGAAATAATCATCAAAGGTTTTCAGCAGTACTAATCCGGCAGCATCTTTATTGCCAAACAACTGCAGGCAGTCGTTTGTTGCTTTTTCAAGATTCCGGAAACAGACGATATTTCCATGATCTTTGATAGAATTGAGAATACGGTTTGTGCGTGAGTATGCTTGCAGCAAACCATGGTATCGCAGGTTCTTGTCTACCCAAAGGGTATTGAGAGTAGTGGCATCAAAACCAGTGAGGAACATATTCACAACAATGAGCAAGTCGACCTCACGGTTTTTCATGCGTAGCGACAGGTCTTTGTAGTAGTTCTGGAATTTGTCAGCCGATGTGTCGTAGCTTGTGCCGAACATGGCATTATAGTCAGCGATACACTTTTCTAGGAAGTCACGGCTTGACTGGTCAAGACCATTAGTATCTTCAGGCGACTCATCTTCAATGTCAACGTTTGGCGAATAACTGAAAATTGTGGCAATTTTCAGTTGTTTATCTGGAGGAAGGAGAGTGTTCTGCCTCTGCAATTCAGTGTAATATAATTTGACAAAAGGAATAGATGCAACGGCAAAGATAGAGTTAAACCCAGTGAGTCGAGTTTTGGTTTTAATTTCCTTGACTTTATTACGGTCTTTTGCCGTCGCCACCTCCTCCACGTTGGCAAGTTGTGAGAATGCATAGCTTCTTACATCACGGCGAGTCTTTTGAGCAAAATGATCTAATATATATTTTGAGACCAGTGTAATTCGTTCTGGGGCCATAAGTGCGCGTTCACGGTCGATATTGCTCACCTGCTCATCAAGAATCTCATCTTCCTCGCGCATGGTGCGGATATAATCCACTTTGAAAGGGAGCACATTTTGATCGCGGATGGCATCTACTATGGTATAACTATGCAGCTGGTCACCAAACGCTCCCTCTGTGGTTGTAAATTCCACATTGCGTATTGCCCCTGTATTATCGGGAAATATGGGAGTTCCGGTAAACCCGAACATATGGTATTTCTTGAACTTCTTGGTGATTGCCTTATGCATGTCGCCAAACTGAGAGCGGTGGCACTCATCGAAAATCAAGACAGTGTGCTGACCGTAGACCTTGTGTTGTGGATTACGGGCTATGAAGTTTGAGAGTTTCTGAATAGTTGTAATTATTATCTTGGCGTTTGGGTCATCGAGTTGCTTTTTCAGCACAGCGGTTGAACCGTTGGAGTTGGCAGCCCCTTTCTCAAAACGGTCATATTCCTTCATTGTCTGATAGTCAAGGTCTTTGCGGTCAACTACGAAAAGCACCTTTTGGATTTCATCAAGCCGGGATGCAAGTCTTGCTGTCTTAAAGGATGTGAGAGTCTTTCCAGACCCTGTCGTATGCCAGATATAGCCACCAGCCTCACGCTTACCGAAAGTCTTGGCATTTGTGGAGGTCTTTATTCTCAAAAGAATCTTCTCAGTGGCAGCTATCTGATACGGCCGCATTACAAGCAACAGATTCTCAGAAGTAAAGACACAATATTTTGTCAGTATATTGAGTAGGGTATGTTTTGAGAAGAAAGTCTGGGTGAAATCCATCAGGTCATATACTGGCTCATTGTTTTGGATTGCCCAATATGATGTGAATTCAAAGGAATTTGATGTCTGCTTTTTCCCTTTCCCCTTGCCGTTCTTCTGATTGGCTTTGCTTACGGCATCGCGTGTAGTGTTGCTATAATACTTTGTGAGGGTGCCGTTTGTGATTACAAATATCTGCACAAACTCATATAGACCGCTGTCAGACCAAAACGAGTCACGCTGATAACGGTCAATCTGGTTGAACGCATCTTTGATGCTTACGCCCCGACGCTTGAGCTCCACATGAACGAGCGGCAAACCGTTTACAAGTATGGTAACGTCATAGCGATTGTCGTAGACACCACCCTCCGGTACATACTGATTGATAATCTGCAATGAGTTGTTGTGGATATTTGTCTTGTCAATAAGCGAGATATTGACAAGTGAGCCATCAGGGCGAGTCCAGGCCTTAACATTGTCTTCCTGTATGGTTTTGGTTTTCTCAACGATACCCATATTGGGGTTGCCGATGTATTCTTTGAAGAAATCAGCCCATTCTTTGTCTTCAAAGGTTAAACAGTTGAGCCGTTCAATTTGGTGACGAAGGTTTGCAATCAACTCCTTTTCAGAATTTATTGGCAGATACTCGTATGCCTGACGGGTCAGACGTTTGATGAAGTCATCCTCCATCTCCGCCTCACTCTGATATTGGGCGGCACTGTAATAACCCGGTTCAAATTCGGCAACTACTGTAGATTCCGGATTCTCACTTACAAGGTCATAATTTTTCATTTTCAATCACTTATTATTATCAGTCCGAC
>CAZRUR010000044.1:0-20880 GCA_964603335.1 uncultured Sangeribacter sp. | reverse complement strand
TTTAAATTTACCTACCGCTATGAATATAATACTCAACAACATCCCCACACCCCTCCCGAAAGATTATATGAATCTTGAGGATCTGGTGGCTTGGAAAAACATTAAGCCGACAGGCACTGCCATTGCGCTTAACGATAAGATAATAAGGAAAGAACTCTGGGGACTCACCCGTCTTTCCGATATGGATCGTGTCACAATAATATCTGCGGCTTTCGGTGGTTGATGGTGATTTCATAGTTATCGCGATAACCTCTCCGGATACTATCCCCAATGAGGCTGACCGTATCTGCGGCATCCTGAGGAATGGCGATGCTGACATCGTGCATATCCGTAAACCGGATTGGACAGAGCAGCAGACAAGGGAACTGTTAGAAAAAATTCCAAGTGAGTTTTATAGCCGTATTAAGATTCACGACCATTTCCAACTGCTCTCACAGTTTGACCTCGCCGGGGTCCACCTCAACTCCAGAAATCCCGTCGCTCCTGAAAACGCTCGCTCTGTGAGCCGTTCTCTCCATGAGATTGAACAACTTCCGCTCTCAAAGCATTACGATTATGTGACCCTCTCCCCCATCTATGACTCTATCTCAAAATCAGGTTATCGGAGCAGGTTCAGCCTTCCAGAACTGAAACCATTCCTGACAGGGAGAAAAGTCATAGCCCTCGGAGGTGTCACTCCCGAGAAATTCCCGGAACTGCGGGATGCCGGTTTCTCCGGCGCCGCAATGCTGGGACATTTCTGGCCTTAAATTTCATTATGATTTTTCATTTTTCAATTTTACATTTAAGAATATGCTACAGTACATAACCAATACAGATTGTAAGGTGCCTGTCCAGGATCAGGTGTTTGCTGTGATAGAGGGTGGTTGCCGTTGGGTGCAGATCCGCATGAAAGACGTCACTGACGATGAGATTCGGAAAGTGGTAGAGGCTGTCAAACCCAAATGCGTGGAGAAAGAGGTTTTCCTCCTGCTCGACGACCGTGTGGAACTGGCTAAGGAACTCAACGTGGGCGGTGTGCATCTTGGAAAGGACGACATGCCTTGCAGCAAGGCGAGGATGATTCTTGGTCCGGCTGCCGTGATTGGCGTAACAGCAAACACCTTTGCAGATGTGGTGGCTGTAAGCAACCTCGACATAGACTATTATGGCATTGGCCCCTATGCATCCACAACCACGAAAAAGAATCTCGCTCCAGTGCTTGGACTCGAGGGTATCCGTAAGATATGCTTTGAGATGGCTGGAAAAGAGATTAATATTCCGAGAGTGGCTATTGGCGGCATAAAACTCGATGATGTGCTTCCTCTTCTTGAAGCCGGCGTGAATGGTGTGGCGGTCAGCGGTGCCATCGCATTCGCAGACGATATCGTGAAGGAAACAGAAAAATTTGTTTCCGCACTCCCCAAAATAGAAAATTAAGAGCAACAACTAATAACTAATAACCAACAACCAACATGGACGAAATACTAAAAATCGGTGACAGAGAATTTACCTCTCGCCTGTTTGTGGGCACTGGTAAATTCCCATCACCAGACGTGATGCTTGAGGCCATCAAGGCTTCTGAATCACAGATGATAACCGTTGCGATGAAACGTGTAAACATGATGAATGAGGCTACAGACGATATGCTCACCCATATCAACCGCGACAATGTGCAGCTGCTTCCCAACACCTCCGGAGTGCGTGATGCCAAGGAGGCGATTCTCGCTGCGCAGATGAGCCGCGAGATTTTCGGCACCAACTTCATCAAACTTGAGATACATCCCGACCCGAAATACCTGATGCCGGATCCAATAGAGACTCTGAAGGCCACTGAGGCTCTCGCCGCCGATGGCTTCACCGTGCTTCCTTATATACAGGCTGACCCGGTGCTCTGCAAACTCTTGGAGGAGGTGGGCGCTGCCGCTGTGATGCCCCTTGCCGCCCCTATCGGCACTAACAAGGGACTCGTCACCCGCGATCTCCTTGAGATTATCATTGAGCAAAGCAATGTCCCGGTGATTGTTGATGCCGGATTGGGCGCTCCGTCTCATGCCGCAGATGCCATGGAGATGGGTGCCGATGCTGTCCTTGTAAATACTGCGATTGCAGTGGCTGGTGACCCGGTGTTGATGGCTGACGCTTTTCGTATGGCCGTAATTGCCGGCAGACGTGCATATAACGCTGAATTGGGCGCTGTCTCTACCCACGCTGTCGCCACCTCTCCCCTAACATCATTCCTCGACTAACTGGGTTAAAGGTTACAAGTTACAAGTTACAGAATCTTACCCTTCTACCCCTTTTTTTACCTATACAACATGAAAATAGAAAACATCAATGTCTCCTCATATCCAAATTCCACCAAAGTCTACGTTGATGGGAAACTGTTCCCAATCAAGGTGGCAATGAGAGAGATTCACCAATACCCGACAGTGACATATGAAAATGGCAAACGGAAGGAAACCCCAAATGAGCCGGTAACTGTCTACGACACCAGCGGTCCCTATACTGACCCTAATATCAAGATAGACATCAATAAGGGCCTCCCTCGCAACCGTGAGGCTTGGGTTATCGACCGAGATGACACATTCGTGCAGGATGATATCACCAGCATGTATGGCAAGGCTCGCCGTGATGATTCCACGCTTGATGCAATCCGTTTCCCGATTGCCCATCTCCCACGAAAAGCCAAAGAAGGTAAACGTGTCACCCAGATGCATTATGCCCGCAGGGGCATAATCACCCCGGAAATGGAATATGTGGCTATCCGGGAGAACCTTGACAATGAGAAGCGTGGCATCAAGACCTACATCACTCCTGAATTTGTCAGGGACGAGGTGGCTGCCGGAAGGGCTATAATCGCTGCCAACATCAACCATCCGGAGGCTGAACCGATGATTATTGGTAAGGCTTTTGCTGTGAAACTAAACACCAACATCGGCAACTCTGCCCTCTCTTCCGGTATTGAGGAGGAGGTGGCTAAGGCAGTATGGAGCTGCTATTGGGGTGGCGACACGCTGATGGACCTCTCCACCGGCAACAATATACACGAGACCCGCGAATGGATTATCCGCAACTGCCCTGTGCCGGTCGGCACTGTGCCAATATATCAGGCCTTGGAGAAGGTGAACGGTAAAGTGAAAGACCTCACTTGGGAAATATATAAGGATACCCTTATTGAGCAATGCGAGCAGGGTGTGGATTATTTCACAATCCATGCCGGTGTGCTCCGTGAGCATGCCAAACTCGTTGGCGAGCGTCTCACCGGGTGTGTTTCAAGGGGTGGCTCTATTATGACACAATGGTGTGTGGAACATAATGAGGAGAGTTTCCTTTATACCCATTTCGACGAGATTTGTGAGATACTCAACAAGTATGACGTTGCAGTGTCGCTTGGCGATGGCATGCGTCCCGGCTCCACTCACGATGCCAACGACAGGGCTCAATTCCTTGAACTCGAGGTGCTGGGTGAACTCACCAAGAGAGCATGGGAGCATGAGGTGCAGGTGATCGTTGAGGGCCCTGGACACGTTCCAATGCAGAAAATCAAGGAAAATATGGAAAAGCAGGTTGAGGAATGTGCCTCTGCACCGTTCTACACTCTCGGCCCTCTCACCACCGATATTGCCCCTGCTTACGACCATATCACATCTGCCATCGGAGCTGCCATTATATCCAGTCTTGGCACAGCCATGATATGTTATGTCACTCCAAAGGAGCATCTCTCGCTGCCAAACCTCAATGATGTGAGGGAGGGTGTCATCACTTATAAGATTGCCGCTCATGCCGCTGACCTTTGCAAGGGTTTCCCCGGTGCTAACGTGCGTGATGATGCCCTCAGCAAGGCTCGTTATGAGTTCCGCTGGAAAGACCAGTTCAATATCTCTCTCGACCCGGAGAAGGCTAAACAGTATTACCTCGAATCTCGCAGAAATGCTCCTGATGCCAACGACAAGTTCTGCACAATGTGCGGACCCAATTTCTGTGCGATGCGTATATCTCAAGACATTGCGGAATCATGCGAAAAATGAAATCTGACCCAACGCCCGATGCTATCTTCGGACATGGATTTGCCGACGTGATTGACCAGTATGACTGGGATGAGACAATCTCCCTTGTTGAGAATGCTACGCTTGCGGATGTCGACCGTGTGCTCGCTAAGGCTGCCGCCAACAAGAAGGCTCTCACCCCAGAGGAGTTTGCTGTCCTTATATCTCCAGCTGCCTCACAACGACTGGAAACTATGGCACAACTGAGCCGGCATTTCACAAGTGAACGCTTCGGCAAAACAATCTCCTTATATATTCCGATGTATGTCGGTAATGCCTGCACCAACAAGTGTGTGTATTGTGGATTCAACCATGATAATCCGTTTGCACGCACAATCCTCAATATGTCGCAGATTGAGGAAGAATGCAAGGCTATCCGTGAGATGGGACCGTTTGAGAACCTATTGATAGTCTCAGGTGAGTACCCCTCCCTTTGCGGTGTGGAATATCTGGAAAACGTGCTGCATGTGTGCCGTCCTTACTTCCATAATCTCACTATTGAGGTGCAGCCAATGCGTTCAGTCGATTATGAGCGGCTCACCCATTCCGGACTTAATGGCGTGGTGTGTTTTCAGGAAACCTATCATCGGGAGGCTTACAAGAAATATCATCCTAAGGGAATGAAGAGCCATTACGACTGGCGCCTGAATGGTTATGACCGTATGGGTGAGGCGGGTGTTCACAAGATTGGTCTCGGTGCTCTACTCGGTCTGGAAGACTGGCGTGGTGACGTAGTCATGATGGCACGTCACCTGCGTTATCTCCAGAAGAAATACTGGCGAAGCCGTTATTCCGTGAATTTCCCGAGGATGTGTCCCTCTGAAAGTGGTTTCCAGCCGGTCAGCATCATCAACGACAAGGAATTGGCGCAGCTTACCTTTGCATTCCGAATCTTCGACCATGATGTGGATATCTCTTATTCCACACGTGAGGCGCCGAAATTCCGCGACAATATGATGACCCTCGGTGTGACGTCAATGAGCGCAGGAAGCAAGACCGATCCGGGTGGCTATACTTCTGTGCCTGACTCTCTGGAACAGTTTGAGGTGACCGACGAGCGTTCTCCACATGAGGTGGAGGCTTCCATTATCAGTCATGGTTATGACCCGGTGTGGAAAGACTGGGATGCCATCTTTGATTAGCAAACTTTCTTCAGAATAATTAAACCTTATCGTAACTCGAGCGTTTTAAAGATAAAACAAAAATAAAAAATTTCTCTTAATCTTAAATTATCGAGTTATGAAAAGAACTATTTTATTTCTGGCTGCTCTTCTCTCGCTCTCAAGCGCATGGAGCCAGAATCTGTCGAAAAGTGAAGCCAAGAGCCTTCAGGCTTTCGTAAACCAGCCGTCTGCCAATGGCAGCACTAATGGCCAAGAACTCGGTTTCTCCGGTAGTGATGTCGCAGCTCTGCCCGGCATCAAAGTTGAAAACGGTCACGTAACTGAAATCAAGTGGGACAGCAAGAATCTTGCCGGAACTCTTAATCTAAACAGTTTCCCAGCCCTTCAGAAAGTTGATGTCAGCGGTAATAAAATCGCTTCCCTCGCCATCGAGAACGCTCCTTCGCTTATCGAAGTGAACGCTTCAAAGAACCGTATCTCTGAATTATTGCTCCAGAATTGCGGACAGCTTCAGGTGCTTAAACTTAACAAAAACCGTCTTTCTGACATTGATATCTCAGGCACTCCGCTTTTGAAGAAACTTAACGTTGCTTCCAACCATATGGCTGAACTTAATGTTGCAAATGCGGTAAACCTTACCTACCTCAACTGTATGAGCAATCGTCTTGAGGAACTTTCAGTTGCCGATTGCCAGAATCTTAAGACTCTCTATGCAGGCTATAACGACCTCACCGGTATGACTCTTACTGGCCTCGCAAAACTTGAGAACCTTAATATCCAAGGCAACAGAATCAGCAAGTTTTACATCCAGGGCCTTCCTTCTCTTGTAACCCTTGCCTGCAACGACAACCATATGACTGAGCTCGTAGTGAATGACGCAAAGGCTCTTAACGATATCTTTGCTCCTTACAACGACCTTACCACTTTCACCGTAAGCGGCACTCCTACTCTGGCTTTTGTTAACCTCGAATGGAATGACCTCACATATGTTGACTTGAGCAATCTTTCATTCCTCCAGAGAGTCAACCTGAGCAACAACCAGATCCAGACTCTTGACCTTAACTATTGCCCGCTGCTTGCTTACCTGAACATAAGCTACAACGTCAACCTTACTGACCTCCGTACAATCGGCGATACCGAACTCCGTCAGATTGTTGGTGAATGGTCTAATTTTGGTGAGCCCGAGGGTTTCTGAAATTAATAGGATGACTTGAAAATACCACTGAGCCGGGAAAGTGGCAGATTAGAGAAAAGCGAGACACCCCATCCCAGGGTGTCTTTTTATTGCTTTACAACCCCATTTTTTGCGAAATAACCCTCAAATTATCTTTGTTGGCGTAAATATTTGCATACTTATAAAATTCTTATTAATTTTGTGATTGCATTTCAAAAAATAACATTTGCCATTTATGATGGTAATTCTAAAATTAATCTTATCTAATCAATTCACAATTTAAATATGGGAATTAAGCTCATAGCAGATGCCGGCTCCACTACCGTTGAATGGTCGCTTGTCTCAAGCGATTCCGGATTGGTGGCTTCTGTTGCAACCCAAGGCATCAACGCTTTGCTCGCTGATGTCGACACTATTAATTCTACTTTTGCTTCCGTAAATAAGGATTTGCCTACCGGAATCGTCATTGATGAAATCCATTATTATGGTGCCGGATGTGCAACTCCATCAATCTGCAACAAGATCAAAAACTCTCTCAACAGCATTTGGCCAGCCTCGGAAGCGTTTGTAAGCACTGACCTTTTGGGCGCAGCCCGATCTCTCTTTGGCGATAGAAAGGGTATCGCCTGTATTCTCGGCACTGGTTCCAACTCTTGCTTCTATGATGGAGAAAAGATTGTCTCGCAAATCCCATCCCTCGGTTTTATCCTGGGTGACGAAGGCAGCGGGGCTGCTTTGGGTAAAAGACTTATCTCTGATGCCTTTAAGGAGCAATTGCCTGAGAATGTGCGCGACGCTTTCCTCGAGGAGTACCATCTCACTCTTCCTGAAATCCTCGACAAGGTCTATAAACAGCCGGCTCCTAACAGATTCCTTGCCTCTTTTGTGCCTTTCCTCCACAAGAACCTTTGGAATCCTTATATCTTCTCCTTGGTGCTTAAGGAGCTTACACGTTTTGTGAGAAGAAATGTGTCAATGTATAAGGGTGCTCATTCTGTTGACGTATGTTTCACCGGCTCCATTGCCTATAATTTCGAGCGTGTGCTTCGCGAGGCTGTGGCTTCTCAGGGTTATCGGGTGTCCCGTATCTCAAAATCTCCTATGGACGGTCTTATCGAATATCATTCAAAATAATTATAATGCAAGAATATCGAATGAAAATCTTTCTATCAAATAAATTTAAAACTTCCAGATTGGTGAAGGCTGTTGCCTTTTGCCTTATGGCGTTTGTTGTCTCTCCGGCTTTCGCGCAGCAAATAATCGAAATAGAACCTCTCTTTGAGTATATAACTGCCCCGGAAGAAATGTCTTCACTTCAAGAAAAATCTGATTATCTCGTGGAACATTTCTGGGACAATATGGATTTCAAGACTAAAAATGCTGTCGACCAGACTGCCCTAAACCATGCCTTCAAGGTATTCTCTACCCCATTGAGATTCTCTGACAAGAACAAGGCAACCGTGGCAGTGGATAAGCTGATTGCCTCCCTGTCTAAAAATCCCATTCTTATGCTTCAGTTCACCAAGGCGGCTGAAGAAAACATATATGGTCCCCGCGCTGAAGCCTGGATTGATGAGGTTTATGAGAAATTTCTTGATGCACTTATCAAGAATAAAAAGATTCAGGCTCAGAGAAAAGAGAAATATGCAAAACAGCTTTTCATTTTGCAGAATTCTACTCTCGGAAGCAAGGCCCCCAGTTTTAAGTTTACTGATGCTAATGGGAAGGAGGCTACTTATTTCCCAATGGCTACACCCACTATCCTTATTTTTGGAAATCCGACAGATGCAGATTGGCGAATTTCCCGCCTGAGAATGGAGACAAATGCACAGCTTACACAGGCCGTTGACAAAGGTAAGATCAATATCCTTTACATAGTGCCTGATAACATTGATGGTTGGCAGAGCGAGGTCTCCAACTATCCCAAGGGATGGACCGTGGGATGTGCAGAGAATTTAGCCGACAACTTAGACTTGCGGGCTAAATCCACTCAGTATTTCGCTTCTGTTTGGTTTGTGGGGTCGGATGGCAACATCGTTGCCAAGAATGCCCATCTCGAGTCTGTAATTAATCAGGCATTGGAGTCAGTAAAATAAATCCGTTGTTCTTATTTTTATCATAGATTTAAAGGATGTATAGATTCAGCTTGTCAAAATTAATAAAGAGGACTTATTTCCGGTTTACAGGTTATTCCTATACTAATCTTGGACGCCTCTTCCTTCGTTTCTTCGTTGGGATTATGCTTATGCAGTTTGGTGTGCGACAGATTGCACATTATTATGAGTTGTGTGATGTGTTTCCCTCAGTTTTTGGCATGTCCTCGACTGCATCTCTCACGTCTATGGTTCTTATTGAGGTGGTGTGTTCATTCTTTATCATGCTGGGCTTCCTTACAAGGTTTATGATTATCCCCCCCTTCGTGGCTATGATTATGGCTGAATATCATCTTCTTCATGATTATGTCACGGATGCTGCATATCTTCTCGACTGGCAGCAGCAGGGATATCTTCCAATAATGTTTCTCGGCATCTATTTCTTCCTGCTCCTTGTAGGCCCGGGCAAAATATCTGTCGACTATTTCCTGTCTCTGCATATTATTCACACTGAAAATAAGAGTGAGGGAGAACTCGAGGAGGTATGAGGATAGCGGTTCTTATTTCCGGAGGTGTCGACAGTGCTGTCGTGGTGCATAGGCTTTATGCTGAAGGCCATGACCTGCATCTGTTTTACATCCGTATCGGTATGGATGACGATGAGGGCGATTGCTCTGCAGAGGAAGATATTGAGATGTGCACCCTTATCGCTCATAAATATGGGTTGCCGTTAAAGATTGTATCCCTTCATAAGGAATACTGGGATTATGTGATGGCTTACACCCTCGAGACGGTGAAGAAGGGCTTGACTCCACACCCAGACATGATGTGTAACAAACTCATCAAGTTTGGCTTTTTTGAACAGCGTTGGGGTAAGGATTTCGATAAGACTGCCACCGGACATTATGCTTCGGTTAAAGAATTTGATGGAAAATATTTCCTCGCAACTGCGAAAGATCCGGTGAAAGACCAGACAGATTTCCTTGCCCAGATTTCATATGACCAACTCTCACACATATTGTTTCCCCTTGGAGATATTGACAAATCTGAGGTGAGGCGCATAGCGAAAGATGCTGACCTTCCAAATGCCTCAAGGAAAGACTCTCAGGGAATATGTTTCTTAGGCAAAATTGACTATTCCGATTTCATTGCCCGACATCTTGGTGAGAAAGAGGGTCCGGTAATTGAAATTGAGACTGGCAAGAAAATAGGTGTGCACAAGGGATATTGGTTCTATACAATTGGCCAGAGGAAGGGGCTTGGACTCAGTGGCGGACCCTGGTTTGTGGTCAAGAAGAATGTCAGAGACAATGTGATTTATGTCTCCAATGGTTATGACACCCGGCTTCAATATGGGCGCACGATTCCCATTGAGGAACCCAATTGGATCACTATGTCGCCATTTGAGTTCTATGGGGCAAAAGATGATGGAAAAGAGAGTGTCGAAATTTCATTCAAGACTCGTCACACACCTGAATTTCTTGATGGAAAATTGATAAGGAATGAGAATGGTGATTTGCTGATTGAGTCTGATTTCGATGTGCAGGGCATTGCTCCCGGACAATTCGCAATTGTATATAGCCGCGACCATGTGCTTTGCCTCGGTTCAGCGATGATTTCTGTAGAGAATAAAAAGAAACGCCAACGCAATAAAAATAAAGAGATAGCAGATGGAGAAAAAATATAGACTGCAGCTTGTAGGCATCACATACAACCAGATTGAGTCTGGAGTGTATGCGCTCATCCTTCAACAGGAAGGTTCTGCCCGACGAATCCCTATCATTATTGGCTTTCCAGAAGCCCAGGCCATTGAGTGTAAGCTTCAGGAGGTTGACACTCCGCGTCCGTTGACCCACGACATTATGGTCAGTGCCCTCAATGCTTTTGGCATTGAGCTTGTGGAGATAAACATACATAAATTGGAAAATGGCGTCTTTGCTGCCGACCTTGTCTTTTCTGATGGAAATGTGTCGTATGTGATAGATGCCCGTTCTTCTGACGCTGTTGCGCTAGCAATACGCACCGGAGCACCAATCTACACAACTGAGGATGTACTCAGGGAATCTGGATTTGAACCGGAAGAGACAAGATCCACACCCAATGAGTTTAACCTTTCAGGTAGCCATACTTTCACACGTCCGGCTACATTAAAGAAAGATTCCGGATACAAGAATATGACAAGTCTTCAGCTTAAGCAGGCAATGTCAAAGGCCGTGGAGAATGAGAATTATGAGGAGGCCGCTAAAATTAAGTCTGAACTCGAGAACAGGGAACAACCAAACAATCCATCATGAAAAACAGAAAGAAAAGAATTGATGTTATCATTGATCTGATTAAGAATCAATGCATTGCCAGTCAGGAAGAGTTGGCTTCTTTGCTCTTGAAGCAGGGTCATAAGGTGACTCAAGCCACATTGTCGCGCGACCTCAAGATGCTGCGCACCACGAAAGTGCCAACAGACAGGGGAACTTATATGTATGTCCTTCCGGATAGCGACTCTCTGAAGGATAGAATTTTGACCACAGGCCAAGCCCTGCCACACGCTGATTATCAGAGCGGGTTTGTGTCAATACAATTTTCCCGCAACATCGCGGTGATTAAGACGAGAAATGGCTACGCTTCCGGACTTGCATATGATATTGATATGAAGCATTATCCCGAGATCCTGGGCACAATCCCCGGATCCGATACCATAATTGCAGTGCTGCGTGAAGACATATCACGTCAGCAGTCGATAGAAATTTTCTCCTCCATACTCTCCCTGCCGGTTGAGAGTATCAAATCTAATATGATATGATAAAGATAGGTATTATTGGGGCTGACTCTCCTCAAGCCGGGGAGTTGCTCCGAATTCTCGTCAATCATCCGGAGGTGGACATTATCTCTCTTTACGCTCCGGGAATGGCCGGAAGAGACATAACCAGTTGTCACCACGGTTTCATTGGTGAAAGGGTGCTTTCTTTTACGGATTCAATAAATCCTTCCAAGCTTGATGCGGTGTTTATCACTGATGATTCTGAGATGGGTCGCCGCATTGTGGATAGATTGGAGGAGTGGCCTGAGCTTAGGGTCATCAACCTCTCACCTTCACGTTTTGAAAATTGGGAAAACTGTGACATGGAATACGGCCTGTCAGAGATAAATAGAAAACCACTTGTCAGAGGTGCAAAGACAGCCATCTTGCCATCGGCGGCTGCTGCCGTGTCTTTGATCGCTCTTTATCCCCTCGCTTCAAATCTTCTTCTCGACTCTGACATCGACATAGAAATATCCGCTCCAGCATCGCTCCAATCGCCAGAACCTAAAAAGATTGAGGAAGAGGTATTAAGACAGTTAAGGAAACACCAGACTGGCTTCAATGGCAATGTCTATGTGCGTTTTAAGAAAGGCTCAACCGAACGTGGCATTAGGGCGACAGTTTCAATGAAGTGTCCACTTTCTGCCATGGAGGTCGACAAATTCTTCGAAGCAATCTACGACGACCATAATTTCACATTTATGACTATGGAGGAAGTGTCGGAGAAAGAGGTGCAAGGCACCCAGAAATGTGTTGTCTCTTTCTGTAAACCCGGGGCTGGCTTGATTGAGATAAATGCAGTGGCAGATGCCTTTATGCGAGGTGGAGCTGGCGACGCTGTGCATATGCTTAATCTTCTCTTTGCACTTCATGAGAAAGTTGGTCTGCATCTGAAAGCCTCTGTTTACGGCGGTGAAATTTCTCCTGCTTCCAAACAGACTTCATGGTTTGCCTGATGGCCAAACAAATACACTCTAACAACTAATAACTAACGACTAAAAAACCAACAACCATATGTCAGTCAACAAAGTGATATTGCTCGGACACGTTGGAGCAGATCCGGAAGTGAGATATCCGGAGAAGGATCATCCTGTGGCTTATCTGTCACTCGCCACAAATGAGGTGAGAGGTGCATCGCGCACGGAAATTACTGAATGGCATAATCTTGTGTTTTTCGGTCAGAATGCTTCTATCGCAGAGAGGTATGTCAGAAAGGGCTCTCAATTGTATGTTGAGGGTTATCTCCGCACAAGGGAGTATGAAGACCGTCTTAAAATCGTAAGAAAACGAACAGAAATCATCGTTGAGCGTTTTGAAATATTGGGGAGGAAACAGTGATTAGTTGAGAGTATAAAGATAGTGTTGAGTGTGTAGAGTTGAGTGTGTAGAGTTATTAATGTAAACTATTAAAATCTAAATATAAGGATGAGAAAATGGCGTATTGAGGATTCCACGGAAATCTACAATATCAGCGGTTGGGGATTGTCTTATTTCTCCATCAATGATAAGGGTCATGTGCAGGTCACTCCGCGTGAGGGGTGTGCTCCGGTAGATATTAAGGAGGTCATGGATGAGTTGAAAATCCGTGATGTCTCCGCTCCGTTGCTTCTCCGTTTCCCTGATATCCTCGACAACAGGATTCAGAAGATATCTTCTTGCTTCAAGAAAGCTGCGGATGAATACAATTATAGTGGTAAAAACTTCATTGTCTACCCTATTAAGGTGAATCAGATACGCCAGGTTGTTGAGGAGATTGTAAGTCACGGCAATAAGTATGACATCGGTCTTGAGGCCGGATCGAAGCCTGAACTGCATGCTGTGCTCGCCGTAAATACAGATTCCAACTCTATAATTGTCTGCAATGGATATAAGGATGAGGATTATGTGGAGTTGGCTCTCCTTGCCCAGAAGATGGGCCGTCGAATCTATCTTGTAGTCGAGAAAATCAATGAGCTTACGCTTATTGCAGATGTGGCGAAGAGACTCAACATCATGCCAAACATTGGTATCCGCATAAAGCTTTCCTCTTCTGGTAGCGGCAAGTGGGAAGAGTCGGGAGGTGATGTCAGCAAATTTGGTCTTAACTCATCCGAGCTCCTCGATGCCCTTTCATTCCTTGAGAAGAACAAGATGATTGAGTCGTTGAAACTCATTCATTTCCATATAGGTAGCCAAATCACAAAGATCCGACGCATCAAGAATGCTCTACGTGAGGCGATGCAGTTCTATGTGCAGTTGTCGAAAATGGGATTCAGCATTGAGTTTGTCGATATAGGTGGTGGCCTTGGCGTTGACTATGATGGCACTCGCTCTTCTATGGGTGAGAATTCAATGAACTATTCTATTCAGGAATATGTGAATGATTCAGTGTCTGCCCTTGTGGATGTATGCAATAAGAATGGTCTGCCACAACCTAATATCATAACAGAGAGTGGGCGTTCACTGACAGCCCATCACTCGGTTCTTGTCATTGAGGTGCTTGAGACAACACACCTACCTATATGGAATGACAACGAGGAGATTGACCCGGATTCTCATGAGCTTACAAAGGAACTCTATACCATCTGGGACCGTATAAATCCCACCTCTATGTTTGAGGATTGGCATGATGCACTTCAGATTCGTGAGGAGGCTCTGGAATTGTTCAGTCTCGGACTTCTTGACCTTCGCACTCGCGCTCAGATTGAGAAACTTTTCTGGTCGGTAGCGCGTGATGTCAATGACCTTACCCGCTCCATGAAGCATCCCCCTGAAGAGCTCAAGAAGGTTGACAAGATGCTCCCTGAGAAATATTTCTGTAATTTCTCACTTTTCCAAAGTCTTACTGACTCTTGGGCTATTGATCAGGTGTTCCCTATCATGCCTATTCAGCGTCTTGACGAGAAACCCAATCATCGTTGCACAATTCAAGATATCACTTGCGACTCTGATGGCAAGATAAGTAGGTTTGTCTCTCCTCAGGGAATGTCTTATTCGCTTCCGGTGCATGGTCTAAAGGCTAATGAACACTACTATATTGGTGTGTTCCTTGTCGGTGCATATCAGGAAATATTGGGTGACCTCCATAATTTGTTTGGCGACACAAGCGCTGTGCATATTTCCGTCAATAAGAATGGTTATGAGATAGAGCAGATTATTGACGGTGAGCCGGTGGCTGATGTACTTGATTACGTGGAGTATAATTCCAAGAAACTCGTGCGTAATCTTGAGACATGGGTATCGCGCTCAATAAAACAGGGAGTCATCACTCCTGAGGAGGGGCGTCAGTTCCTCAACAATTATCGCTCTGGCCTTTACGGAATAACCTATCTGGAAAGAGACTGAGAATAAGTATAAAGTATAGAGTACAAAGTATAGAGAAAGGTGTCGATTAGTGATGCGTTATTTCTTGGAATTGTCATATAATGGGGCATCCTTCCATGGCTGGCAATCGCAGCCAAATGCCGTGGGTGTACAGCAAAAGATTGAGGAGGCGTTGTCAATCGTGACTCGTCTCCCGATATCTATTGTCGGTGCTGGACGCACTGATGCCGGTGTGCATGCCCGTAAGATGTATGCTCATTTTGACGTTCCTACTGCACTCACAGATAAAGGTAGATTCCTTTTGTCGATCAATCGATTGGCGGGTAATGACATTGCATTCCATGATCTTATTGAGGTTTCGGATGATGCCCACGCCCGTTTTGATGCCATTGAGCGAACATATAAGTATTTCGTTACCTTTGAGAAGTCTCCATTCATTTACCCCTTTTCATGGCACTCCCCTTCCTCCTTGGATGTCGGCAAGATGAATGAGGCAGCTGCCATGCTTTTGGATACCCAGGATTTCACCTCGTTTGCAAAACTCCATTCCGACACCAAGACTAATATTTGTGATGTTAGAAAGGCAATCTGGCAACCGATTAATTCAAATTCAATCGAGGAATCTTTATTCATTGATATTGGAATAGTCTTTACAATATCAGCAGATAGGTTTCTTCGCAATATGGTTAGGGCCGTCGTAGGCACTCTTGTAGATGTCGGCAGAGGTACACTATCCATTGAAGGATTCCAAAGGATTATAGACAATAAGGACCGTTGTGCTGCCGGAACCTCGATGCCTCCCCAGGCCCTCTTCCTCTGGGATGTCAAATATCCTTACTTGAGTTGTTAGTTGTTGGTTGTTGGATTAATCCCGATTTTTAATTGTCATTTTTCATTTTTCAATTTTCATTTCTCATGGACTCATCAGAAACTAAAAATAAGATTGAGGCTCTCCGTCAGGAGCTTCACCGCCATAACCATAATTATTATGTGCTCAACTCCCCAGAGATTTCTGACAAGGAGTTTGACATGATGCTCAAGCAACTTGAGGCACTCGAGAAAGAGTTTCCTGAGTTTGATGATCCATTGTCTCCCACACAGCGTGTGGGCTCTGACCTTACCAAAGGTTTTGAGCATGTGGTCCATGCACGTCCTATGATGTCGCTTTCAAATTCCTATTCTATTGAAGAGGTCGACGAATGGTTTGATCGTGTCAAGAAAGGTATAGGCAATGAGAGTTTTGAGATAGTTGGAGAAATGAAATTTGACGGCACGTCCATCTCTATCACTTATCAGAATGGTCGGTTGGTAAGGGCTGTGACACGTGGTGACGGCACCCAGGGTGACGATGTCACGGCTAATGTCAAGACTATACGAAGCATTCCCCTGCAACTTCAGCCAGGTAACTGGCCTGAGGAATTTGAGATTCGTGGGGAAATACTTATGCCGTGGGAAGTGTTTGAGAAACTCAATGCAGAGCGCGCATACAATGAGGAGCCTCTTTTTGCCAATCCTCGCAATGCGGCTTCCGGAACATTGAAGATGCAGGATTCGCGTGAGGTTGCGAAACGTCATCTGGATGCAAGATTCTATTATCTCCTTAGTGATGACCTCCCTTTTGACAACCATTATGACAATATTGAGGCTGTCAGGAGTTGGGGATTCAAGGTGTCGAAGGCTATGACGAAACTGCATTCGCTCGAAGAGGTGAATGATTTTATCAACTATTGGGATGTTAAGCGTAAGGAATTGCCTGTTGCTACTGACGGCCTGGTATTTAAGGTTAACTACCTTCGTCAGCAGCTCAACCTTGGCTACACTGCCAAATCTCCACGTTGGGCGATTGCTTTCAAGTTTAATCCTGAGAATGCCTGCACACCGCTGCGTTTCGTCTCGTTTGAGACGGGAAGGATGGGTATCGTCACTCCTGTGGCAAATCTCGAGCCTGTTCTATTGTCTGGAACAATTGTTAAGCGTGCATCTTTGCATAATGATGATATCATCCAGGAACTCGACATTCATGAAGGTGACTGGCTCTATGTTGAGAAAGGTGGTGAGATTATTCCGAAGATTACTGGTGTTGAGCTTTCTAAACGTCAGCCAGACGCTCCCAAGATTCAATTCGTCAAGAATTGTCCGGAGTGTGGCACTTCCCTTGTGCGTATCTTCGGTGAGGCGGCTTGGTGTTGCCCAAATCATTATGGTTGCCGACCGCAGATTACGGGTAAGATTGAGCACTTCTGTGCCCGCCGCATGATGAATATCGACGGCATAGGTGAGGAAACAGCGGAGATGTTGTTCGACTGCAGGCTTGTGGAGCGTATCGCTGACCTTTATGACCTTACTGCTGATAAGTTGATGGCTCTTGACCGAATGGGCGAGAAATCAGCGCAACGTATCTTGGATGGCATAGAGGCTTCGAAGTCAGTGCCGTTTGAGAGAGTCGTTTATGCCCTGTCGATTCCTAATGTTGGGGAAACCACAGCAAAACGTATTGCGTCTGCTGTAAAGACAATGGACAACATGCTTGCCATGTCGGAGGCTGAGTTGACAGCGATTCCGGATGTCGGTCCTATCATTGCGAAATGTATATATGACTATCTGCGTGACCCTGTCAGTGTTGACAATATTCAGCGTCTGCGTGAGGCTGGTGTGCAGATGAGCTTGTCGGAAGACAAGCTTGCTCCAAAAGGGGATGCCCTTGAAGGGAAGACTATCGTCATTTCCGGCACTTTCGCCCATCATTCTCGTGATGAATATAAGGATATCATTGAGCGGGAGGGTGGTAAAAATGCTGGCAGCATCTCCAAGAAGACAAGTTTCGTGCTTGCCGGAGAGAATATGGGTCCAGCAAAGCGTGAGAAATGCGAAAAACTCGGCATCCCAATGATCCCCGAAGACGAGTTCCTGTCTATGCTCTAAGGAGTGGGGATAGGGTTATTAGATAACCACTATCTTGATGTGAGTCTCGCGGTTTTGGTTTTCAGGCCTGGGGAAGACACCTTTACTGTAGATGCGCCTTTTTGTCCATTGCTGCGGACAACAGCGAGTGCCCTCCCCTTCCATACTTTATGCTTTGAGTCGAAGTAAGGGTCGTTGTCTTTAATGTCGGCATTACCCAGTGCCTGAAGAGTTGCTTTACCATCCACTTCCACTGTGACGACATTATCAGCCAATGGCACAAGGTTGCCCTCATCGTCAACCATCTCAATAACTATATATGTGAGGTCGGAAGTGTTGGCATCTTCATTCCAGAGCATGGAGCGGTAATGGCTGATGGGCTTCCTCAAGCCTGTAAGGTCAATATCCCCACAATAGGCTGCATGCCATGGATATAGGGGGCGCTCATAATGTTCTCCCGGCACATCCCCTTCATAATACCATCTTCCGATGCCAGACTCACCAATATAATCGATGCCGGTCCATACAAAGTCACCTATTATATAAGGATGGTCTTTTGTCTTCCGATAGTTGCTCCATGCTGTAATTACCAAAAGAATCGGCAACTTTTTCAGGTCGCCGATTCAACTTTTTTAGGGATTTCCTTATCCCGAACTCGCGTTATCAAGAAATCAGTCGAAGATAGCACCGCCGGGAAGATAGTAGTGGTAACGCATCATCGCCCACCTATGCTGCCATCCACAAAGACTATGTAGGAGACCCTCTCAATATGGCTTTTGCAACTGAGCTTGGGAACTATATTGCCGACAGCCGCATCGACGCGTGGATCTACGGCCATGCCCACCACAGCTCCGACTTCCTTATCGGCAACACCCGCCTCGTCAGCAATCCGCACGGTTACGTCTTTGCCGGAGAAAACGTTGGCTTCAATCCGTCAGCCATTATAGAATTACCCAAAGATTAATCCATAAATCTACGGCACTTATCCCCAACTGCCGTAGATTTTAGTATATCTCTGCAATCATCTAAACTAAGCATCGTGTTACTACGCCAACAAAGTTATTTCTAACTACTGTATGTCCTTCGTGAATATCTTATTTTGATACAAATTTAGGGTCTAAATGTATGTCTCCAATAACAGGCACTATATGGATAAGGAAACGTTGGTTTTTCGTATCGTCTTTATCGCTAATTCTCGGCGCGCGAGGGACACCACCCTCACCACTACCTGCAATGACCAGCTCACACTTATCCATTTTTGTAAAATCGATGCCAGCTTGGTCGCGCCAAAATTCATGTAATTTTAATGCGCGTTGATAGCTCAAAACGTCATTATTAAAATAATCATCAACATGATATCCATCGGCTGACGCTTGGCCCTCAATAACGACGAGATATTTAATATCAGTCCTAATGGTGTCTTTCTGTTGCAGATTAAGGATTGTATGCTTAATTTCTTCTCCAGCATCTTTAATCTGCTGCCGAATATTGTTAGCCTCGGCAAGATTGTACTCTGATGAATGAGGATCATCTTGCAGGAGATTATCGAGGGAGAATTTACCTTTCTGATAATTAACCTGAATTTTAAAGATATGTTTGAGGTACTCTTTATTGAACTCGAAGTACTCGGGGTCAATATTATCTACAGCCTTGTAGATAGACATAATTTCCTCATACTTGTCTTTGAATTCTTCAAGTTCTTTTTGCTTGATTTTGAAGCGGCTATATGATACCGCAAAAAGCACAAGCATAATGGCGAACAATGTGGTCATAATGTCCACATAGCTTGGCCAAAAAGCTGATTTACTATTGCGATTATCCATATATTATTTCTTGTATCCGAAAATACCATTTAAGAAACCACCTTTTGAGGTGTCTTCTCCCTTAGGCTTTTTCTTAGCTTCTTCCATTAATTCATTGAGGGTCTTACGAATTGACTTAACCTCAGAACGAGTGGCTGCGAGAGTTTTCTCAACATCCTTACGAGAACTATTGGAATTGATAGATGAAAGCATTGCTTCAATCGACTCCAACTTACTGAGGTGTGTAAGTTGAGAAAGATTTGCAAACTCTTGCTGAATTTGTTCAAGAGAGAATTTTTCCTCTATGGCTGCAACAATTTCGCGTCTACGCTCTTGCATTTCAATTCCAAGACCCTCAAGAATGTTTTCAAAATTCTGCGCATATTCTGCGAGACTAGTCTCGTAAACATGACCAAGCTTGGCGATTGATTCAGACTGCATTTTAAAGATGTTTTCAAGATGGCCGTCAGACATTTCCATGGCTTCAACGGCAATCTTTTGCTTCATCTTGATAGCTTTAATAGCATCTTTAAGTGCCTCAACCTCCGTATTGCCAAGGAGGTCGGTCTGCTGAATATTGCGTCCGAGAGCCTCTATGCTCTTTTCAAAGGTGGTTACGCGAGAGAGAATTTGGTTAATCTTATTTGCAACAGTAAGAGGAGTTTCCAGTGATTCATTATATCGGCGTTGAGTATTAACCAAATCTATTGTAGCTTTTGCAATTTCTTCGCGAATCGCCTCAAAACGCTGAATAGCGTTAGTGACATG
The DNA here is from genome assembly GCA_964603335.1 of uncultured Sangeribacter sp. Classification (GTDB taxonomy): domain Bacteria; phylum Bacteroidota; class Bacteroidia; order Bacteroidales; family Muribaculaceae; genus Lepagella. The sequence continues at coordinate 890 of CAZRUR010000044.1, read as the reverse complement.
GTCGAAGTTTTGAGCTGCCTTAACAAAGGCATCCAAAGATTCCACAACGCCTCGAGAGCGCAAAATTCTAAGAAGTTGAGCTTGCAGGTCAACGTTTTGATTAATCTTGTCCATATTTGTTCCCATTACACGGACAGCTTTTGAGACGACTGTTACATTTTGTTCAAATGCATCGCCGAAACGCTGTGTACAGGTGTCAAACGTAGTTTGGAATCGGCCGATTACTCGGTTGAATGACGGCTCAAACAAATTTATTGTTTGGTGAAGTTTATTAAGTGCAGCAACCATGCTTACACCAAGAATCGGCATAAGTTCATTTTGAATGAACTCAAAGAACTCATTCTTATCCTCACCAACAATTTTCTGTGTTTCAGCAGCGTTATGATTCGAGATTGTAGTCAATAATAAACCGATAAAACTGGTTCCCATGGAGACGAGGACACCCCAAATAAGATTAGAGATTGCGTTATCGGTGATTCCATCTGTTGAAGTATATAGACCGTAGTTAAAAGAACACAATCCGATAAAAACACCAAGGAAAGTACCCATCAGACCAATGTATGTAGGGAATGCCAACTTTGAAGTGGCATTTTCATACATCACATTGATTTTACGGTCTGTCTTGTTTTGGATAACAGAAAAGTCTGTGGTACCATGGTTCTTTCGAGTGTATTCATTAAGTTCCTTAATTAGTACATTCAGAGTAGAACCTGATTCGGCTACATCTGCACTAAGGACTGCGTTCTCATCCGAGCCATATACAGAATACTCTTTGTTCTTTTTAAAGAAGTTGCGTACTTCTTTAAGTTTTCTCATATTCCCTGAAAAATAATACCACCTCACATCCGCAACTAAATATTGCATAAAAAAGCCAAATCTTTAAGCAACAA
>CAZRUR010000043.1:0-21145 GCA_964603335.1 uncultured Sangeribacter sp. | reverse complement strand
GTTTCTCCCAAAGGCATTGATATTTCCTTCCGAAAAATCCAATGGCATAGAACGGCAAGTAAGTGCAAATTGGGAGGTTTTAGGAGAACGCACTTCGGCAACATACGAACGCATTTGTATGACATATTATATAAGTAGATAGAGTGTTCAGTTAGATGTTCCGATTTTAGCTCACTTTTTTGAGCATATCGGCTCTGTCTTTCACCCAATTTCGGGATAGATTAGCCTTGGCCCAGATATCTATATCCTTAAGTTTAACTTTGGCCAAGCGTACTTTGAAATCTTGTTTTTTATCAGCTGAATAGACAGCGATTTTTGGATAAAGCGGCAGTAAAAGCACCATGGGGGGGGTAATCCCGTAAAGCTTGTTTGGTGATTGCTTTGACTTGTACATTCCGAAGATTGATTCAATGATGTCTGAGGAGATGTTTGCAGTGCCGACAGCATTGGTTTCCACTTCGTCAAGCTTCTTGAAATAATCATAAAGTTCAAGACCCAGTCTGGCGCGGCGGTTATTGGCGTTACCGATTACGTTACGGATTATATAGCTCTTGCAAAGGGCGCTTGTCCGTTTGTTGTAACCCTGGTTCTTGCAAATTTCCTCAACGTGACGAATAGCCTCGATATCAACGAGCAGCTCCTCCACGAGTGGTCGGTAGTCCTTTATGAAGGAGTAGGCATCTTGATATTTCTTCTCCAGAGAATCAATGCATCCGAGCAGACTGTCGGCCCATTTGACCCAGTCTGAGAGATTCATAAAGCGGGCGATGGTCCTCATGTTCGGTGGAAGCAGCCAGGCCTTGTCGGTGAGATGATATTGCAGGCGTATCTTGCCAAGTTTGGTGGTAAGTTTCTTAAAGTCTTCATCTTTCTCATAGACATGCTTCATGCAGTTTCCCAGTGTGTGGCTGATATCAAGATAATGCTGCACGCCATAGTCTTTGATACCACCTCCAAGATTGTGGGCACCATCCGAGATGGCATATTTCGCTTTCTCCCCAGCCTTTTTGTCTGCGGCCTCAAGGGCATCTTTGACATCTTCTCTTTTGAAACTCTCCCCAACCCTCAGGCCGAACACCACAACATCCTCCATACGCATCGGTCTTCCCTGTATATGTCAATAACGAGCTTTTCACATTCACTCCTGAATATTATGCTGAGGAACTTGAAGCATTGGGCATTGAGGGTTCCGCTACTGAGTTGCCATATAACATCGGCAGGGGTTTCTATCAGTACAAGACCTGGCATACAATCTATATCTTTGGGATTGCAGAGGCAGATATAAAGGATGTTGGCATCCAGTCGGTATACAAAACAACAGAATCCGGCAGTCTCATTCTAATGACTGCCGGATTAGTTATTTCTATTACTATATTCTATGGTTACTTCGTAGGGGTGACCTGCATGATGGAGCCGTCGGGATTAAACTGGAGGCGGTCAATGCAAACCTCTCGATGCACACCGGGAACGCCTTTACCTCCTTTTATATAGGCTGGATTTATTCGGTGGTAGACAATTGCCCAGTCGTCAGTGCCAGGGAATTGAAGCACTGAATTATGGGCAGGACCATATATATCACCTTTCTCACGAAGCACAATAGGAGACTCCGCCACCTCTATAGGACCAAGTGGATTCTTGGATGTGCCGTAAGCCACGTGATAATTCGGAGAGCCGGTGTCATCGACCGACCACATGAAATAATAAGTACCGTCACGATAAATGACATAAGGAGCCTCACGATAACTATAGTCCTGGAGTGTGCCACCTTGCGGTGTCATGACTGTGATGGTCTCCGGCTTGATTGACACCATGTCATCATTAAGCTCTGCTCCTGCCATATATCCATTTCCCCAATAGAGATATGACTTGCCACTCTGGGGATCAGTGAACACATCCACATCAATCTGCTGGCCTTTGCCCGCCGGTGACTCTGTGATCATGGCTGCATCCATAGCCTTGAAGGGTCCGGCAGGATCATCAGCGACAGCCACTCCAATCTGTTTGCCACCGCCTGCAACCGGGTTGCCGCTGAAATAGAAGAAATATTTATACTTTCCATCCACCATCTTCTCCTCAATGGCTGGTGCCCAAGCATTGCCGTCAGCCCAGGGAACCTGATCGGTAGAGAGGTCGAGTGTAACGCCCTCATATTTCCAATCCTTCAGGTTATCTGAGGAGTAACAGGTGTAATACGCGCCACCCCATCCAGGGAAACCATCGGTGGTGGAATAGATGTAATATCTGTTGTTCTTCTTCGAATATAGAATCTCAGGGTCTGCATGAAACTGCGGAAGGATAGGATTCTTCACACCCTTGAGATAGGAGGGGAATGCCTTCTCCAGACGCTGAAATTCTGACTCTGTGATGGGAATGACTGTGCCGTGGCGTGGATGGAAATCCATGCTCACCTGAGAATCAACCACCTTAAAGTTGTCAAGGTCTGTAGACTCTGTAAACTGGTATTCCCCATTCATATAGACATCATACATCAGTATGTATTTGTCGGAATCTATAAGTTTGAACGTTCCCGCTCCCTCTACCGCCTTATCCGTCTGCTGCTTGTAATCATCCTGCTCCTCCCATTTTCCGGAAGTGAGTTTCTTGGTTGTAGCTTTCTTGATGCCGTTGCCGTGTCCTTCTGTCTTGTAGAACATATGGTAGACGCCATCCTTATACACTATGTCGCCATCAATGCAAGATTTCTTGTTCTTGGGGATGAACAATGGCTTTGGTTTACCAACAAAATCCGTGAAATCATCGTTTGCATATGCGTAATAAATGATGTCGGGTCCGTTGCCATGCTGCATGGACCAATACACCAGATACTTGCCGGCATCCTTGTCGTAGATGGTCTGAGGTGCCCAAACACGTTTCAAATCATCATTACCTTTATATCTTTTCTGGATATTGATATTGGATGCAGACCAGGTTACAAGGTCATCAGATTTAAGGAGAGTCAGCCCACGGTTGGAGTCCCAACCCTTTGCCGACTCCATATCAGTGACCACCATATAGAAATGGTTGCCATCTTCAGTGCGAAGGATATGTGGGTCGCGCACGCCTCCAGTCTCACTTATCAGACGCGAGTCAATCACCGGCATATTGTCGTTGAGCGACGTGAACTTGAAGCCATCACGGCTCAAGGCATACTTCACCGCCTCATCGCGCTTCTCATTGCCAGTGAAATAGACAAAGAGATACCCTGTCTTAGCCTCATCGGCTTGAACGGCAAATCCGCTGGATGCCACTATTGTGGCGGCAATCAACACAAGTTTTTTCAGATTCATAATTTATAGGTCGTTAATTTACTTTCACTTCAAGAGGATATCTTAAATTCTCATAATGATTGGCAAGTTTTGACTGCCAGTCATTCATGCCTTTCACTCCACCCTTACTCCAACCGGAGCCCCAATAGTAGGTATAGGTCTCATCCGGAGCAATGAATGTCTTATTAAGAATTTGACCTACGGCATCCCCTACAGCCGGTTCAAATTGCTCATAGACCACTGTCTCCGGCAGCTCAGCGTTTACAATGCCGATATAGATCACTCCATTGCCATTGTCGGGATTGTCGGTAAGGTCGGCATAAGCAATATATCGTTTCTCCGGGTCAATAAATTTTCCTCGTGTATTCTGCTTATGGACCACAATGCCAGTCACAAGTGGTGTCTTTTCATTTATACCTTTATAAGTAACCTCCGTCTTATTGAGCCAAGAGCCTTTATCGAGTGTCATCAAACGCTCCTCTACAACCCCTTCATTATTGCCTATCTTTTCAGGATAGCAGGTAAGTCTTGCTGTCATACGCAGAGGACCATTCTCAAGGATCTCCACTTTCTCATAGGCACATGGATAGGAAATCTCACCATCCGGTGCAAGCGCATTCATTCCAGCCCCAAGAGTACGCCCTACCGTATAGCAGTCCATTCCATTGCCATAATCCTTATGGTAGGAAACTCCATACTGGCAATGGTCGACATATCTTTGGGCAAGCACCGGAAAGTCTACAGACTTTGTCCATATGTCATATCCAGCCACGTTACCACCGCCATTACGATATGATGGTCCGTAAAGGCGATAGCCGCTTCGGTCGTTCTCCCAAGTGAAATCATCCTGCAAGTCATGACGCACCTGACCAATACATATCGTATCGGAAACAGATGGGGTTTCTTTTGTAATGTTGAGGATAACTGTAGAATTTGCGGGAATATCTGCCTCTACAAGAATCTTACAATCATACGCAAGTTGCTGAATCAAAGCATTTCCACTTTCATCAGAAACCACAAAATCCCGACCAAAAGATTTGAGTATCTTTTCGCCGGGGATTTCTACCACTGCGCCTATCCTATCGGAAGGAGCGGGATTATATATGCTAACCTGATGTTGTGCGAGAATCTCGCCGGTGCCCAAAAGCGCCAGCGAAATCACTGCTATTCTGTATATCATTATTTTATCTATTAGAAAAGATCATTGATTTGCTGCCCGTCACCCCAATGATGGTCTTTGGGGAATGGCTTTCCGCCCCATGCTTTCTGATTTGTCCAGGCAAGGGGAGCATCTGTCCAGAAAGGATGAGTTGCCGGAAGTCCCAAAGGCAAAAATGAGAGGGATGTCATGTATAGAGAACCGTTGTTGGTATACCAGTCAGCAATATTTGGCTGTCTGCCGACAAAACCGATAGTAAGGAAACCGCCCTCGTTAAAATTCTCCTTGCCGTCAAACATTCGGTGCATAACGGTTGTCAAGGCTGAACGCACCTGTCCGTTGGTCAATCCTGCCGGGAGCTTCTCATACCAAGCCATCATGGCAAGAGGCTGAAGGGTTGCCATACGGTAAGGGATTGAACGCCCGAACACTGGGAATGTGCCTTCCGGAGATATCTGACGCTCAAGGACAATCGCAAACTTCTGTGTGCGCTTGATAGCACGGTCATAATACTTGGAGTAATGGATACGGGTATATCTCCCGGCATCCTTCATAGCCTGAAGGGTCTCAAGATACATAGGGTGGAACACGTAACTGCTGTAGTAGTCGTATGCAAAGCTTGGACCATCGGCATACCATCCATCACCAACATACCATTCCTCAACCTTACGTATAGCAGAGTTGACACGGTATTCATCACACTCGGCACCTACTTTCGCGAGAAGGCTCTCAATTGTGGATGAGAACAGAACCCAGTTTGTGTAGGGAGGATCCACACGGCGGAGCTGAGTAAATTCCTCAATATATCGTTTCTTGGTGGTTTCGTCAAGAGGAACCCAAAGAGCATCATAGGCACGAAGGAAACTCTCAGCCACATAGGCAGCGTCGACAAGAGCTTGTCCATGTCCGCGCCAAAGCAGATAGTCAGGGCTGTCGGGGTCTACAGCATTCTTATAACTTGCGAGAGCCATGTCGCGCAATTCCTTACGTTTCTGGCCTTCGGCGGTGTCATCATCGGGGAGGGCAAGCCATGGGGCGATGCCGGCCATCAATCGGCCAAATGCCTCCATGTAAGTCACCTTGATGTTACGTCCGTCCCAATTGGGGCTAACCTCAACAAGCATATTCTTCTGCAACTCCCCTTTCGACATATTGCTCAACACCGGATAGGCAATTTTGTAAAGTAGATCTACCCAATACGCCCTGTCACCATTATGTGTTGACTCAAGATAACGGGTATACTCGCAGGCAGCCAACAGGAATGCCCCCACTCCAAAGTTGGAAGTGGAGTTGGCATCAACCACCTGTCCAGGAATAGCCTTCTCACCGATGGGCTGCACATATCCAACACGACCGTCTTTCTGTAGAGCTGTTGTCTTAAGATAATCCCAACCCTTCTTTGCGGCATCAAGATATTTTGCATCTGTGAGATAGCCGTTATTGACGCCCCAAAGCAGTCCATAGGTAAAGAATGCGGTGCCGGAAGTCTCCGGGCCCGGAGCGTGAGCCTCGTCAAGCATTGAGCGGCTCCAATAACCTGCCGGTTGCTGGCATGCAACAACTGCATCCGCCAATTTTTTATATTTATCTTCGAAGAATTGACGATGGTTATAAGATGCCGGGAGGTCGGCAAGCACTTTTGCGAGCCCGGCAAGAACCCAGCCGTCACCTCGAGCCCAAAAATCTTTCAAACCATTGGCACTTTTGTGCTCAGGATAAACATATTTGCCATCACGGAAATAGAGACCTGTCTCAGAGTCATACATGATGCTGTCTGACACCAAGACGTAATCGTATAACTTTTCAAGATATTTCGGATTGTCAGTAATCTTATAGAGCTTAGTCATCACCGGCATGACCATATAAAGACCATCTGCCCACCACCAATAGTCTTTCTGCGGAGTCGACATCTCATATTCCATCACCTCCCTTGCCCTCTTTATGCGCTTATCTTCCGGAAGAAGGTTGTAAAGGTCTGCATACGTCTGGAAACAAATCTGCCAGTCACCAAAGAGAACATGCTCATCAGTCTCACCATAGTTATATTTCCATTTTGAACGGTCATCACTCTTGGCCCCCTTCCACTCATTGTGTTCAGCCCAACGGGTGGTGTATTCAAGCCAGTCATCATTACCCGTAAGCCGATACGCCTCCATATTGCCGGTATGGTAAGCGGCATTGTCCCAGAACGACCTGCATTCCGGACTGTTATTCTTCTGCCAATGATTGTTGACTTTGTCGATTATGGCACGCACTTCAGCAGCCTCCTTTAAATTGGCATCCTGCTTCGGGGCAGCCAAGCTTGAGAACACTGTCATTGCAGTGATAACTGCCAATGGTATTGATCTTAGAAAACCTTTCATTATGTTGTCGGTTGTTAGTTGAATTCTCATTGTCACTATGCAAAGTTAGTTATTTTAAAGCATATATACCAATAAATTCCTATCAAAATAAGATACAATTCAATCAAACAAATGCGGGCAACCGGATTAATCCCGATTGCCCGCATTGAAGACAGCTCATTCAAAATTAATTCCAACCCGGATTTTGCGTGATTTCTGCGTCTGTGTTGGAGTCAATCACAGTCTGCGGAATCGGGAACAATGTCCACTTGGATATGGTAGCAAGATTTGATGAGAAGCAACCGGGCCAGGCTTCCGATTGGTCGGCTATATACATTGCATGAGCATTTATGCTGTTGATGCCGTCCTGACCCATGCGGAGAAGTGTAGGCCAACGCTGCTCCTCAAAGAAAAGCTCACGTGCACGCTCGTCAAGGATAAACTGCAGTGTCATATCGCCTGCCTGTGCAAGTCTTGAGCATTTAGCGCGGTTACGTAGGATATTGACATCTGAAGCAGCCTCTGAGGCATTACCCTTGCGGAGCTTAGCCTCGGCACGGAGGAGGATTGTCTCAGCAGAACGGCAAGCATACTGGTCGATGAAATAATTGCTTCGCTGCCAGCCTTCGTTAAGGTCATCATAGCCATAATCATCATCAGATGCCCACTTAGCCCAGATTGGATAGAAACGATCTACGCGAGTCGGGTCAAGCATATCAAGAGTAACCACCTGACCATAGCGTGAGTGGTTCTGATCGATGACAACAAAATTACGATGTATGTTACATTCTGCATTTCTGATATCATCACCAAAATCGCCATTCCATATGTCGTTTATGACATAATTTGTCGGGGAATAGAACGACACGCCACGACCGCCCACATAGGCACAAAGGTTGCCACCGGGATAAAGATCAGTGTCGGGATTGTTCCAAGGACAGTTCTCACCATTCTCCTTGTATTCATCTTTCCAGTAAGTATCACGCATAACGGGTGACCAGTTACGGGGAGAAGAACTGCAGTTGCCGCCAAACTCATGATATAGAGCATAGTCATGCTGGAAAACCCAGAGAGACTCAGTATTGCCGGCGTCACGGTCTTGGTTGTTGCGCTGGAAAAGGTCGAAGAACACATTGCCATCCTCACGATATGCTGCCACACCATTGACTGGGGTGCCACCGTCAACAATGGAACGCGAGCCAAAGCGCTCTGTCATCAGAGGATGCAGCGCAACTACCTTGTCGGCATATGAAATGGCCTGGTCGAGGTCGCTGCTGTTGTTGTTTTTCTCAATGGCGAGTCCGAGGTAAGCCTCAGCCAAGAAATGGTAAGCGGCACCCTTTGCCACACGGCCAGCCTCTGAGGGGTAGTCGGGAAGATTATCAGCAGCAATCTTCAGATCGTCGATGGCCTGCTGATAAGTCTCCTCACGTGATGCTCTCACAAAGTCAAGCTTTAGGGTCTGATAGAATTGGGTCACCAATGGCACACCACCAAACATCTCAGCAAGGCGAAGATAGCCATAACCACGCATAAACATCATCTCAGCGTAGCTCTCCAGACGCTCAGCCTCGCTATCCCATGCAAGACCTTCCTTGTTGACACCTTCCAAAGATTGGTTGGCATAATTGACAAGCTGGTACATTGCATTGAAAATGTCGTTCGAGCTGTTGGAAGATGAGCTCCAGTTGGCAAAATTACAATACGCATTGCCACTGACGCGCCAGTTGGGGGAATCGGCAACGTCTGATCCCAAACCTTTCAAGAAACTGTCGCAGTCATACCAATAACGGATATGCACATAGAGGTTGGTGACACATGCCTTCACCTGGTCAGCCGTCTCATAGGAGTTGGTTGTGGTGTAGATTGTGCGGGGCTTCTCTGTGAGGAAGTCCTTGTCGTCGCAAGAGGTCAGGGCCGGCATCAGCAATGCTCCTCCCGCAAGACATATTGCAAATTTATTGAGTTTCATTTTATTTCAAAGATTAGAATGTGAAGTTAAGACCGAGAGAGAATGTGCGGGCAAGAGGAGTGCCATAAGAATATCCTGTGCCCACTGTCTGCTGAATTTCAGGGTCGCCACCCTTCCAAGAAGTGATTGTAAACAAGTTCTTGGCAGCAAAATAGACACGCAGATTGCTGATATGCAACTTGTGAATCCAAGGCTGGTCGAATGTATAAGAGAGGCTCAAGTCAGAAAGACGAACAAATGTGTAGCACTGTAGAGGATTGTATCTGCCGTCAGTATAGTTGATACGCGGATAAACATTGCTTCTGTTCTCCTCAGTCCACCAGCCGTGGTTAAGGTTATTGTCGGTCACAACGTCTGAGAGTGTGCGGTAAGCATAGAGGTTGGTTGCCATTCCATAGCCATTACCACCGAATACTCCGGTAAACAATGCATAGAGAGTGAAACCTTTGTAGCTTACTGTATTGCCGAAGCCCATGCGGAAGTTCTCCTTGCTGTAGCCCAGGATTGTACGGTCGTCTGAGGTAATCACACCGTCACCGTCGATGTCAGCAAACTTGACGTCACCAGGTTGTGCACCATTGGCTTCCATATACTCTGTATCCTCAACCTGAACAATACCTATGTTCTTGTAGCCGTAGATAGCGCCGAGAGACTTGTTGAGGAACAAGCCATTGGAAATATCATCCTGACCGTCGCCATAGAGTTCTTTCAGTTTATTGCGGTTCATGTAGAAGTTAAGGTTGGAAGTCCAGCTCCAGTCCTTATTCTCAATGTTGACAGTGTTGATATTGAATTCGATACCCCAGTTGTCAACTCGACCCATAGTGGCATACATACCGGTGAGGCCATTGATCATGACAGGAATACTGCGCCAGAAAATCTGGTCGGTCGTCTTGGATGTATAGGCATTGAAATCAAACTGGATACGGTTGTCAAGCACACCGAATTCCAAACCGTAGTTCCATGAGGTTGTGGTTTCCCAACCAAGATTCTCATTACCCATGGCAGTGATTCGCTGACCCCAGCTTGCCTGAGATGCATTTCCGAAAGGATAAAGATAGCCACCGCTCTGTCCGAGGGTAATGGTTGAAAGTGTCTGATAAGGGCTGAGCGACTGGTTACCGTTCTTACCCCAAGATGCTTTCAACTTAACGTAGTTGAATGCCTTTGTCCAGTTTTCCCAGAACTTCTCATTTGAGATTGTCCATGCCACGCCAACTGCAGGGAATGTGCCCCACTTGTGCTCAGCACCAAACACTGAAGAACCGTCGCGGCGGATAGATGCTGTCAGGTGGTAACGCTGGTCAAAGTTGTAGTTGACACGTCCAAGATAACCAACGTCAGTATGGCGGGTATAACCTGGATTTGAAATCTTCTGGGTGGCTGCATAGTTGAGACCATAATATCCGAGGTTGGTGTTGCCAAGGGCAGTGAAGTCGGAACCGCTCATTCCGCTGAAGAAATACTCGTATGAGTCGCGTGTGTAGACAGCTGTCAAATCAAGGTAATGGTCGCCAAACTGGCCAGAGTAGCTCAGGATATTATCCCATACCCATGACTTGTTCTTTGTGCGGTTGCTGTAGCCATTGGCAGAACCAAGGTACCCGGAGACAGCCTCGTCTGTATAATATGAGTCTGCATCCTCAATTGCGACACCTGACATCTCACGCACGTAATAACCCTCGTGTGTGAAATAGTCTCTCTCAATATTCTCAACAGAGAAACTGCCGTTCATGCGGAACTGAAGACCCTTCACCCAAGGACACTTCAAAATCAGATGTGCCTTAAGAGAGGTGGTGTTATAGATGTCGTGGTCGTCTATTGTGTTTGAAAGCACACTCCACAGAGGATTCAGACGGTAACCGCCCTCATTGACAGGATATTTGTTAACCTCACCATTGGTGCGCTCTGCCTGGCCATAGGGGCTGAGACGGGTGGTCTGATAGAGGTCATATACAGTGGCTCCGGAATAGTCGTTGTGGGCATAGTTCATCTGGCCGCCAATCTGCAACCAGTCTGTGATGTCGGCTGTGATGCGGCTGTTCATTACAAAACGCTCGTAGTCATCACCGATAATCACACCTTCCTGATTGGTGTAGGTGCCGGAAAGGTAATAGTTAACCTTGTTTGTAGCTCCGGAAATTGACACTGAATAGTTTTGCATAAGACCAGTGCGTGTTGCATAGTCAAACCAGTCAGTGGTGTTGCCCGCCTTATAGTTGTTATACTCAAACACACCCATCCAAGTTGGGTCAGCGTTCTCGTCAAGGCCGGCGAGGATGTTGTTTTTCCTTACATAATCCTCCGGGCTCAGCAAATCAGGTTTTGCTGCCGGGCTTGACCACGCCCAGTTGGTGGTAAGAGATACAACCGGCTTACCTTCAAGACCTTTCTTGGTTGTGATCATGATCACACCATTAGCAGCCTGAGAACCGTATGCAGCAAGTGAGGTGGCATCTTTCAACACGCTCATTGACTCAACGATGTTGGGGTCGATGTCGCGAAGACTGCCCTGGAAAATCACTCCATCCATAACGATAAGAGGATCTGAGCCACCGCTGATTGATTTCTGGCCGCGCACCACAATAGAAGGAGCCTGACCGGCACCCTGCTGCTGCGACACTGTGATACCGGTGACTGTGCCTCTCAATGCGTCTAACGCATTGGATGATGGCATAAGTGAAATCGGGGAGTTGGCAACATCCACTGTAGAGACTGAGCCTGTAAAGTTCTTTCTTGAGATTGAGCCATAACCCACAACAACTACCTCATTAAGGATTGATTCATTGTCTGTGAGTGCAATAGTCATCGGATCTTTCGATGCCTTTACCTCTTTTGTCTCGTAACCCACGTACGAAACAACCAATGTTGCCCCGGGTTTTGCATCCAAGACAAAGTTTCCGTCGATATCTGTGGCAGTACCTGCTGTTGAACCTTTCACAAGGACGGTAGCGCCGATTAGTGGTTCGCCTTGCAGGTCAGTCACTGTGCCTCTTACCTTGACAGTGCTTTCCTGACTGGCTTGCGGAGCTGCTGATGGCGCTGCCATTGCCGGCGATGCCGACAGGCACAGGCCTCCTGCAACGAGCAGCGTGGCTACCGCAAGTTTTTTCCATGTTATAGATTTGTTCATGGTCGTTTTGCTTTTTTTAATGAATAATTATGTTAGTTCAAATAATTTCAATGAAGAACATATAACAATTTTTCTTACTCTACAAATCTTACCTGCCAATGACGTCTCTTATCACGATGCAAAATTAATATGTGAAGAAATCTTAACGCATATAAAATTTTGTCAAAGTGAACAAATTATCAGTAATAATTAGCCATTTCTCAACCTTTGACGAATTTAGTGCCGTCTTTGTAAGAATTTTGCACAAAACGTTTCAATGTGATATTATTCTTTTCATTAGCGCGTAAATTTGTGGCAAAAACAATGCAAAAAAATGATTTTTTGACAAATTTTGTGCATATAATGAAATTTATGTTATCTCAATCTTCTGATATTATTGCTACCTTTGTAGGTGAATTTGAATTTTAACCGTAAATCATGAGACCGATTCCCACTCTGATTGTCTTTCTCCTCCTCGCTTTGACTTCCGGCAGATCGTTGGGTCAGGAGCGTCATAGATTCCATCTTGACTATACCAATGGACTTAGCAACAATTTCGTGAGAGGCATAACCCAAGACAAACAAGGCTTCGTGTGGGTGGCGACAATCGACGGACTGAACCGTTTTGACGGCAGACAATTCACGTCATTCACAAAAGAGAATTCAGGACTCACAAGCAATGAACTCAACGACATGATTGCAGATCCCAAGGATCCAGACATACTTTGGATAAGTTCCCGCCACGATGGGCTTTGCAAATATGACTATTCCACCGGAGCTATCACAACCTGCACCGACAACCTTAAATCAACCGACATTCCTCACCTCTCAATATCTACCGACAGTTGCTTATGGGTCACTTATTATCATTTCCCTCCTGAAAAATATAATTCTGCTACAGGTGAGATTTTTAGACTTTATGACAATATACCAGTTGGATTCAAGATACACGCGTGGTGTTCTATTGAAGACAATGTCGGTAGATATCTTTACATAGGTCACGATGGAGATGGGTTGACTCAAGTGAACCTGAAGAATAAACAATTCCGCAACTTCGACCCCAAGGATGTGAGTGACGGCACAATAGGAGGCAGTCATGTCTACACCTTATATATTGACAGATATGGCGACGTGTGGTGTGGAACTGAAAACGGCATCTCAATTTTTTCTCCCACATCGGGCAAATTCCAAAACATTACACACCTCACTAATCCCACTCTACCTCCGGGAGGTGTGAAGTGTATCTATGAATTGGGGAATGGCAATCTTTGGATTGGGACAGACAAAGGGGGAGTGTGCACCTTGACAGAAGATAATATCTCTAACCACATCTATAATTTCGACAGCTACAATCCAGGCTACTATTTCAACCATGATGAGGCCTTGACATCTTCTTTCATCTCAAAAATATTTGAGGATTCATTCGGCAACATATGGGTCGGCACGCAAAGCAATGGTGTAGACATTATCAGTTATGAGGCTCCTTTCTTTATTTTGGATGAGCCGTTCCCCACAACCAATGGATCAAATGTAAGTCAGGCTGTATGGAGCACAGTCCATGACAATGATGGGAATCTCTGGATTGGAGGTGAAAACTACCTATTGAAGATGAACCGTAATGGCAGGATTCCATTCATGCTTCCATCCTCTCCAAAAGACAACACTATAGTAAGTGCGCTGCATTATGACAAGACTGGTAAACTTTGGGTAGGCACAGCAAATTCAGGTGTATTCATATTTGACCCCATAAAAGAATCTGTTTCTCCTGTTGAGATTTCTGAGAATGAGATAAGATGCTTTGAGGAAGACCGAGATGGCAATATTCTTATCGGCACTCATGGCGGCATTTACGTCAGTAAGGACAATCAGACTGCTCAGCCGGCAAACGATTTGAATGCAAAAGTAAACGACAAGTATATAATGTCGATGAAATATGATAGGAATGGTGCTTTATGGGTAGGGTCGTATGGCCAGGGAGCATCTGTCATATCTCCAAACTCGAAAGTTGTATCATTCAGCCAGAAAGACATCCTGCCATCAAACACCATCAACGATATATTTGAAGATTCCAACGGCAACATGTGGCTTGCAACCAGGAATGGCCTTGTAAGGATCTCCGGCGACAACTATTCTGACTATTCTATATATAACTATGAAAATGGTCTTCTCAACAATGATGTCAAAGCTATTGTGGAAGACAATGACGGCAACTTATGGGTGAGTTCAAATAGAGGGATAGGAATGTTTGACCCTTCTTCCGGACGCATGACAGCCTATGACAAGACATATGGGGAAAGTCTTTTCTCTTATTCAGAGGGAAGCGCCACGAAAAGTCACAACCGTATATTTTTCGGATCGCTCAATGGCATCACTCATTTTAATCCGTCACGATTGAAGAATGGGCATCACGACAGTAAAATTATGGTTGGGAGCATGTATGCCCATGACAAAAACGCTGTCGACCAGAATATGCGTGTCATGTTACCAGTCAATTCAGGGAAGATAGAACTTCCCTATAACCTCAACACATTCACCATAAAATTCTGCAATCCCGACATCACACAAGCAGCCAATACGAGTTATGTCTACAACATGAAGGGTGTGAATGAGGTTTGGACTCCCGTCAATGATGACAATGAGGCCCTCTACCACAGCCTCCGTCCGGGCAAGTATGAATTCCGTGTGCGCCATCGCCTCAACGGTGAATATTGGAGTGAGCCTGACACACTACTTACAATTACCATCACACCTCCCCTTTATCTTACCTGGTGGGCAAAACTGATCTACACTGTCTGCGCACTAATTTTGCTTTCCCTTATATTCTATTTTTTCAAACACAAGGTCGACCTTGAGAAGAATCTTGCGATAGAAAGGGAGAAAAGCATAAACGACAAGAAGATAAATGAGGAACGAATGGTGTTTTTCACTAACATCACCCATGAGCTTCGCACTCCCCTTTCGCTGATTGTCGGGCCGATAGAAGACCTTGTCAACGACACTGACTTGAAACCTGAGCAACGTAAGAAACTTCTGACGATACGCACAAGCTCCATGCGTCTTTTGAACCTCATCAACGGCATCCTTGAGTTTAGAAAAACCGAAACCCAAAACAAACGGCTTGAGGTGGTGTGTGGCAATTTCGCAAACCTCATCCGAGAGGTAGGTATTCGCTTTAAGGAACTCAACAACAACCCTGATGTCAATATATCAATCGATGTGACCGACATGGAAGGCAGCGAGATGTATTTTGATCCTGAGGTAATCACAATTATCCTAAACAATCTTCTTGGTAATGCTATTAAGTATACCAAATCCGGCACCATCTCCCTTGAATTACATCCATTTGCCTGTCAAGGAGTTCGCTACATTGACCTCTCAGTAAGCGACACCGGCGAAGGAATTTCCAAAGAGGCACTCCCCCACATTTTTGAAAGATATTACCAGGCAAAACACAACCGGAAGGTTTCGGGCACCGGCATCGGTCTTGCCCTCACAAAAAGCCTTGTTGAACTACATGAGGGCACTATATCTGTGAAATCTGAACAGGGTGTTGGAAGTGTCTTCACTGTGCGCCTGCTTGCTGACAACAGTTATCCCAATGCCATGCACAGGGAAGTGGAAGAGCCGTCGGAAGGGGAGCAAATAAATCAATCATCCGGACCAAACAGGTCTGAAGACAAGCTGACGATCCTTGTGTTAGAGGATGATGACGACGTCAGAGATTATGTGGCACAGTCATTCAGTGATGACTTCAACATTGTCACTGCCGCCGACGGAAAGGAAGGGCTCGACAAAGTCCTGGAAGTGATGCCTGACATCATAGTGAGCGACATAATGATGCCGGAGATAGACGGCATTGAACTTTGCTCCAAAATCAAGACGGATTCTGCAGTAAGCCATATCCCGGTAATCCTTCTCACTGCCAAAGACTCTCTCCTTGACAAGGAACAGGGTTATGCCGCCGGTGCTGATTCCTATATAACGAAACCTTTCAGCGCCACTCTCCTCAAGGCCCGCATAAACAATATACTTGAGAGCCGTAATCAACTGACTATGAGAATGCTTGATGATGATCAGAGAATTCCTGACAAAGAACGTGAAGAATCGTCTTCAAAGGCTGCTGAACCCACGCTACAAGAGCAAAAGCCTGAAGTCGAGTTGACTCCCTTCGACCGTGAATTTATTGCTAAATTCAAGCGCCTTACAGAGGAAAACATTGAGATGGAGGATCTTGACATTGCTTTCTTTACCGACAAGATGTGTATGAGCCATTCCACTCTCTATCGCAAGGTGAAGGGAATCACAGGATATACCCCGAATGAATTCATACGCAAGATTAAGCTTCATAAGGCAGCCAAGATGTTGATGAGCGGCAAGGTGGCAATCTCTGAGATTCCGTTCAAAACCGGATTCAACAGCTCAGCTTATTTCCGCAGAGTGTTTAAGAAAGAATTCGGAGTCTCTCCAACCGACTATATTAGCCAACCAAATAAACCTGAATCATGAATAAATTTCTATTATCTGCAATCTTCCTTTTCGGATTATCTTCAGCCTCTGCTGAAAGCAATCTGGTAGCGGTGGGTGATGGCTACAGCAGCACATCTGTCAATACCGCCGTGTTCCGCACAAACTCCCTTGTAAGCGATGGCGACATTCAGTATGTCTCCTACTATGACCCAGAAGGATACGTCACTCTTGGAAAACGCAAACACGGAAGCACAGAATGGGAACTTAACCGCACCCAATACAAGGGAAACGTAAAAGACGGACATAATATAATCAGCATGGGAGTGGATGGCGACGGCTACGTCCACGTCTCGTTTGATCATCATGGAAACCCTCTGCACTATGCCAAGGGGATAGCTCCCGGCAGTCTTGAACTGGGAGAGATGCAACCAATGACCGGCATTGACGAAGGGAATGTGACCTATCCTGAATTTTACTCCATGTCGAATGGCGATTTGCTTTTTGTGTACCGTTCCGGCATCTCAGGTCGAGGCAACATGGCAATCAATCGTTATGACGTAAAGAAAAAGGAATGGGTAAGGGTGCAGGATTCTCTCGTTGACGGTGAGGACGAACGCTCACCCTATTGGCAGGTGTATATCGATGGCAACGACGTTATCCATGTGTCGTGGGTATGGCGCGAGACATGGCTTGTTGAGACAAATCATGACATGTGTTATGCAAAATCTTCTGACGGAGGAAAGACTTGGCAGAAATCTGACGGGACAACCTATTCCCTTCCAATCACAGCCAAGAATGCCGAATATGCATGGCAGATTCCGCAAAATTCAGAGCTTATCAACCAGACCTCAATGACTGCCGACACTTCGTCTCATCCTTATATAGTAACCTACTGGCGCAGCCAAGATTCGGAGATTCCTCAGTATCGCATAATCTGGAACGATGGAGACAAATGGAACCACCGACAGATCACCAACCGCACCCAACCCTTCTCCCTCTCTGGTGGTGGCACAAAGATGATTCCTATCTCACGTCCTCGCGTGGTAGCCGAAGGTGACTATATCGGAGTGGTGTTCCGCGATAGGGAGAGAGGCGGAGTAGTGTCTATGGCTGAGACCAACAATGGTGCTGATGGTGACTGGACAGTGAAAGATGTGACCAATTTTGATGTCGATGCATGGGAACCATCGATCGACACCCAATTGTGGCGTGACAATAAGAAACTCCATATCTTCGTGCAACCCACACATCAGGGTGATGGTGAGAAGGCGATAGAGTCCGCACCAACCACAGTGTCAGTGCTTGAAATCAATTGAGCTTCTGAAGTGTGTTGAGGTTTCCAATGCTGGCATACACATGCAAGATAATAATGCTTGAAGTTGCGGTATGAATTGAAATGAAAGCAGATCAGAATTGTGATGACCTCCGCATCTGACATCATCCGTTTTCTGCAGCGTTTCGGGGTGTCAGGAGTAGAGGTGAGGGCTTTTTTTGCCACCTCAACTTCAAATTCCTTGCAAAAATCGTCTGCAATACAGAAAATTTCAGTAACTTTACCTTCGGTAATCATGATTCAGTATTTAATGTTTAATACCACTAAATTACTAAAAATCAATGTAATTACAAAAATAATCGACAACTTTTTTAGTCTGCCGATTCAATTTTTATAGGTCTCTTATCCCGAACTCACGTTATTAATTTATGGCATGAGTTCTCACTCTTTGCCCCAAGTCTGGATGGTGAATCCCACTACAAAAGCAGCCTTCTGAGTGCATGGATTTGTATTGATTGCTGCAAAAATCGGCAGAGAGAATTGATCTGTGACTTTAATGTCGTAAGATGCAGAAAGAGACACATTCACCACGGAAAAACCGTTGACATCGGAATAGAAATCGGTGGCGTAAGGCACTGCCCCAAGGGTGCCAAGCCACGACAGGCCTCCCAGCTTAAACGGGACAGAAGCTTGGATATATGATGAATGTGCTCGCTTCCCACTCTTGTTGACTCCATCGTTTCCGGCAAAATTGGTGAACCATGAAATAGCTGCCGGACCAAAGTCATATCCGATGGTTGCCTCAAACACATGGGATGTCTTGTGTGATTTATACTCAAAATATTTGGGATTCGGGGAATTAAACCAGTAGTCGGTGATGCCTGCATTAAAGCCTCCAGCCGAATACCCGATCGTGAGATCAAATTCTTTTGTGTCTTCAGGATTTGTAATCCCTGTGCTTCCCATGCAGACAGGGAAAGCCCACGCCATCCCACACCAAGGGTGGGCTGCACAGCGAAATCACCAAGATCCTGGCCACGCCATATATAATGACTCACAAAATCTGCTTTAATCTCCGCCGACACCCTATCCTGGGCTTCAGCACAGCCTGTGGAAACAATTGCCATCGCAATCAATATGATTTTAATATATTTATTTCATAACCATCATGTTAAGGATAAAAATTTGACTAAAATTCGGCATGATTCATTTAATTGTAGCAAGACTCGCCATGCTCATAGATATCAAGGCCTTCTTCCTCTTCGCGTCTGCCACAGCGAAGTCCCATAGTCTTGTCGATTGCTTTGAAGATAATCATGCCGGCAATGAAAGCGTATGCGATGACGGCAAACGCGCCAAGAGCCTGCACTCCAAAGTTTACGCCTGCATCTTCATAAGCGAGCAGTCCGGTCAGCAATGTGCCGGCCACACCGCCTACACCATGCACGCTTATGGCACCTACAGGATCATCCACCTTTAGTTTCTTGTCAAGGAAAGAAACGGACATGCACATGATCACTGACACCACAACTCCTATTAGAGCGGCTGCCCAGACAGGAACGCAGTCACACCCGGCTGTGATTCCCACAAGCCCGGCAAGGACACCGTTGCACACCATTGAGAGCGACGGCTTTCCGTCGACAATCCAAGTGTAGGCAATAGCGGCAAGGCCTCCTGTGGCAGCTGCCATATTAGTGGTGATAAACACGTGGGAAGCCACTAAGGCACCATCTCCGGTGAGTGAAAGTGTGGAACACGGGTTGAAGCCAAACCACCCCATCCACAGACAGAACACTCCTAATGCGCAGATTGTGAGATTATGTCCCGGAATGGCACGGCTCTTCTTGTTTTTGTCATATTTCCCGATTCGGGGACCAAGCACAATTGCTCCGGCAAGAGCGAGGAAGCCGCCGCATGCGTGCACAATCGTTGATCCGGCAAAATCGTGGAAGCCAAGTTCAGCAAGCCAGCCGCCGCCCCAGCCCCAGTGGCCGGAAATAGGGTAGACTATTGCTGAGATTAGTATTGAATAGAGGAGATACATGGAAAATTTCGTGCGTTCAGCCATTGCCCCGCTCACGATTGTGGCAGTTGTGGCACAGAACATTGTCTGAAATATAAAGAACGCGGAGGCCGGAATATTGTCGTTTCCGAAGTTGCTGATTGCGAAAAGGCCGTCCCATCCGAAGAAACCGCTGCCCCGGCCAAACATGATGGAAAATCCGATGAACCAGAAAAGAACGGTGCCGCACATAAAGTCGCAGAAATTTTTCATCAATATGTTGGCTGTGTTTTTCGACCTTGTCAGACCCGCCTCCACAAGGGCGAAACCTGGCTGCATCCAAAACACCAACATCGCTCCGAGGAGCACCCACAGAGTATCCACTCCGCTTATTGTATCTAAAATTGTATCCATAATGACAAGAATTTTTTTGGAATCATAACATATTGGCAATTACTTCCTCGCCGTGTTTTCCGGTTCGGATGCTGTAGACGTCGAGCACCTTGCTGATGAAAATGCGTCCGTCGCCCACCTCGCCCGTATTGGCCACATCAAGGATCACCTTAACGGTGGGTTCCACAAACTGGTCGCGACACACAATGGATATATGCACGCGCTCGATTACATCTGTGCTATATTGTACACCGCGGTACACACGTTCCTGCCGCGATTGACCGATGCCATGCACATCATGGTATTCAAACCAGTTGATGTCTGACTCGAGGAGTGCTGACTTGAGTTCCTCAAATCTTGTCTTTCGAATGATTGCTTCGATTTTCTTCATAATCTTTTCTTACCTTAATTTTTTTTGTTAGTCGACCGTATTTGTAAAAAGATGCATCTCAAATTGAATATCGGGAAGAGAATATATAAAGGGAGAGAGGCCGTTTCTCCTATTCGGAGAACCAGCCTCTCTCTCAAAATTGTCTGCCGGGAAATTTTTTACAATAATCTCAATGCCGGACTGGTGCGGCATAAATACACAGACAAGCGAACCTGAACAAAGCCCAAGTTCTGCTGCTGTTGCTGCTGATTGAAATGTGTCATCATATCCATATTGATTATTGTTTTATGGCTGCAAAATTACACAATATTTTCAACTTTACAAATATTTTGCAATAAATTTTTAATTTTTTATAAAATTATTCTATTAATATCTGGATTTTGCTTAAAAATGTCACAATCCTAAATTTGCCACAGGTCATCGTTGTTAGTAGGAGTGAGCATGCACGCCCACAACTGCGCGGCCGCTCGGGTCATTGAGATTCCTGAACGCTTCGTCCCATGCCAAGGCAGCCGATGTGGAGCAAGCCACTGATGCCTCATGAGGCACGCTCCTGGCTGCGCTTTCGCTCGGGAAATGCTCCTCAAAAATACTCCTGTAAAAGTATTCCTCCTTGCATAGAGGGGTGTTGACAGAGAATGTTTTTTACCTTTGTATACATTTTTTGTAGTAGTTTTGATTTGACCCCACCTTGCCAGGACATGGGTCTTCAAATCTACAAAAAAAATTCCCCTGCCGATGCTCGACAGGGGTCATTTTTATTCTGAC
>CAZRUR010000042.1:0-21177 GCA_964603335.1 uncultured Sangeribacter sp. | reverse complement strand
TTCTGACACGGCCAAATCTTTTTAACACTTTGTTGCTTAAAGATTTGGCTTTTTTTATGCAATATTTAGTTGCGGATGTGAGGCAGTAAAAAAATTGGAGATAATATATCATTTGTAGAAGGAACAAAAGATAGAGGATTCTGTATTACGACTGACAATAAATTATATGGTTGGGGTAGAAATGACCATGGTCAAATAGGGAACGGAACAATTACATCATATCCATATACCCTTCCAGAAAATGCAAAATTCGTTATGGAAGATATATGTATGGTCACAAGTAGTTGGGATTACACATTGGCTCTTACAACAGAGGGTGAGATATATGGCTGGGGGAGTAATGGTTGTTATAGACTCGATAATGGCAAGTCAACAGAATACGATCAGACAACTCCACAACTATTATTCTCGCCAGTAAAAAATCCAAATATAAACGATATTAGTATTCCTGACGAAATATATCTTCCAATAAATAACTTTTATTCTATACCGAGTTATACCCATGAACGGGGTGTTCTCTAATATACAATGGTTGTCTTCTGATGAAAATATAGCCTCCATTGACAAAAACGGTATAATATATGGCAAATTAATTGGAGATTGCAATCTTAATATCATCTTAACACCATTTGAAGGTACTCCCATTGAGAGAATTATTAAAATTCATATAATTCAGGGATTTAATTCAGGATTAGTCGGAACAATAAACGATGGTCGGGAGTATCCTATTGAGATATATAATATTCAAGGATTAAAGATTATGAGTAATGCCTCCAATGGCGAAATACTCAATCTCCCTCACGGCATTTACATAAAACGGCAAGGAGATATAACCGAAAAATTCATAATCAAATGAATCGTAATTAACGCGAGTTCGGGATAAGGAAATCCCTAAAAAAGTTGAATCGGCGACCTGAAAAAGTTGCCGATTCTTTTGGCAATTACATTGATTTTTAGTAATTTAGTAGTGTCAAACATTAAATACTGAATCATGATTACCGAAAGTAAAGTTACTGAAATTTTTTGTATTGCAGACGATTTTTCCGAGTTTTATGGATTTTTGTACTATTGTTTACTAATAATCTGTCAATCAATAGTATAATATAATTTGGCAATTTTGACCATACAGAATTGATAGAACAATGTACTATCAATTACTTTTGAGAATTTTCATATCTTCCAATATTACAATAGAATACACAATGATAGTACAAATAATTCCAAAACTCAGAGATTTTTGCAAAGAATTTGAAGCCGAGATGGCAAAAAAAGCTCTGCCATCCACTTCAGAGGCTCCCAAACGCCGCAGAAAGCGCATGATGTCCGATGCAGAAGTCATCACAATCCTGATCTGTTTTCACTTCAACTCATACCGCAACTTCAAGCATTACTATCTTGGATGCGTGTGCCAGCATTGGAAACATCTGTTCCCAAAGACGTTCTCGTACAACCGTTTTGTCGAGGTGATGCCACGCTGTTTCTTAGCCCTGACCATGTTCCTCAAACTGGCATGCTTCGGCGAATGCTCCGGGATTAGTTTCGTTGACAGCACCTGCATACCGGTAATACATAACAAACGCCAGTTCTCTATGAAGTGTTCAAGGGCATTGCCGAGAAAGGCAAGAGTACAATGGGAACGAACAAAAATCAAGGATCACCGCACTAATCCGACAGTGTTCTTCCTACAGGAAGGCTACTCCCCAAACAGTCTATACCTACTTCCTCCCCCACCCGACGCCATGTCGATCGTATTCCTCAACAACCAAGCCCGTTACAATTGGGGCATGACCATGCGCAGGACAGAACGCGGCGACACAGCCGTCACTGATGCCCGCGTAGAGGGTGACGGAGTACCAATGGCATTCTCAGAGGCCTTCGGTGTAGAGATTACAGAAGAAGGTACACCGGTAAATCCACAAACTTGTAGTGGGTATGCGTGAAGATGCCGGTGACGTTGCAACACGTGAGGCAAAGAACTACTACAACCGGCAGAGACCATTCTCTTTCTATAATGAAATGACTTGCAATCCTGAGCAACAGGAGGAACTTTCCACAAACGAATCCTATCCATCAGGCCACACATCAATCGGTTGGGCAACAGCACTCGTTCTCTCAGAAATCAATCCAGAGCGTCAGAATGAGATACTCAAGAGAGGATATGAGATGGGACAAAGCCGCGTGATCTGCGGTTACCATTTCCAGAGTAACGTAGATGCCGGCAGAATCACCGGTTCTGTGATCGTGGCAAGACTACATGCCGACCCAGCATTCCAGGCACAACTTGAGAAAGCCAAAATCGACGTAGGTTTCGCCTATGGTAAGGTTGGCCTTAAAGACACCTACTTCGAGTATGACATCAACGACGCCAACTTCCTGCGTGGCGGTTACTTCGTACCAAACTGGGGTCTGAACTCAGAGACAAGTTCATCGATGAAACCATCATATGAGGAACCAACTTCCAACGAATTCTTTGCGGCAAATCCCCGTATGCTCGCATTGATGTGGGAATATAACAAAGGACAGTTCCTGACAGCGACTTCCATATTTGCCGAGGCAAACGTAATGACCCAGAAGGCAAACGTAATGAAAAAACAGGGTTGGGGAGCTGAGACAAGACTTGTATGGCGTCCGAGACACGTCGACTATAATGTCACCCAAGTTGGTATCTCCCTCAACTATACCTCTCCGAACAATGCCGACCATAACGGCTTCACATTCTCCTCCAACTTCCCGACACGCGTGTCGCAGGCAAACTGTATGGACGCGATAGTGGACCATGCCAACGGAGCATTCAAACAATTCCTGCTGATAAAAAATTTATAAGATGCTCCTTAACTGCAAAGAAATTCGAGAGGGTGTATCATAATCTATAGATTGATACACCCTCTTGAATTATAAAATATTATGAGATTCAGCCTATTATTTTAGGTATTTGTCGAGGAAGCGGAAGAAGACGCGCTGCCAAAGAATGGCGTTCTGCGGCTGAAGCACCCAGTGGTTCTCATCCGGGAAGACAAGCATCTCTGCCTCAAGACCATGCATCTTTGCTGAATTGAATGCCATCATACCCTGTGATGCCAAAATACGATAGTCAAGTTCTCCAACAGTCACAAGAATTGGCGCTGTCCATTCGTTGACAAACTTGTGGGGAGATGTGGCATAAGTGCGCTGCGCAACGGCATTATCCTTTTCCCAGAACGGTCCACCAAGATCAAAGTCGGCAAACCACATCTCTTCTGTCTCGAGATACTGAGCCTCAAGATTGAAGATACCGGCATGAGCGATAAGGGCTGCGAAACGACCCTCATGATGCCCGGCGAGCCAATAAACAGAGAAACCACCATAACTTGCACCAACAGCACCGATATGCTTTTCATCCACATACGATTCCTTAGCCATATAATCTACAGCAGAAAGATAATCCTTCATGTTCTGACCACCGTAATCACCTGAAATCTGACGGTTCCATTCAGTGCCGAAGCCCGGAACACCACGACGGTTTGGTGCAATCACGATATATCCGTTTGCTGCCATAATCATGAAATTCCAACGGTAGCTCCAGAATTGGCTTACTGCCGACTGTGGACCACCCTGGCAATATAGAATGGCTGGATATTTCTTATTAGGATCAAAATCCGGGGGAAGGATTACCCATGTCATCATCTCCTTGCCATCTGTAGTCGGAACCATCACTTTCCTCACCTCTCCAAGCTTCAACTCAGAAAGAAGTTCCTTGTTGACAGATGTCAGTTCCTTAACACCCTCCTTGCTTACAAGGCAAATCTCGTTAGGACTTCTCATTGAGTGACGGAGAGCAATGGTGGCATTGTCAGAAACTGGAGCTACGCCATCAAAATCACACATATCTATGGCAACAGTGTCGATGGCACACGTGTTGACATCTATGTTGAAGACAGGAGCAACACCTTGATAATAACCGGTAAACCAGATGGAGTTGCCGTTCTTAGCCCATGAAATCTGCTCTGGCCAGTAGTCCCAATTGGCTGTGAGGTCACGTTTCTCTTTCGTTGCCATGTCAAGAACCATCAGACGCTTTTTGTCGCTCTCATACTTGGCAGTCTCCATTGAGAGCCATGCAAGAGTCTTACCATCAGGCGAGAACTTCGGGTCTGTGTCATAACCCGGAATCTCCTCAGTAAGGTTTGTGGTGGTCTTGGCAGCAAGGTCATAGAGATAGAGATCGCTGTTGGTGGAGAATGCGTAGTCCATACCCTTTAGTTTGCGCGACACGTATACGAGTGTCTTGCTATCGGGCGACCATGCAAAAGCCTCTGCACCACCGAATGGACGCATTGGGCATTCATAAGGTTCTCCCTCCATAATATCGATGGCGTTGGAGACTCCACTCTCAGCAAAGTCTGCTACAAATGGATGCGGAATCTGTGTAACCCATTCATCCCAGTGCTTATACATAAGGTCATCTACCACTCTTCCTGATGTCTTTGGAAGTCCCTTGAAGAGTTCCTCATCCTTGTTGAATGCGTTGATGGGTGAGCCATACACAATCTTTGTCTCATCAGGTGAAATCTCAAAACATTCGATGCCATTCTCAACCTCCGTAAGACATTTCACGCCACTTCCGTCAGCGTTCATTACGTGCACCTGTGTCTTGCCGGTCTTGTCGTCCTTGCGGAGATAGGCAATCTTCTTACCCTCACCAATCCAACGAAGATTTGATTCTGAGGATGCAGTTGTTGTGAGTCTCTTCATGTTCTGTCCGTCTGCATCCATGATATAGATCTCAGCGTTCGACTTGTTCTCCTCGATGCTCTCATATGCGAGAGTGAAGATGATTTTTGTGCCGTCGGGAGAAGGCACCGCACCTGAAATACGTCCGAATGCCTCAAGCACTTCCGGAGTCATCATTCCGTCGGTGATCTCTACCGTCGGTTTCTCAATAATCTTCCCGGAGGAAGATTCGGCAGAACTCTGGCATCCCGTGAGTGCCAAAGGAAGAATCATACTGCCCATTGTCATTGCTATTTTATTCATTTCAAATTAGATATAGTTTTTTGAATTTGTTTCTTTTAATATTAGGTTTGTTTGTATTATATTGTTTGTTAGTGCTGTGCTGTGCTGTGTTGTGTATTTGTATTATGAGATTGATAAAGCCTGTCAATCAAGTCGGGTCGATGCATCTTTCGCAGTTCGTTTACGATGTCACGTTTTGCCTCAGGCTTATACCAGAAGAAGAACTGGCGTTGTGATAGTTTTTCCTTCTCGGTATGGGCTGTGAATACTTTTTTCCCGGTGTATGGGTGGTAACCGGTGTAATATATCTCAGTAGCCACTGTCATTGGGGTCGGTGTGAAGTCCTGCACCTGCTCCAAATGGAAATCAAGGTCTTTTGTGATTGCTGCCAACTCAGCCATATCCTCTTCCTGGCATGCCGGATGTGACGATATGAAATAGGGTATGAGTTGTTGTCGCATCCCATATTTCTTATTGACGTCATCAAAGATGCGTTTGAATTTCCTAAACTGTGAGAATGATGGCTTGCGCATGCAGTCGAGCACTCTGTCGGAGGTATGCTCTGGTGCTACTTTCAACCGTCCGCTGACATGGGAATGGATAAGCTCCTCCATATATCTCTTGTTGGCGGAATTAGCCTTCTCATTTTTATTGGGAGCCATTGCCAAGTCGTATCTAACACCACTTCCTACAAATGACTTCTTAACCTCGGGTATTGCATCTACACTACGATATATGTCAAGGAGAGGGGAATGGTCGTTGTTGAGGTTGGGACATGGCTTGGGATGAAGACAGGAAGGGCGCGCACACTTGGCGCAGATATTCTTGTCATAACCTCCCATGGCATACATGTTTGCTGATGGACCTCCCAAATCAGAGATGTATCCTTTGAAGTCATCCATGGCGCAAACCTGCCTTACCTCTTTCATTATAGATTCCTTTGAACGCGAGGATATGAATTTTCCTTGGTGGGCTGAGATGGTGCAGAAGGCGCAACCGCCAAAGCAGCCACGGTGCATATTTACGGAGTGGCGTATCATGTCGTAGGCAGGAATCACCTTCCCTTTATACCGTGGGTGGGGCACCCTCGTGTATGGCAAATCGAATGACGCGTCAATCTCCCCTTGTTTCATTGGAGGATACATAGGGTTTATCTTTAGCATCATCCCGTTTGTTTCCTGCCATAAGGTCTTACC
The DNA here is from genome assembly GCA_964603335.1 of uncultured Sangeribacter sp. Classification (GTDB taxonomy): domain Bacteria; phylum Bacteroidota; class Bacteroidia; order Bacteroidales; family Muribaculaceae; genus Lepagella. The sequence goes on along the minus strand of CAZRUR010000042.1, from coordinate 14,989 downwards.
AGAATATTTATTCGATTCCTCCTCTACATGTCTGAAATTCAGTGCCTGTTTCTTCTTGTCTTTCAGACATTCTGAATAACTATACAGCACAATGTCGTTTTCCCCTGGCTTTTCGTTCGAAAAGAATGCCGTCTGAGGGACATTGGTTATCTCATTAATTTTCTCCCCATTGTTGAGGCGATGTGCGAGTTCAAGGATAGTACGCTCACCCATGCCATAGCTTATCATGTCGGCAGGTGCGTCGGCTATTATCGACGGCCGAAGTCGGTCTTCCCAATAATCATAGTGAGACACGCGTCTCAATGAAGCCTCTATACCTCCCGCAATTACCGGCACATCAGGAAATAATTCTTTGAGTATCTTGGAATAGACAATGGTGGGATAGTCAGGTCGCATTCCGTGTTTTCCTCCGGCTGTGTAGGCATCGTCATGACGCAGACGGCGGTTGGCAGTGTAATGATTAACCATTGAGTCCATCGCCCCTGCCGACACTCCAAAGAATAGTTTCGGCTTACCCATCTTTTTGAAATCACGAAGATCGTCTCTCCAGTTCGGCTGGGGAACTACCGCAACCTTGTAACCCGCCGCCTGAAGTGTCCTGCCAATCACGGCAGCCCCAAACGACGGATGATCAACATAGGCATCCCCGGAAAATATTATGACATCTGCCTGTTCCCAGCCAAGCCGGTCCATCTCTTCCTTTGATGTGGGCAGAAAGAGTTCTCGCGGTTTCAAGGGAAAGGTCAATGCCGGTTTCCGGTTGTCGTTGTCATTATTTCTCTGTGAGGGCTTCATTCTCTTTTGCTTGGAGTAGGTCTTTAAGCGACAGTAGTTCATCGCGCAGTTTGGCAGCCGATATGAAATCGGTCTTGCGGGCTGCGGCAATCATCTCTTTGTTGACGTGTTCTATTCTTGCGGCGAGCTCATCCTTGCTCATATATTCTATGATCGGGTCTGCTGCAAGACCAATCTCATGCTCCTCCTCTATATAAGGACGGGCTACAGAGGCAAATGCACTCTTTGTCTTGGCAGTAGCCTTCTTTCCACCTCCCTTTGCAGAGGCAGACTTCTTTGCTGCGTTGTCTGTCTCTTCTGAGCCATATAGGTCAAGAAGGTCGCGTGCCGATGATTTCTTCACGATTGGCTGTGGTGTGATGCCGTTGGCTTCGTTATATGCCATCTGCTTTGCCCGGCGACGTTCTGTCTCATCAATGGTGCGCTGTATGCTGTCGGTAATCTTATCGGCATACATTATTACCTTTCCATGTACATTACGTGCGGCTCGTCCGGCAGTCTGTGTCAATGAGCGGTTGTTGCGAAGGAAGCCCTCTTTGTCGGCATCAAGGATAGCAACAAGGCTTACCTGTGGCAGGTCAAGTCCCTCACGAAGAAGGTTTACTCCCACAAGCACGTCATAAGCACCTTCTCTGAGGTCTTCAAGAATCCGGATTCTCTCCAAGGTGTCGACATCGCTGTGGATATATGCGCTTCTGACACCCCATTTCTGCAGGTGTGCATCCAGTTCCTCCGCCATACGTTTGGTCAGAGTTGTCACCAATACTCGCTCGTCAGCCTCAATGCGTTGCTGAATCTCTTCCATGAGGTCATCAATCTGGTTCATAGTAGGGCGCACCTCAATCTCCGGATCAAGCAGGCCGGTAGGACGTATAACCTGTTCCGTAAAGACTCCTTCCGATTTAATCAACTCATAATCTCCCGGAGTGGCACTGACATAGATGGTCTGTGGCGTAAGACTCTCAAACTCATCGAATTTTAGAGGTCGATTGTCAATGGCTGCAGGAAGTCGGAATCCATATTCCACAAGATTCATCTTCCTTGACAAGTCTCCGCCATTCATTCCCCTTATTTGGGGAAGTGTAACGTGGCTTTCATCAATTATAGTAAGGAAGTCTTTAGGAAAATAGTCAAGCAGACAGAATGGACGCATCCCTGGTTGTCTCCCGTCGAAATAGCGTGAGTAGTTCTCAATTCCGGCGCAATGTCCCAACTCTTTCATCATCTCAATATCGTAGGTGACGCGTTCTCTGAGCCGGTCTGCCTCCATTATTCGTCCCTCTTTTGCAAAGAAGTCGCATTGTGCCCCAAGATCGAGTGTTATCTGGTCTATTGCTGAATTCATTCGCTCCTGAGTTGTGACGAAGATGTTGGCTGGATAGATGTTAAATCCTTCAAGATCGGACAATACACTGCCGCTAACCGGGTCTATGGTCTGGATTTTCTCTATCTCATCGCCCCAAAACATAACCCTCAACTGTATCTCCTCAAACGAGAGCATTATGTCTACAGTGTCACCTTTCACCCTAAATTCACCTGGCTTTAGGTCTAACTCTGTGCGCGAATAAAGGGAATCTACCAATTTTCTAAGGAATGCGTTCCTTGAAATGGTGTCGCCGATTTTGATTTTTACCACATTCTGTGAGAAATCCTCAGGATTCCCCATACCATAAATGCAGCTTACTGACGAAACAACTACAATGTCTCTCCTTCCTGAAAGTAGGGATGCGACAGTAGAAAGACGCAGACGCTCAATCTGGTCGTTGATCATCAGGTCTTTCTCTATATATTTATCTGATGAGGGGATATATGCCTCCGGCTGATAGTAGTCGTAATAACTTACGAAATATTGCACTGAGTTTTCAGGAAAAAATGTCTTGAACTCAGAGTATAGCTGTGCCGCCAACGTCTTGTTGTGAGAAAGTATCAGCGTCGGACGCTTCACTTCTTGAATGACATTTGCCATCGTGAATGTCTTACCGGAGCCAGTCACTCCAAGCAGTGTCTGGTGGGGATTGCCGTCCAACACTCCTTTCGACAATTCCGCAATCGCTTCCGGCTGGTCGCCAGTCGGCATATACTCCGATGTCAACTTAAAATCCATATGCTAAAGTGGTTTGCAAATCAGTTTATTATATTATAACGGAACTGAATACGTAACTATTGGGGCATTTATTAATCATCTTAATTACAATATTCCTATTGAGTTGAGGAAAATCAGGAAGATTGCCGTTGGACATATATAGCGGAGGAAGAACACAAGCAGATTCAATGTATGAAACTTTACCTTTCCTCCATTCGAGAACTCTTCGGCAATCAAACTTTTCTTAACTTTCCATCCAACAAAATAAGAGCAGATCATACCTCCAAATGGTAGACAGATATTGGATGAAAGATAGTCAAACAAATTGAAGATTGTCAACCCACAAATAGTAAAATCACTCAACGGTCCGAAACTTAATGCACACAGCAGACCTCCAATCAATCCTATAATTGATGAGATGATTGTAGCCTTCTTCCTTGTCATCTTCTTTTCTTCACAAAAATATGTGATTGAGATCTCACTCATTGAAACTGTTGATGTCAATGATGCAAGGAAAAGGAGAAAGAAAAAAAGCGTTGACCATACTGCACCCGCTGGTAATTGGTTGAATACGTATGGAAGCACCTCAAAAACAAGAGTGGGTCCTGCCTGTGGTGAGATTCCGAATGAAAATACTGCGGGAAAGATTATGATGCCTGCAAGGATGGCCACCATAAAGTCAAGTGATGCTATGGTGAAGGATGTGCGAACAAGTTTGGTTTCTTTGTTGAAGTAAGACCCATAGGTCATCATACATCCAAGTCCCAGGCTTAGTGAGAAGAATGCCTGACCCATGGCTCCCAGCAACACCGATGGATCTATCTTGCTGAAATCTGGCTTGAATAGGAATTCTACTCCTTTGTTAAAATCAGGCATCGTGAATGAATTTATGCAGAATGCTAATAGGAGCACAAACAATATAGGCATCAATATGTTGGATGCACGCTCTATTCCCTTGGTTACTCCTGCTATGAGAATAAAGAAATTGCAGAATAAGAAGATAACTGTCCATACGACAGGGCGCCATCCGGTCGTCATCAGCGAAAACTGGTTGTGGCCTATCTCTGAATTGGAGAAATCAAGTTTCCCGGCGATTGAGGAAATGCAGTATTCAACTGTCCAGCCTGCAACCACTGAATAGAAACTAAGAATCAACAGTGATGCCAAGATGCCGATGTATCCTGTAAACTTCCACCCTTGACCTTTTGAAAGTTTACGGTAGGCTCCAAAAATGTTGCTCCGCGTGGTGCGACCCATGAAAAATTCGGCACACAGCACTGGCACACCGAGCACGAAAATAAATATAACATAGCAGAGAAGGAATGCTCCTCCACCATGCACACCAGCTTCGTAGGGAAACCTCCAGATATTGCCTAATCCAACTGCCGATCCTACGGTGGTGGCTGTGGCACCAAATCTTGTCGCAAATATTGCCCGGTTATTGTTCTCTGTTCCCATTGATTTTGATTTTATGAACTGCGAAATTAAATATTTTGCTAATATTATACAAGAATAAACAACTTAAATGGTCACTTTGCTATAATTTTTTATTCTATATACATAGTTTTTCAGTAAAAAGTATTAATTTTGTGGCTAAATTGTTTCTATAGGTAACAAGATGGAAAAAACAACAAAATCAATACACACCCCTTTCCAGCGTAGGGATGCTTTCGACGCTTTACAAATGCCGGTTTACAATTGCCTGGCGTATGAGTTCGATAATGCAGCAATTATGGCGGATGCTTTCTGCGGCCGCATAATTGTTCCTGACTATTCTCGCGTGCTTAATCCTACAGTGACTCATCTCGAGGAGATCATCATGAATCTCACCGGTGCCAAGGAGGTCAGTGCGTTTACTTCCGGAATGGCTGCCATCAGCGCTATGCTTTTCAGCACTGCTAAGGCAGGGAAAAACATCGTGACCTCACGTCATATGTTTGGGAATACGTTCCTCCTCATTTCAAACACTATGAAGCGTTTCGGTGTGGAGGCAAGGATGATTGGCCTCACTGATTATGATGCTGTCAGGGCTGCTGTCGACGATAACACTTGTTGTGTTTTCCTTGAAAGCGTCACAAATCCTCAGACTGAAGTGGTAGACATTAGGGAGATTGCTAAAATTACAAAGGAAAAGAACATCCCATTGATAGCCGACACCACAATTATACCGTTCACTGAATTCGATGGTGAGGCTATGGGGCTTGATTTCCAGGTTGTGTCAACATCAAAATATGTATCAGGTGGCGCCACAAGTCTCGGCGGTGTTATCATTGATTATGGTCATTTCCCTGAAATAAGCACTCTGATTAAAAAAGATGCCGTCTTCAATTTCGGCGGATATATGACTCCGCAGGTGGCCTATATGCAGACCCTCGGCATGGAGACCCTCGAGGTTAGATATGATCGCCAGTCCGCTTCAGCTTTTAAGGTGGCAAAGGCTCTTGAGGATATGCCGCAGGTGAAGAAGGTTAGTTACCCTCTTCTTGACAGCCATCCTGACCATGATGTCTTTGTCCAACTTTATGGCAATCGCGGTGGTGCGATGGTAGTTTTTGATCTTGCAAGCGAGGAACTGGCTTTCAAGTTTATCAATTCTCTCAAGTGGATTCATCGTGCCACAAACTTGTTTGACAACCGCACGCTCGCTATCCATCCTTCAAGCACCATCTTCGGACCATTGACTCAGCAACAGAGAGATGATATGGATATTTTGCCTACGACAATTCGTCTTTCAATCGGTCTCGAGGATGTGGATGACATTTTGTCTGATTTGAAACAAGCAATTATCGCGGCAACCGAATAACCTATATTATGAGCAGTTACAGCTTTGATACAATTATAGAAAGGCGTGGCACCGGTGCCCTTAAGACTGATGCCCTTGAGGAGAGATATGGCAGAGGCGACTTGCTTGCTGCCTGGGTGGCGGATATGGATTTCGCTACTCCTCCATTTATTATGGATGCCTTAAGAAAACGTCTTGATCATCCTATCCTTGGTTATACAATTGAGCCAAAAGATTACCGCCCGTCTATTATTGACTGGGAGAAAAATCTGCACGGCTGGGACATAAAGCCTGAGTGGATCAGCTATATACCTGGCATTGTCAAAGGTATTGGCATGGTTATAAATGTATTCACCAATCCTGGCGACGAGGTGATGATTATGCCTCCGGTTTATCATCCGTTTAGAATCACTACAGTATTAAACGGTAGAAAGGTGGTCAACCTGCCTCTAATCATGGATGAGACAGGTCGTTACCACATGGATCTTGATGCGCTGGAGAATCTCGCCACAAATGCCAAGCTGCTCATCATGTCTAATCCACATAACCCTGGAGGCACTATCTGGAGCCAGGATGAACTGAAACGCCTCGCTTCCATCTGTAAAAAGAAAGGCATTCTTGTTATCTCCGATGAGATCCATGCCGATATGACCCTTTGGGGAAATAAGCACATCCCATTTGCAACCGTAAGTGAGGATGCTGCCCAAAATAGCATCACATTCTGTGCCCCGTCTAAGACATTTAATATCCCAGGCATCGTAAGCTCTTTCTCTGTTGTCCCCAACAATGAGATAAGAGATAAGTTTTATAAATGGCTTGTGGCAAGCGAATTCAATGATGCTCCATTGCTTTCGCATATTGCAACAATCGCTGCATATCGCGAAGGGAATGAATGGCGCAAACATATGTTGGCTTATATTGAAGACAATATCTGGTTTGTGGAAGATTATATCAAAGATAATATCAAGGGCATCAAGGTGATACGCCCCGACGCTTCTTTCCTTGTGTGGCTCGATTGTCATGAACTGGGTCTTGACCAAAAGGCTCTTGTTGATTTTTTTGTTAACAAGGCTAAGGTGGCTCTCAACGATGGCTCCATGTTTGGCAAGGAGGGCGAGGGATTTATGCGCCTGAATGTCGCAACTCCAAGAGAGAATCTGAGATTGATCCTTTCCCAAATTGAAAAGGCTGTTAAATCGTTGTAATCGCTAATCTCGAACGCTATGGCTCTCACAAGAATTATTGACATCATCAACGAAAGCAAGAATCCTATATTCTCTTTTGAGATTCTTCCCCCTCTGAAAGGCAACAGTGTCTATAAGGTGTTCGACATTATAGAAAAACTGAAACCGTTCGGACCGAAGTTTGTCAACATCACATCCCACCACAGTGAATACATATATAAGCCGCTTCCAGATGGCACTCACAAGCGTGTGAGCATTGTGAAGCGACCTGGCACTGTGGCAATATCCGCTGCTATTCAGAATAGATATGGACTAATCCCCGTGCCTCATGTCATATGTAAGGGATTCACCAAGGAGGAAACTGAATATGCGTTGCTCGATCTCAATTTTCTTGCCATAAACAATCTCCTTGTGTTGCGTGGCGATGAGAAAAGTCCAGAGTCTCCGGCTGGCGACCCTAATCTTTATCATGAGCATGCAACTGACCTTCAAGATCAAATTAACCTTTTCAATAAGGGAATAGGTCTTGAAGATACCGTGATACAAGGCATTGAGACTCCATTCTCCTATGGAATGGCTTGCTATCCGGAGAAGCATGAGGAGGCTCCTAATATGGAGTCGGATATCTTCTATCTCAAGAAGAAGGTGGATAATGGTGCCGACTATCTCGTCACACAGATGTTTTTCGACAACAGCAAATTCTTCGATTTCGTCAAGAAATGCAGGGAGGCTGGCATAAATGTACCGATTATACCCGGATTAAAGCCTGTCACAAAGAAAAGTCACCTTTCGATGCTGCCCAAGACTTTCCGCTCTGATATCCCGGAAGAATTGGCAGCAAGCATCAGGGATAGCAAGTCGGATGCTGAGGTTAAGGAAATCGGGATTGATTGGGCTGTGCGTCAAGGCAGGGAGTTGCTTGAGCATGGATGCCCGGGACTGCATTTCTACACTATGAGCGCTTCCGATAGCATCGCCAAGATTGCAAAACAACTTTTCTAATTAGGTCTCACAATTCTATTATTCATATATAACATTGAATACTAAAGAATTTGAAAATATACTGAAGGAAAGAGTGCTTGTGCTCGACGGAGCCATGGGCACTATGATCCAGCGTCTCCACTTGGAAGAGAATGATTTCCGGGGGGAGCGGTTTGCCTCTCATCCTCAGCGCCTTTTCGGTTGCAACGATTTGCTTTGCATCACAAATCCCGATAAAATTCGTAGCATCCATTCAGCGTATGTCGAGGCCGGTGCCGACATTATAAGCACCAACTCTTTCAACAGCAACATCATCTCGATGGCTGATTATGGATTGGATGCCTGTCCTGGAATCATCTATGAACTCAACAAGACAGCTGCGTCAGTGGCAAGGTCTGTTGCTGATGCTGCAAATCGGCGCGTATTTGTTGCCGGCTCTATAGGCCCGACAAATAGGTCTGCTTCCATGAGTCCTGACATCGAGAATCCCGCACTCCGTAATGTCACATATGATGATCTCTACAACACTTATCTTGAGCAATGCGGAGGATTGATCGATGGTGGCGCAGATATCCTTTTGTTTGAGACTGTTTTCGACACTCTCAACCTTAAGGCTGGACTCGACGCTGCCAATGAGGCGATGAGAATCAGAAATTTGGAGATTCCAATTATGGTGTCTGCCACTCTCTCTGACAAATCTGGCAGAACTCTCTCCGGTCAGACTCTCAATGCTTTTGTCACCTCTATTGAGGATTATGATAATGTGGTGTCGTTGGGATTGAACTGCAGTTTTGGCGGCAAGGAGATGATTCCACATATCCGTAATCTCTCGCATATCACAAGCCATTTCGTCAGCGCCCATCCAAACGCTGGTCTTCCAAATGCTTTGGGGCAATATGAGGAGACTCCTGATAAGTTTGCCAATCTCATTATCCCTGCACTTATGGAGGGGCTGCTGAATATTGTTGGCGGTTGCTGCGGAACTACTCCGGAGCATATCTCAGCACTTTCTGCCCACATACATGAGGCGGTGCCTCACATTTCAACTCATGTCAAGCCTGAGCTGAGAGTATCTGGATTGGATGTTGTTGAGGTTATCCCTGAGAATAATTTCATCAATGTAGGTGAGCGTTGTAATGTTGCCGGATCCAGAAAGTTCTTGCGCCTAATTAAGGAAAAGAAGTATGAGGAAGCAATGCAGATTGCCTTGAAGCAGGTCGAGGATGGCGCCATGATGATTGACATCAACATGGATGATCCCCTCCTCGATGCTGAGGCTGAGATGGTTACTTTCCTACGTCTGATAGCATCAGACCCCGAGATTGCAAGGGTTCCGGTCATGGTTGATTCCTCCAATTGGTCGGTAATTGAGTCTGCCCTTAAAAATCTTCAGGGAAAGAGCATTGTTAACTCCATATCTCTTAAGGAAGGTGAGGAGGAGTTCCTGCGTCGGGCAAATCGAATACGTCAACTTGGAGCGGCTGTGATTGTAATGGCTTTCGACGAGAAAGGCCAGGCTGATACTTATGAACGTAAGATTGAGGTTTGCCAACGTGCTTATTCTCTTCTGACTGAAAAGTGTGGATTCAAGGCTGAGGATATAATCTTCGATGTCAACATAATGGCGGTTGCTACCGGCATGGAGGAGCATGACCGTTATGGGCTCGATTTCATCCGTGCCGTGGAATGGGTGAAGCAAAACCTTCCCGGCACTCACACGAGCGGTGGCGTAAGCAATCTCTCATTCGCTTTCCGCGGTAAGAACTATCTCCGCGAGTGTATGCACGCTGTCTTCCTCTATCATGCCATAGCTTCTGGTCTTGATATGGGCATCGTGAATCCTGCCACAAGCGTCACTTATGATGATATCGATGAGAACTTGCGTTCTACGATTGAGGATGTGGTTCTTTATAGGTGTAAGGATGCCTCTGAAAGCCTTGCTGCCATTGCCTTAAATGACACAGGCGTTGCGCAGTCTGCTGACGCCAGTAAGGGGCGCGACCTCACTATTCCTGTAGGTCAACGTCTTTCCGATGCCATTATCAAGGGAAAACATGACTACCTTTCGCAAGACCTTGACGAGGCTCTTTCAGCCGGAATGACGCCTGTAGATATTATTGGTGGTCCTCTGATGGATGGCATGAATAGGGTAGGTGTCCTTTTTGGAGATGGTAAGATGTTCCTTCCCCAGGTAGTGAAGACTGCCAGGACAATGAAGATGGCAGTGGATCATCTTCGACCCGTAATGGAGAGAAATGCTGATAAGAATGTGGGCAATAAAGCCGGTAAGGTTCTGTTTGCCACTGTTAAGGGTGATGTGCATGACATAGGTAAGAACATCACTTCCATTGTCTTGGCATGTAACAATTTTGAGGTCATAGACCTTGGCGTGATGGTGCCTTGTGAGGATATTATTCGTGCAATAAAGGAAGAAAAACCGGATCTTGTCTGCCTTTCGGGTCTTATAACCCCGTCACTTGCTGAGATGGTTAACGTCGCGTCTGAGATGGAGAAGGAAGGGTTTGATATCCCTCTTATCGTTGGTGGTGCCACCACCTCCAAGATACACACTGCCTTGAAGATTGCGCCGGCATATCACGCTCCGGTGCTTCATGCCTCCGATGCAGCCCAGAATCCTCTTATCGCCTCCAAACTTCTCGACAAGAATGATTCCGACAACTATCGCCGGTCGGTTGAGGAGGAATATAGAAGGATATGTAGGGAGTATAACGGACATTCAAGAAAGTTGGTTTCTATTGAGGAAGCTCGTGAAAACTCTAAATCATTTCCATATAAACCTTTCTTACCTCTATCTCCTCTGAATAAACCAATTTTTATCGATCTCAATCTTGATGAGATTGCACGGTTCATAAATTGGAAGATGTTTTTCCATGCTTGGAAGATCTCCGGAAGTTATATGGAGAATTTTCCGTATGACGGATGCGATGGTTGTATTGCGAGATGGCGGGCTGGTCTGTCTGAAGAGGAACGTGCCAAAGGTGAGGAAGCACTACGTCTATATAAAGACGCACTGCGTCTCCTTTCCGACATAAAGGGAAGTGCTGATTTTGATGGCAAGGCGGTGGTTGCATTTTATCCGGCTCATTCCGTAGGAGATAACATTCAGGTTGGTGATAGTGTAATTCCATTGTTGCGCCAGCAGAATAAGGATTCAGATTTTCTGTGCCTTTCCGACTTTGTGATGCAAGATGATTATATAGGTGTCTTTGCAGTGACTGCCGGGAAGTGGGTGTCATATGAGGCAAGAAGATTGGAGGAAATCAGCGACACCTACCGATCTCTTCTCCTTCAGACATTGTCTGACCGTTTGGCTGAGGCTTCTTCTGAATGGCTGCACCTGAAAGTGCGCCGTCAGCTTTGGGGCTATTCGCCTGACGAAGATGATAACATATCAAGAATTCTAAGAGGTGAATATAGTGGAATCAGACCTGCAGTCGGTTACCCGGTGTTCCCCGACCAGCTTCTGAATCATGTGATGAGCAAGTTGCTGCCTCTCAATAAGCTGGGAATAACGCTTACAGAGAATGGTGCTATGTCTCCTTCCTCTTCTGTCAGTGGTTTTTATATCTCTAATCCCGCGGCAAGATATTTTATGGTAGGTGAGATTGGCGAGGACCAACTTGCTGATTATTCTCAAAGAAGAGGGGTCGGAATTGATAGGATGAAAGAAATACTCAGGATGTAATTATGAAACAGGAATCAAATAAATTAAGAGTGGCTATCCAAGGCATCGCTGGGTGTTTCCACGATGCTGCCGCACGACAATATTTCGACGGATATAACGTTGAGACAGTGGCATGTGACTCATTTCCTGAGCTTTTCGATGCCTTGTCAACTGATGCCTCTATGTTGGGTATCGTCGCCATTGAGAACACCATAGCTGGCAGTCTTCTCGCTAATCACGAGTTGCTTCGTCAAAGCAACCATATCATCATTGGTGAACACTCTGTGCGTATTAGCCATGTCTTGTGCGCTCTTCCTGGCGACACTATTGATTCTATCTCTGAGGTTAACTCCCACCCAATGGCTCTTCGTCAGTGCGACCAGTTTCTCAGACGTTATCCTAAAATGAGGATGGTTGAGAAATTTGATACTGCCGGTAGTGCTGAAGAGATTGCCCGATTAAATCTGCATGGCCATGCTGCCGTGTGTGGTGAATATGCTGCAAATCTTTACGGCCTGAATATCTTGGAGAAGGGTATCGAGACCAACAAACGCAATTTCACTCGCTTCCTGATTGTGGCTGATCCGCTGTTGGCTGCTGAGATGAAACATAAGGAGAATGAACTTAACAAGGCGAGCATAGTCTTCACTTTGTCGCATACTCAGGCGGCTCTCTCCAAGGTATTGACTATCCTCTCTTTTTACGATCTTAATCTCACTAAGATTCAGTCTTTGCCTATCGTTGGCAGAGAATGGGAATACCGATTTTATGTGGATCTTACCTTCTCTTCTTATTTCCGCTATCGCCAGGGTCTTCAGGCTGTGGAGCCTTTAACAAATGAGTTCCGCATCCTCGGTGAATACAAAGAACGTGTAGGCATCCATTAAATTTTAAGCTCATAACTCTAACAACCATCAACTAACAACCAATGACTAATATAAAACCTGCCAAAAGGGTAGAAGAACTTAAGGAATACTGGTTTGCCGGGAAAATGCGTGAGGTGGCCCGTATGAATGCCGAGGGACTCGATGTGGTGTCGCTTGGTGTGGGTGGCCCCGACCGTATGCCTGATGCTGAGATAATTGAGACTCTTTGCGAGTCTGCAAGGAAACCAGGTAATCACACGTATCAGATTGCATCTGGAATCCCTGAACTCCGTGCTGCCATGAGCAGGTGGTATAAGCGTCATTATGGCGTTGATTTGGATCCTGACTCCGAGATCCTCCCTTTGATTGGTTCTAAGGAAGGCGTGCTTCACGTCAGTCTTGCTTTCGTTAATCCAGGTGACAAGGTGCTTGTGCCCAATCCTGGATATATGACTTATACTGGTGTCAGCAAGATGCTCGGCGCTAATGTCATCCCCTATGACCTTAAAGCCGATGAGGGTTGGCAACCGGATTTTGATCAACTCGAGAAGCTTGCTTCTGAGGGTGGCATTAAACTTATGTGGGTAAATTATCCCAATATGCCTACTGGTGCTTGCGCAAGCTTGGATTTATTCAAGCGTCTTGTTGACTTTGGCAAAAAACATGGCATTGTCATCGTTCATGATAATCCCTATAGTTTCATCCTTAACGACAAACCATTAAGTCTTCTACAGATTGAGGGTGCCAATGATATAGCAATCGAGCTTAATTCTTTGAGCAAGAGTCACAATATGGCTGGCTGGAGAATGGGTATGGTTGCATCGAATCCTGAGTTCACCGGCTGGGTTCGCAAAATGAAATCAAATATTGACTCCGGACAATTCAAGCCTGTGATGGAGGCTGCCATTAAGGCCCTCGATGTGGATGATTCTTGGTATAGGGATTTGAATAAGGTGTACGCCTCACGTCGAAAAGTCGCTGAGAAGATTATGACAGCTCTTGGCTGTAGCTTTGATCCCGAACAGCGTGGCCTGTTCCTTTGGGGTAAGTTGCCTGAAGGTGTGGAAGATAGTGCCACATTTGCCGACAAGATCCTTCATGAGGCAAAGGTATTCATTGTGCCGGGATTCATCTTTGGCAGTAATGGTGAGGGTTATATCCGCATATCCCTCTGTGCCACAGAAGATCGTATGGAGGTTGCCCTCAAAAGAATCCAAACCTGGAAGAGCTAATTCAATTTTATATTTTCAATTTTAAATTTTACATTTTCAATTTTAAATTTTACATTTTACATTTTCATCATATGAGTTTCGAAGATTTAAAACCTATAGTGGAAGGGAAAGGTAATCCCGATTCCCTTTTAATTATGGCTGGCCCTTGCAGTGCTGAGACTGAAGAACAAATCATGTCTACAGCCCGGCAACTTGCCTTGGGTGGTGTGAAGATTTTCCGTGCTGGAATTTGGAAACCTCGCACAAAACCAGGAGGTTTTGAAGGCGTAGGTAAGGAAGGCCTGAATTGGCTCAAGAAAGTAAAGGAGGAGACCGGTATGCTTGTGGCTACTGAGGTTGCTATGCGTAGCCATGTCCTTGAGGCTCTGGAGGCTGGTGTCGACATCCTGTGGATTGGCGCACGCACTTCAGCTAATCCTTTCGCTGTGCAGGAAATAGCCGATACTCTGAAGGAGGTTGGTGCTACCGATGTCGCCGTGCTTGTTAAGAATCCTGTTAATCCTGACATTGAACTTTGGATTGGTGCAATGGAGCGTATCTATAATGCTGGTGTCAGAAGACTTGGTGCCATTCATCGTGGATTCAGCTATTATGGCAAGAGCATGTATCGCAACCCGCCGCAGTGGCATATTCCTATCGAGCTCCATCGGCGCATACCTCATCTGCCCATCGTCATCGACCCAAGCCATATGGGTGGTAAGAGGGAGCTTATTGGTCCTCTTTGCCAACAGGCTCTTGATATGCGCTTTTCTGGCCTGATGGTGGAGAGTCATTGCAATCCTGATGATGCCTGGAGCGATAAGAATCAGCAGGTCACACCAGAGGTTTTGCGTTTTATCCTCAGCTCTCTTGTTCGACGCAGTGAGAATCGTGATGGAGAGAATCTTCAGAATCTTCGTCAACAGATCGACCGCGTTGACTCTGACCTCCTCGACCTCTACAGCAAGCGAATGAGCATCTCCCGTGAGATTGGCAAGTATAAGAAGGAGCATTCAATGCCGGTGGTTCAGGAGTCGCGTTATGACGACCTTATTCGTAACCGTGTGGCTGCAGCTGTCCAGATGGGTATGTCTGCCGATTTTATGAAAACAGTTCTTCAGGCTATCCATGAAGAATCTGTACGCCAACAGATTGAGGTGGTTAACACCCCAGACCTCTAATCTTTATTCAATTCGGGGAAATCGTTACAATTAGACGATTTCTCCGAAATTTTATTATATTAATTCACTAGTGTCTCTTAACCTATAACTTTCATTAAACTTACGTCATACATTGGGCGGTTGGCAGATTTTTCTGCTAACCGCTTGATTTTTTGCCCATATATTTTCTGAGTTTTTCTATAAAAAGTACCTAAAAATTGCTTAATCAATGAAAATAAATT
>CAZRUR010000041.1:3218-21197 GCA_964603335.1 uncultured Sangeribacter sp. | reverse complement strand
TTTTCATTTTTAGTTTTTCCATATATGGTACGTTATTGTTGTTCAACCCGTAGGGTCGCGGCATGCCGCGGCCCATTCATCCGATTGTATTATAAAAAAACATATCATTACCCCACTGCAGTGGGTTATTGCCTATATATTCCGATATTAAATCATATTCAAGTTGATTGCGTATGATATGGTCATGAAAATTAGCTTGCCACCCAAATTCAATTCCGTTATGGTTTGCAAATCTCGTAACAACCGATTTTATTCCTCCAACTACAACAGATAAACGCGCATTATGATGATTGCGCATATTAAAATCATCATCTTCGTTGGGATGTCTTGGCGGTCGTAAACAACCGAGATTTACATCTGTATTACACAGGGTCGCGGCATGCCGCGGCCCTACGGCGACAATGGCATGGAAATGATTGGGCATTATTACGTGATTATGAATCTCAGCGTCATTATAATGCAAATGAACTTCCTCTATGCATCTTGTTAGCCGTTCGCCCAACATATTTAGATGCATTTTGCCTTCAACTACATTTCCAAAATAATGAGCTCTATTTTTTGTAACAATGGTAATAAAATATAAACCATCGTTATAATCATGGAATTTGGCTCGTGGGTATTTCCTAAACATCGAGACCTCCTTTCAATTTTTGAAGTTCAATGAATAGTTCGCGTTTGCGGCGAGGCTGCTTGGAAGCGTTCATCTGACGCTCCAACGACTCAATCTGCCGCATCAGTTTGGAGTGTTCCTCGTCAACCTTGATTTGCTCGGTTAAATTAGTGAGTGGTGAGGAGTTAGTAGTGAGTAGTGATGAATTAACTTCTAACTGCTCACTTCTAATTGAATTCACTATATTAACCCAAACGGCATCAAGGTTGAGACCTTGTATAGTTAGGAGTGAGGAAGTAGGAGTGAGGAGTTGCCAATCTGTCATAAATAATTTTGTGTGATAGACTGCAAGTATAACTTCATCACCATAGCGAAGGACGTATATGATACGCTGCGGAATACTCTTGGCGATAAGGACAATGGATTTTGTGTCGAAGTCGCGCTTTTTGAGCGACACTTCAATCACAAAAAGTTCCTTAACCTCGTCACCCTCGGCAATAGCCGGGAGGGTGCGCGGCGAAATCCAGTTGATGAAGTCAAGACGTGCCACATCCCCATCGAAACAATCACGTTGCGATGGTTTCCAGTCAAACCGCTTAAAAAGCTGCGCCTTAGGCAGTGGGCGTTTTACCCGAGTAGACTCGGGTAAACCTAAGTTAGGAGTGAGTAGTGAGGAGTTATTCATTGCGCACATTCTTAGCTGTTGTTTTGGTAATTGTAGTTAATAGGCGCATCAATTCCTCACAGTCTGAGTTTATTGATTCGTATTCAGCCTGGGTAAGATAGTCGGTTTTTATTAGTAGTTCTAACCAATACAGTGTCTCACCACATTCCTTATATGCAATATATGCTTTGGAGAGGAAATCTTTTTTACTGATAGCAAATTGAGCTTCGGTCAAATTTGCCCCTATGGACGTTCCTGCTCTGAGAATTTGTTTAGACAATACAAATTCCTTTTTTTCATCACTTAGGTATTTGTAAAGATTTATAATCCTTACTGCAAAGTTTTTAGCTTTATCCAATGCAACACTACTCACTGCTCATTCCTCCTTTCTCACTATCAAAAAGCAAATAAGTTCAAAATCGTCAAGGCCACGAACTTCGTTGCCGAACAGCGAGCCGGTATCGCCATCGAGGAATGAGAAAAGATCTGTTGTCTCTTTTGTCTTGATAAGCGAGGAGATCGCATCGCCGAGCAATCTGGAATAGGTGCCCATTCGCTGACCGTCACGAGTCTCAGCGTTGAACTTTCGACAAAGTTCTGAAATCGGCTCTGACTTGCCACGGCATAGCTGGCGCATACGATCAAGCAAGCCTTTCGGGTCAAGATGACTTATGTATAGTGAGGAGTTTGGAGTGAGGAGTGAGGAGTTTGTGCTACACTTCTCACTCCTAACTTCTCCCTTCTCACTTTTGATATAGACCATATAGAACGGATGCAGTCTGTTCTTACGGTCGATGTTGATTTCGTTATTGCGATTTTTGAGCACGAAAACAACACCCGGAGGCGCATCTTTGTCGGAGGGAACGAGAGCATGAAGCCCCATAGGGGTATGCTCGATGTCGTGCCCTTGGTTCATATATTCCAAAAGGTCAAGTCGGAACTCGTTAAGTCCCAAGTCCATGATTGACACACCAGTGTTCATTTCCTCAATATCGACAACTTCCTCTTTGAGGCGTTCAAGTTGGTCGCGACGATATTTGAGGTCGCCTTGTTCCTCGGCAGAAAGAGGGTTGTCATCGCCGGTGGCGGTGAGAACAGACACTTTCATGCGAGCCTCGACACGGCCTTTAAGGTTGATGTAATCATCCAAGTCCATGTCGGGCCAGTAATTCACAAGTTGAATTACAGAGTTGCGCGAGCCAATGCGGTCGATACGACCGAAGCGTTGGATAATGCGCACCGGATTCCAGTGTATATCGTAGTTAATGAGAAAATCGCAATCTTGAAGGTTCTGACCTTCAGAGATGCAGTCAGTAGCGATAAGCACGTCAATTTCCTCATTAAGGTTTGGATAAAGCGCAGCTTTTTCCTTTGATATGGGAGAGAAAAGTGTGAGGACTTTGTTGAAGTCCATCGCATTTTTTGAGCCGGCGGCGCCTGGGCGAGTCTTAATCGTACACCGGGCTTCAACATCACCCGACACCAGGGCTGTGTTAAGGCCTGTGCGCTCCTTTATGAGCGGTGCGATATTATCGTATAGATATTGAGCAGTGTCGGAGAAAGCGGTGAAGATTATGATTTTCTTGTTGTCAGCGTTGATAGGGTTGGCAAACTTGTTGCGAATGTCTTGAATGAGCAACTGGAGTTTGCTGTCATGTTCAGGGGTGATGTCGGCAAGCATGAACAACAGAGTGTTCAGGTTGTCGAGGTCTTTAGACAGATATTCACGCCACTGGATATAATCCATGTCCTCCAATGCAATCTTAGTCTTCTTATTGCCTATAAACACGGAATCTTCTCTCTCATCAAAATCAAGGCCGTAGGAGAAATCGTAATCGCACACCATTGAAGTTTCAGATTGACGAGCAGAAAGACTATCAATGGCATCAATAGTTGTGTCAATGTACTTTTTAATTCTTTCCAACGTCAAACGGAAAGAATTAACGGAACTTTCGAGGCGTTTGAGCAGGTTAATGCTCATAAGTTGCCGAATACCTCGTTCACGGCCACTGCGTGAAAGGTTGCCAAAGCGGCCATCTTCACGCACCTCTGTATATTTCTCAATCTTGCTTGGCAAGATGAAATCAGAGGGTGTGTATATGGCGAGGTTGAGTTCACTGACACTGACAAAAATATCATTGAAGTTGACAGCCGTAGGGAGGTCGGTCAACTTCGGACTCCGGGAGATTGGTTTCAATCTCTCAGGGAATTTACCGATGTCGGAGGTATCGTAGTATTGCTCGATGTGTCGGCGAGAGCGAGCGATAGTTACGCTGTCAAGCACTTCAAAGAAGTCAAAACTGAGCGATTCGAGCAATGCTTTGGTGGTACGATCTTCAGGAGGAAGTTTGGACCACCTGTTGAAAGCAGTCTGAGCCTGTCGGAAAATATCGTCAAGCGAGCTGGACGTTTTCAGTTGGGCATCCATTATCGAGCTGTCACCCTCGTAAGCGAGGGCAAGCTGATTGCGCAGGTCGTTGAACCGATTGTTGACGGGGGTGGCCGACAACATAAGCACTTTGGTCTTGACACCGGCGCGGATGACCTTGTTCATCAACTGGAGATAGCGGTTTTCGCGAGGGTTTTCATCATTCTCATCGGTGGTCACTTTGCCACCATTGCGGAAATTGTGGCTCTCGTCAATAACGACAAGGTCGTAATTGCCCCAGTTGATATGTTCAAGGTCAAGGCCGTTGGACTGTCCGCTCTGACGCGACAGGTCGGTATGATACAGAATATCATACCGCAAACGGTCTTTGACCAAAGGGTTGTTGATATAGTTGCTGCGATAAGTCACCCAGTTGTCGTGCAACTTCTTCGGGCATAGAACGAGAACAGACTTGTTGCGGTTCTCGTAATACTTAATGACCGAAAGAGCGGTAAACGTCTTGCCGAGACCCACGGAGTCGGCAAGTATGCAGCCGTTGAATTTTTCCAACTTATTGATGATTGCCAGTGCCGCATCACGTTGGAAATTGTATAGCTTGTTCCAAATAACACTCGACTTGAAGCCGGTGGCTTCGTTAGGCAATACATCTTCCGAAATATCTTCAAGAAACTCGTTGAAGATATTGTATAGCGTAACAAAGTATATAAACTCCGGGGAGTTTTCTTTGTAAGCGTTGGTGATATTATCGAGTACCTGCTCCGTAACCACCTGCAGTTTCTCGTTGTCATGCCATACCTGGTTGAACAGGTTGAGATAGAATTGCGACATCGGTGCATCAGTGCGCTGCACAAACTGGTAGGCATTGTTTCCACGCTCACAACCGAGGTCTACGGTTGTGAATCCGGTGATTGGCATGTAATTGACATCATCCACATTGATGAAGCCCATCATATTCTCATTGGTACGGTTTGACTTAAAGCAAGCCTTCTCCCCTATCCATTGTGCGCATTCCTTGGCAACTGCCTTCAGCGACAATTCATTGCGTAGCTTTATCTCAAATTCGGAGCCGAACAGATCCCTCTCACGGTTAAGGCGCGGAATGTAGAATTCCCTACGCTGTTTGTTGGCCTTCTCTGTAGTGAATGAGGGTGAGGTGAAAATAAACCGCAACTCATCAATGTCTTTCAATTGTTCTTTGAGTTCCTGAAAGGCGTAGATAGAGAAACTTGCAGCGGCTATTGACACACGGCTTCCTGACTTGATGGTAGCCGCCAAATCATTACGCAATGTCTTGTTTATGTTGTCGATGAGTTGCACCTCAGGTCGTTCGCTTTCACAGCCACTGACTCCAAAATGGCAATGTTTGATTAGTTCAAAAAGAAAGCGGGGAGTCCTTATCATCACTCGTCCCGCAATCCGTAGCCTACCACAGCATATTGAAGTAAGACAAGGTACTTTATCCTTGACTTAAAAGAAAAGTGGTAGTTTTCGGACTGCCAAAAACAAAGCGTCAATACACGCTTTCAAAATATGTTAGAAATCCCACTTGCCGTGGTGATGATTCCAAGAGCCACCGCCCCTCAGCGTGGATGTCCATCCGCAAAATTACACATAATTTTCAAATTTAACAACCAAATTCCACAACCCAATCCGATAATTCTCAAAAATTTTCAAATAATTGACATCTTGAACCCATCTCTTTATGTATAGTTGCAACTTTACTGGAATAATGTTGTTAGTGTAATATATTTATAGTATATTTGCAGTCTAAAATATTAGAATTATGGATATAGCATTGACAAAGAGAAATCAAAGTTTTCGTCTTTCAACAGATCTTATTGATAGATTGAAACTTATGGCAAAACGTCAGAATCGTAGCCTTAATAACTTTGTGGAAACATTATTGTTGGATGCTGCATACCATGAGCCAAATGCGGAAACGATTGCTGCAATGAAAGAAGCCGAGAGCGGGGCTCTTCGCAATGTGCCTGAAATAGATTTAACTTCAATAGAAGCAATGGAAAAAGCCCCTTCTTAAGCCCTTAGTAAAAACTCAATCCTCAAAATAAAAAGGATTCTTCATTTTATTTTGTTTTATGAATTAGATTTACTATTTTTGCAAATAAGTACCAATCTAACAGGCTTTGAGTATGGAAAGAAGAGACATTTACCCAATAGGACAGCAAGATTTCAAGAATATACGTGTCAACGACGCTCTGTATGTCGACAAGACACTGTATATCGAAAAACTTGTAAAGTCGCAGAGCAGATGTTTCTTTCTCGCCCGTCCGCGTCGCTTCGGGAAAAGTCTTTTTCTGTCAACGTTGCGTTATTTCTTTGAAGGGGAGAGGAAACTTTTCAAAGACCTTTACATCGATTCAACCGACTGGAACTGGGAACAGTATCCGGTGCTACATATTGACCTCAACGGTGGTGAGTATTCCGACCTCACAAATCTGGACACATCTTTAGACTATCTCCTTTCCCTTTGGGAGAAGAAGTATGAGATTGAGCAAATTCCAGATGACATTACCACAAGATTCAGAAATATCATAGAGTCAATCCACGAGAAAACCGGAAAGCAAGTGGTGATTCTTGTGGATGAATATGACAAACCCCTAATAAAGAATCGTGGTAAGGACGAGTTTGAGGCATACCGTGAAAAGTTGGCTGCATTATATTCCAATTTCAAGACCTGCGCCCAACATATTCGAATGGTGCTACTGACCGGTGTGAGCCGATTCAGTAAACTGAGTGTGTTCTCCGGTCTCAATAACCTTAAAGACATCACCTTTTCAAATGAATTCGCCGACGTTTGCGGAATCACAGAGAATGAACTTAACACATACTTTAAACAGGGCATTCAAGATCTTGCGGAGAAATACAATATTTCATACAATCAAGCTCGTGAACGGTTGAAAAAAAATTATGACGGCTATCGCTTTGCCGAAGAAGGAAGTGACATATATAATCCGTGGTCAATTCTAAATTGCTTTTCTGAAAAGAAAATAGCATTTTATTGGAATGAAACCGGTTTCCCTTCCATAATCGTAAAAGCCTTAAAAAATATCAATGAGAATCTCGAAGATATATTCAACACATATTGTGATGAGGAGGATTTGAAAGGATTTGACCTTACAGATCCAAACCCTATAGCCCTTATGTACCAAACCGGCTATCTAACCATCAAAGGTTATGATTCAGACATGGACATGATTCAGCTTGGAATACCTAATGAGGAAGTTAAGAATGGCCTTTTCAAGATTCTCATACCATATTATGCCAAGTTTAAGTCGGATGCCGAGGCTTCGAGAGTTAAGGATTTCATAAAATGGATTAAAATGGGCAAACCAGATAATTTCATGAAATCTATTCAGACTTATTTTGCCGGTGTGTCTTATATGTTGAAGATTGACAATGAGAACAATTTCCATAATGCGTTCTTCCTTGTCACAAACCTCATAGGTATTGAATCGGATGCTGAGTTTATAACCTCCGATGGTAGAATTGATATGTTGATAAAGACACCGAAATATATCTATATCATTGAGTTGAAATATGACCATAGCGCAGCAGAAGCTCTCGCTCAGATTGATGAGAAGAAATATGACAGGATGTTTCAAGATGACAACCGCAAGATATTCAAGATAGGTGTCTCCTTCTCCTCCAAAACCCGCACTATCGAAGACTGGGTAATAGCGTGATGTATAGAAGTTATCAAAAGAACTTGGCAAGCTCACAAATGTGGCAGTGTCCCCTAAAAAGTTTTAAAGTGGACATATAAATTGGCAAACGAAGTGGGTTAATTGGTAAATATTTGCTAATTTTGCAGCCAGATAAGGGCGTATACGCCCACAAATAATAATGCTTTATGCTTAACAAAATCAAACGACAAGCCTTAGAATCAGGAACCCCCGCAACGATTGAGGAGGCTCTACAACTTGATGCACAATATTCCACCGATGAACTTTGCGAGGCAGCAGACGCAGTGCGCGAGAAATGGTGTGGCAATGAGATACATACTTGTTCTATCGTAAACGCACGTTCCGGACGTTGCGGCGAAGACTGCAAATGGTGCGCCCAGTCAGCCCATCACAATACCGGCATAAGGGAATATGAATACGTGCCACGCGATGAGATGATGAAAGCTTTCCACGCTAATAAAGACAGAGGTGTCAGCTGTTTCTCGCTCGTCACCAGCGGCAGGAAAGTGATGCCTTCCCATATGGCTCATTTCTGCAATCTGTATAAGGAGGCAGCCAAGGAAGGCGGTGTGAAGCTATGCGCATCGATGGGGTTGCTCGACCGCGAACAGTTGCAGCAACTCTGGGATGCCGGCGTAAGGAAATATCATTGCAATCTCGAGACCTCCCCCTCCCATTTCAAGAAATTGTGCTCCACACATACGATTGAGGATAAACTCAATACAATCCGCACTGCAAAGGAGATTGGTTTCAAGATTTGCTGCGGCGGCATCATTGGTATGGGAGAAAGCCTTCGCGACCGCCTGGAATTGGCTCAAATGGCGCGAGAGGCTGGTGCATCGTCAATACCAGTGAACATTCTGCAACCAATCAAGGGTACTCCTCTTGAGAACATAGAGCATATCAGCGAGGAGGAAATCACTCGTTCTGTGGCACTCATGCGACTTGTAGCACCGAAATGCACACTTCATTTCGCCGGAGGCAGAGCAAGATTATCGCATGGAGCCATGGCAAAGATCCTGAAAGGTGGGATGAACGGTGCACTCGTCGGCGACATGCTCACCACAATCGGCAACAAGGTAGACGAAGACTACCAACTCTTCGAAGAAACAGGCTACTCCCACAACTAACTACATGCTTAGAGCAAGTATTACTCTATTTGAGAGCATTATACCCTTTGAAGTTAGGGCGAGTGAGTCATTTTCGATTTTGATATCACCGGAGGCTACTAATGGAGAGGCATTTTTAAGCAATCGTTGGAGCTGGCTTTCACCAAAGTCAGCTCCAAACATTTTTAGGTCGATACCTTCTTTTACTCTAATGCCTGTGAGTATCCTTTCCTCAAACAGCTCTTCCTGAGTTAATGTCTCCTCCATATAAAAATTATCTTTCCAATCTTCAGACATGGAGGCATTTTCAGTATTTCCGAAATGTGAAAGATATCCCTTTATGTCACTAAGGTTACATCTCCTGATATTCTTTCCATCGTAAGAATGAGCTGAGGGTCCAAGTCCGAGATACGGATTGCCATACCAATAGCGACTATTGTGGACTGACCGGAAACCAGAAAGACTGTAATTTGAGATTTCATACTGCTCATAACCTGCATACGCCAGTTTTTCAGAAAGCATTCTCCACATGGCGTCACACTCCTCATCATCAGGAAGCGCTACCCTACCCTGAGTATATAAGGTTGTTAGTGCAGTTCCCTCCTCGAGCATCAGGGAATAAGCAGACAGATGCTCAGGACGCATGTCAATAACCCTATCCACAGATTGGCTCCAGCTCTCGAGAGTCTGCCCCGGAATTCCAAACATCAGATCCACACTAACATTGTCGAAATACTTCCTGAGAAGTCTGAAAGCGGATATGGCTTCTTCAGCTGTATGTCGCCGTCTTATAGCCTTAAGTTCGCCATCATTAAGACTTTGAATACCCATGCTTAACCTTGAGACACCGGCATCACGCCACACTTTGCACTTCTCCTCAGTGACATCATCAGGATTCACCTCTATCGTAAACTCCCTCCATTTTGCTGAATTTTCATAAATGTCATTAATTGAAGATATCAATCGGGAAAATTCACTTTCCGGTATTAGTGAGGGTGTTCCACCTCCTATATATAAGGTGTCTGGCGTTATGGATAATTCACCCTTTCTCGCCTTCAACTCATTGATTAAGGAATCAACCAATAGGCTCCAGTCGGCATGGGAGGCACCTCCACTGAAGAAATCACAATAAATGCATTTGCTCACGCAATATGGGATATGTATATAAAGAGATGCTCTTTTCATGCTGAAATATTGAAAGTTATAACTAATGAGATAGTGATGATGAGATAATTTCAATAAGAGAATTTGTATGCGAAATTAATAAAATTTACAGAAATATGTTTTTTAACATATAAAAAATCTATCATCCATTAAGAAAATTTTGCTAAATTGCGTCGCTTTTCAGAACAACCCCTATAAAGCACGTTTTCGATAACACTTAAAATCGTACACGTAATGAAAGTTTATAAAACCAACGAAATCAAAAACATCGCCCTCATAGGTTCAAAGGGCTCGGGTAAAACCACACTTGCAGAGTCAATGCTCTACGAGTGTGGAGTTATAAAACGTCGCGGCACAATCGATGCCGGCAACACAGTCTCCGACTATTTCCCTGTTGAGAAAGAATACGGATACTCAGTGTTCTCAACAGTTTTCAATGCCGAATTCAACGGCAAGAAACTCAACGTTATCGACTGCCCGGGAGCCGATGATTTCGTAGGCAATTCATATACTGCACTTGGAGTGTGCGACACCGGTGTCATTGTAGTTGACGCCGAATATGGCGTGGAGGTAGGCACACAGAACATTTTCCGTACCACTGCCCAGTTGAAGAAACCTATCCTTTTTGCCCTCAACCAGATTGACGGCGAAAAGGCCGACTACGACAATGTGATGGAGCAGCTCCGTGAGCACTTCGGTCCTAAGGTAGTGGCTGTGCAGTATCCTCTTGAGTGTGGTCCTAACTTCCACTCAATGATTGACGTTCTTTTGATGAAGAAATATGAGTGGGGACCCGAAGGTGGCGTGCCAAAAGTAAGTGAGATTCCAGAAGATCAGCTTGACAAGGCCAACGAGTTCCACAATGCTCTCGTAGAGGCAGCTGCTGAGAACGACGAGTCTCTCATGGATAAATATTTCGAGGAGGGTCATCTCACAGAAGACGAGATGCGTGAGGGTATCCGCAAGGGTCTTATCAACCGTGACATCTATCCGGTGTTTATCGTCAGCGCATTGAAGGACATGGCAGTTCGCCGCATGATGGAATTCCTCGGCAATGTATGTCCATTCGTTTCCGACATGCCGGCACCTGAGACAGTAAATGGTGACGAGGTTGCCCCGGATGCTAATGGCCCGTTGTCAGTATTCTTCTTCAAGACATCCGTTGAGCCGCACATCGGCGAGGTGTCTTATTTCAAGGTGATGAGCGGCACACTGAAGGCTGGTGCTGACCTTGAGAACGTATCACGTGGCGGCAAGGAACGTCTTGCCCAGATTTTCACTGTATGCGGTCAGCTCCGCACTCCGGTTGACCAGCTTGAGGCTGGCGACATAGGTGCAGCCGTGAAACTGAAAGACGTGCGCACAGGCAACACCCTTAATGAAAAGGGATGCGACTATCAGTTTGACTTCATCAAATATCCTGCTCCCAAATATGTACGCGCCATCCGTCCGCTCACAGAGAGCGACTCTGAGAAACTTATGGGCATCCTTACCCGTATGCACGAGGAGGATCCGACATGGATTGTTGAGCAGAGCAAGGAGTTGAAGCAGACTCTTGTAAAGGGTCAGGGTGAGTTCCACCTCCGCACACTCAAATGGAGAATCGAGAACAATGAGAAACTTCCAATCGAGTTCTTCGAGCAGAAGATTCCTTATCGTGAGACCATCACCAAGGCAGCCCGTGCTGACTATCGCCATAAGAAACAGTCTGGTGGATCCGGTCAGTTTGGTGAGGTGCACCTGATCATCGAGCCTTACTCTGAAGGAATGCCAGAACCAGATACTTACAAGTTTGGCAGCCAGGAGTATAAGATGAATGTCCGCGACAAGCAGGAGATTCCATTGGATTGGGGTGGCAAGCTCGTTGTCTACAACTGTATCGTAGGTGGAGCAATCGATGCCCGCTTCATTCCGGCAATCGTAAAGGGACTTATGGACCGCATGGAACAGGGACCGCTCACCGGTTCATACGCCCGCGACGTTCGCGTCATGATCTACGACGGCAAGATGCACCCGGTAGACTCAAATGAAATCTCCTTCCGTCTTGCAGGACGCAACGCATTCTCTCAGGCGTTCAAGAATGCCAATCCAAAGATTCTTGAGCCAGTATATGACGTAGAGGTTTACACATCCGGCGACACAATGGGTGACGTGATGAAAGACCTTCAGGGACGCCGCGCCATCATCATGGGTATGGAGGCTGAGAAACTCAATGCCAAGGTGCCTTTGAAAGAGATGTCGTCATATTCCACTTCCCTCAGCTCCATCACTGGAGGCAGAAGCTCATTCTCAATGCAGTTCTCTTCTTACGAACTCGTTCCGAGCGACGTTCAGGAGAAACTCCTCAAGGAATATGCTGAGACTCAGGAAGAGGAATAATCCCGACGAAAATAAGGACAAAAACTGTCAATCCTATATTCCTAACCACTAACTTAAAGCGGGGCAGCCAAAACGACTGCCCCGTTTTTTAGGTAAATGGTAAAAGGTAAAAGGCAAGAAGCAAAAGGCAGGTGATGAGAGTATAAAGAATCCCGGCTCATTGAGTCGGGATTCTTTTATCAATTTCTATTACTTTTTCTAATTTCTAATTAGTTAGAACCAGCGAGTATAGGCGAAGTCCTGACGGTGAGGGAGATCAGCACTGTTAGGATACATACGGAGAGAGTAGCGGAACACACCGGCATTAGCGAGCTTGCTCTTCAACTCATATGTATATACGCTGCCATCTCTCTTGACAACCTTCAGAGGCTCTGTGCCAGCGAACTCGCTTGCGCCATCGTGGTCACGATATTTCACGATCTCAACGCCGATTGAGTCGCCCAGACCCTTAGTGTCGATCACACATTTCACATCGATAGGATTACCGGTGCGCACTGCAGACTTGCCGACATAACCATCGTTGACCTCTACGCTGAGAATCTCAACCTGATTCCACTTAGAGGCAACTTCCTCTTTCCATGCCACGATCTCACGTGCCTTGGCATAGTTGTCTTTCTTAAGAAGAGCAGAACGCTTTGCCTCCGGCTCATAGAGACGGGAGATATAGTCGTCAAGCTGACGCTTCATTGTGAAGTGAGGAGCGATGTGAGCGATAGAACGTTTGATGCGGTCGATCCACTCAGGGCTGTAACCCTTGTAGTTTTTCTTGAAATAGAGAGGGATAATCTCATTCTCAAGCATAGAATAGATTGTGGCAGCATCAAGACGGTCCTGCTGGCTCTGGTCGGTGAAAGTGCGCTTCTCAGTAAGAGCCCAACCTGCCAGCTCATCAAACTTGAAGCCCTCATACCACCATCCGTCGAGCACAGAGAAATTGAGCACACCGTTCATCTCAGCCTTCTCGCCAGATGTGCCGGAAGCCTCAAGAGGACGTGTCGGAGTGTTCAACCAGATGTCGACACCTGTCACGAGACGCTTTGCAACAATCATGTTGTAGTCCTCAAGGAAGATAATCTTGCCGAGGAACTGAGGCATCTTAGAGATCTCTACAATTCTCTTGATGAGACCCTGACCGGCACCGTCAGCAGGGTGTGCCTTGCCGGAGAAGATAAACTGAACCGGGTACTTGTCGTTGTTTACAATCTTGGCAAGACGGTCGAGGTCAGTGAAGAGAAGGTGTGCACGCTTGTATGTAGCGAAACGACGGGCGAAACCAATGATGAGTGCATTAGGATTGATCTTCTCAAGGATATTTACCACAGCACCTGGATCACCCTGGTTCTTAAGCCATTTCTCCTTGAAGTCTCTCTTCACGAAGTCGATAAACTTATTCTTGAGAGTCATTCGCATGTTCCAGATCTCATCATCGGGCACATTGAAGATACCCTTCCACGCTTCCGGATTGCTCTGATCCTCAAACATCTTCTCGCCCAGTTTCTCCCAGTAGAAATGCTTCCACTCAGAGGCAGCCCATGTAGGCATATGTACACCGTTGGTGACATACGTCACATGCGACTCCTCAGGACCGTAGCCTTTCCAAACGCCGGCGAACATCTTCTTTGAAACCTCACCGTGGAGCCAGCTTACACCGTTGGCCTCCTGGCAAGTGTTGAGTGCGAACACACTCATAGAGAAACGCTCCGGAGTGTCGGGGTTCTCACGACCCATATTGATGAGGTCGTTCCATGAGATGCCGAGTTTTGCGGGATACTCGCCAAGGTATTTGCCGAGAAGGCTCTCTTCGAAATAGTCGTGGCCTGCAGGCACCGGAGTGTGGACTGTATAAAGTGAGCTTGCGCGCACCACCTCAAGGGCAACGTTGAAAGGAAGGTTCTCCTTCTGAACGTAGTCAACCAGACGCTGGAGGTTGAGGAGGGCTGCGTGACCCTCATTTGCATGATAGATGTCAGTGTGGATGCCAAGGCGGTTGAGCATATAGATACCGCCGATGCCAAGGAGATACTCCTGCTTCATACGGTTTTCCCAGTCGCCGCCATAAAGCTTGTGTGTGATCGGGCGGTCAAACTCTGAGTTCATGTCGAAGTCAGTGTCAAGGAGATAGAGGTTCATACGACCTACATTGACACGCCATACGTGGCAATAGATGATTCTACCGGGAAACGGCACCTCAAGAATCATTGGCTGACCATCCTCACCGAGAACCGGCTCGATAGGAAGCTGGTCGAAATTCTGAGGCTCATAGTTGGCAATCTGCTGACCGTCGATAGAAAGTGTCTGTGCGAAATAGCCATAACGATAAAGGAAACCAACGGCTGTCATAGGCACTTTGCTGTCAGAAGCCTGCTTGATGTAGTCGCCGGCAAGAACGCCAAGACCACCGGAATAGATCTTAAGACAGTTGCAAAGACCATATTCCATTGAGAAATAAGCTACCGACGGAATGTCGTTGCGCATAGGCTGCGCCATATATTCTTTGAAAGCAGCATACACACCGTTGATTCTTTCCATCATGACATCATCGTCAAGGATTTCCTGAAGACGTGCGGAGCTGATTTGCTGAAGAAGCATCACGGGATTTTCTCCAACCTTGCGCCAAAGGTCATGGTCAAGGTCACGGAACAGATTCTTTCCCTCGCTGTTCCATACCCACCAGAGGTTTTTTGAGAGTTCCTCAAGCGGTTTGAGTTCTTTTGGAAGCTCGGCGCTCACTGTAAGGTTGCGCCATACGGGCTCATTTGTGTTACTAACCTGAAGTTTCATTTTAAAAACTATTGAGTGTTTTTGAATTTTCTAATTTAATTATTTAAGTCTCTCATCACGACGCTCAGAGGCGACATCAAACGCCTCATCATAAGCGACGATGAAATATTTCCAGTCTGCACGGTTTGACGTGGCAGTGGCAGCTTTCGACGATTCCTTTACATCCCCAGCAGTGGCTGTAGAATATGAATAGAGCTGGTTTGCTATCTCCTCAGCAGCCTGATTATAGTTAGAGTCGCTCCTGCCGACAACCTTAACCCCACATGAATGGATAGAATTTACGAAGTTAGACAGAATCCATTGTCCGAAGCCGCTTTTGTCGGTGGTGATTGTAGGCACACCGAAAGCCACGCTCTCAAGGGGAGTGTAGCCCCAAGGCTCGTAGTAGGATGCAAACACCGTGATGTCAAGGGCTGGGAGGATGTCATAATACGAGATGTTGACTATTCCGTCTTTGCCGTCAAGATAGCACGGAATATATACCACCTCTACCCTACCTTTCAATTTACCCCCTGCCTCAAGAGCTGAAATTCTCTGGGTTACTGAGTCGTAATCCTCATTGTTCAGACGGTGTGTCAGGAAATCTGGTGCGGTGCTGACAGTCTCACTCTTCTCGAGCGCCTCAACGAGAGCTGACGATGGTTGCTTCACCCATGCCGGGACAAGCACAAGGGCAAGCACATCTTTTTCAGGATTCTTGTTCTCCAAATCCACCAAAAAGTCGAGGAATAGGTCAAGACCTTTGTTTCTGTATTCATTGCGGCCTGAAGTAGCCACAATAAGTGTATCGTCATCAAATTTCTTACCTTTAAGAGCTGAGGCGATGTCGAGAAGTTTCTTTCTTCCCGCCTTGCGGAGTTTTGTGTATTTGGCATCTCCCGGCACGAAGTCAGGTTCAAATCCGTTTGGAGTCACTACCTGAGGACGTATGTCGAGAAGCTGCTCGCATTCACGCGCAGTAACCTCGCTGACGGCAGTGAAGCAGTCAGCCTGATGAGCAGCAGTTTTCTCAAGCGAGTGCTTAGCCTCCATGTTGAGTTCGCGTGCCATCTGGTCGCCGTTATATCCTGTAAAGTAATCATAAAGAGGTTTGCCATTGCCGCAAATGCTTCTTCCGATGCTTGTGGCATGTGTGGTGAAGACAGTGGCAGCCTGAGGTGTTGTCATCTTTAAATAAAGGAGACCCATGGCTGTTGTCCACTCGTTGAAATGAGCCGTCAAGCCTTTGGGGTTAACCTTAAGATGGCGGACAATAGCGTCCATCACAATGGCTGAAGCCACTGCAAAGGCGCATCCCTCATTATAGTCACCATAAGCATGCATAGAGTCAACACCATATAGTTCCCACATCTTCCCGAAAATGCCATTCAACTGATCGTAGACGCCATCGAATTTCACGAGCACTACCTGTGGTGAGCCGGGGATATTCCAGCGGCCTGTACGAATCTTTATGCCGTAAGGGAGTTGTATTTTTGATGATGCTGATTTGAGAAGTGTCTTGCGCTCCACAAAATAGGGAGACGAATTTTCAGAGGTCCAGACATCCGGACCGACAAATATCAGTTTGTCATTGAATTTTTCCTGCAAAACGTGGGCTTTAGTTGAAAGGACAGTATATATGCCCCCAATCTTATTGCACACTTCCCAGCTTGTCTCCATCAGGAGATCTATATTGTCGCGATTAACTCGCTTGACATTTTGCATAGTTTGTGATATCTTTTTTACCTTATCTGCCTGTTAATCTAATACAATACTCATATCGAAAGACTATGAGAACTGCCATTAACAGGCTGTTATAATTTCTAACAGTATTCCCTATCAGGTGCAAAATTACAAAAAATTGCGCATTCCCACAAATCAAACATCTAAAAAAGGGTTAAAAATCCCTATAATTGCTAATTTCATGCGACTTGTCACGGCAGCTTTCGGTCAAAACAATATTTTCCATAGCTCAGTTGTTATTAATGTAACCAAGATTCATATTGCTTATGGACACTGCTGAATTGAAATTAGAAAAGTTATGGAATAAGGAGTATGTGAAGGTAATGATTTGCAATTTCCTTACATTCTTTGCCTTCTACCTTCTCACCCCTCTGCTGCCAATATATCTTGACCAGCAATTCAACGCTGACAAGGATATGATCGGGCTTGTATTGTCAGGCTATGTGGTTGCCACCCTACTTATAAGGCCCTTCAGTGGATTCATCGTTGACAGTTTCAATCGTAAAAAAGTATTGACAATCTGTTTTTTCTGTTTCTTTATAGTCTTTGCGGGATATGTCGGAGCCGGCACATTGCTAATGTTTGCCATAGTCCGGACAATGCATGGAATTCCGTTTGGTGCGACTACCGTAGCCAACAGTACTGTGGCTATAGACGTTCTCCCATCTTCGCGGCGCAATGAGGGGTTGGGATTCTATGGCCTCAGCAACAACATAGCGATGGCAATAGCGCCTACTGCCGGCATCTACATCTATTCGCTTACTAACAACTTTGGACTTCTGTTCTGGATTTCGTTCTTTGTGGCTCTTGCCGGTTATCTTGTATCTACACAAGTAAAAATTCCGCAACGCGAACTTGTGGCAAATAAACCCAAATTAAGCTTTGACCATTTCTTTCTCGGGAGGGCTTGGTTGTTGGCCATCAACATTTTGTTGTTTGGGCTTTGCTGGGGATTACTCAGTAACTATGTTGCCATTTATGGTAAGGAGGAATTGAACATTACCGACGGCACCGGTATATTCTTTATGATACTTGCCATCTCTCTTGTGATAGCCCGAATCGTGGGTCGACGTCAACTCCGGAATAATCATCTTACACAAAACTGCACTCTTGGCGTTGTGCTTTCATCCATTGGCTATATTCTATTTGCCATGTCGAGCGTCTGGGGCGAGTGGTGTTATTATGTCTCGGCAATATTTATCGGACTTGGCAACGGGCAGATGTATCCAGCTTTCCTCAACATGTTTGTTAGGATGGCGCGGCATGACCAGCGTGGCACTGCCAATTCATCAATCCTCATTTCATGGGATTTGGGCATGGGTCTCGGCATATTGTTGGGAGGCGTAATTGCAGAATACATAGGTTTTACGGAGGCTTTTGCCGTGGCAGCTGGGATGCAAATCCTCGGCACATTATTATTTATCATATTTACAGCACATTTCTTCACGAAACGCCAG
>CAZRUR010000041.1:0-3118 GCA_964603335.1 uncultured Sangeribacter sp. | reverse complement strand
TATGGGCACCAAGTTGCCCCGGAAACTTGAACGGAAAATGGAATTGATGGGTGAGCAAATCAAGCTCGCCCGACTGAGGCGCAATCTTTCGATTGCCCAGGTGGCGGAACGTGCCACATGCTCACCCTTGACGGTCGCAAGGAAAGAATAAATTTAGAGTTCATTTCAAGAATAATATATCTTTAAAGAAAATAATCACGACACTTAAATAATGTGTAAATATCCTGCTGTTGATAAAATTTAGATTATACTTAAATCAGTCACATCATGAAAAGAATAACCATTTATCTCTTAATATTACTGTTGGCAACCACATTGAGTGCCAATGACAACCTTTGGATGCGTTTTGCTAATCCTTCACAAGAATTTAGGACTAAACTCTGGTGGTTTCATGGCGAGACAGAGACTACTAAAGAGGGAATACGCCAAGACCTTGAAGAGTTCAAAAACAAGGGTATAGGAGGTGTCGTATTCTACGACCAAGTACACGGCAATGCAGAAAGAGCCTACCCCTCTATGTCGGAGGAATGGTGGGAGATGCTAAAGTATGCTGCTGCCACTGCAAAAGAAATTGGCCTTTCGTTTGAGATGGCTATAGGAAATGGTTACGTTACAGGCGGTCCATGGATTACACCGGAACTCGCCATGAAAAGAACTGTATATACAGACACTTTAATTCATACCGATAACCCATATAGACTTCAACTTCCTAAGAAAGATGGTGATTATTGGGATATAGCCACCATAATGTTTGAAGACAGTGTGGGCTATACTCCAATAGCACTTTCAATCAATCCCATAAAAATTAATCCCGGAGATACAATCATTGGAATAGATTTGGGTAAGATGGAGACTTTACGAGGTATAAGCTATACAGTTACCCCTCGCGGCAAAGGTTCCACAGCATCAATGAATATACCCGGAAAATCTGCAGAACGATACTTCGCAGCGAAATACGTTGAATATCCTCCAATTGGAGTATTGGAAATTAGTGAAGACAGCATAAACTGGAAAAAATGTTGTGATCTTTTGCCGATTGAAAATACAATAGGTTTTAAAAGCAGACAACGTACAATCAGTTTTCCAAACGTAACCGGCAAATATGCAAGATTAAGGTTAAGTGAGAGTGTCGTTGATGATGAAAGCTACAAACCAATCTCAATCAATGACATTCGGCTACATAGACGTGATATCATAGATAATGTAGAGGTTAAGACCGGTCTCCGCACAGAGGTGACATATCCTACAATCTCAGGAGGCAATCAGGGTGTTATTAAATCAAACAACATAAAAGATGTAACGGATTCAGTCTGTGATGACGGCACATTGAGACTCACGTTGCCAACAGGGACTTGGCGAATAATAAGATTCGGGTATATGCCTACAGGCGCAAAGACAAAACATGGTCGTAAGAACTTGCTTGGGTATGAAGCAGATGTTATGTCGGCAGAAGCAGCCAATATACATTACGACAATTATTTCAAGGCAGTTCTTGACACATTATCCGCTATCGGATGCCCTCCCTTGGGCGTGAGTATGGATAGCCATGAGGCAGGGTGTCAGAATTGGACCACAGGATTTGAGAACAATTTCTTTATAAAAAATGGTTATTCACTCACACCATTTTATGCTGCCATGGCAGGCTATATAGTTGACTCGCGGGAGAAATCTGATGATGTCCTTTCCGATTTCCGTAAGTCAGTTGCAGAGACCATCGCATCTGAATATTATGGTACATTTGCTCAAAGAAGCAAGAATGATAACATTTGTTTCACATCACAGTCAATGCTGAATATTCTTGCCGACAATATAACCAACAGAGGCAATGCCACCAAACCGCAGGGTGAATTCTGGGCATACCAAAAAGATGGTAATTATGATTGTTTAGATGCAGCTTCCGCTGCACATATATATGGCAAGAACATAGCATCAGGCGAGGCATTCACCGACACTCCTTACTTTGAAAACTGGGGTGAACTTAAACGCATAGCCAATATAGCCTATTGTCGTGGCATCAATGAGTTTGCAGTATGTGCGTCTACCTATCAGCCATGGGAATACAATCAATTTGATGATTCGCATTCTGCACATCCTTACGTGTTTCATCGACATAATCCGCAATGGCAATCGTCTGGTCAGTTTTGGGATTATCAGGCAAGATGTGCAATGTTGTTGAGAGAAGGAAACCCAGTTGTTGACATTGCAATATATATCGGCGAGGAGCCTCCACTTAAGACTTTTGCCTACAAACTTCCGGAAATACCAGATGGATATAATTTTGACGTGTTCACTATAGACGCACTTCTTAATAGGATGAGCGTTGCTGACGGAGAAATTGCCGTTGAAGGTGGAATGATATATAAAGCTATTGTAGTGCAGGACAGAACATATATATCACCCATTGCAGAACATATGCTTACCAAACTAAAAGAAGATGGAGCAATCATAATCAGATGTGACAAAGGTGATTCGGTTGCTGACAAGCTCGTATGTAACGAAATCCAACCGGATATCGCCTCAAGCATGCCTCTCCATTTCTTCCACATGGAATCGCCCGATAAAGATATTTATTTCGTTTACAATCATTCATCCTCTCCCCTATCAGATAAAATTATTCTCCGAACAGAAAGGTCAAATGCAGAATTCTGGAACCCAGATAATGGGGAAAAAACTGCCGCTCACATTAAAAATGGCACGGTTGAGCTGTCTCTTTCCCCTTGGCAATCTCAATTCATTATTTGTGAAAATTAATATTTCATGGAAAACAAGATAATTAGCAGCAACGACATATATTTCAGCTGCCTTTTCCCGGAGGATGAGGTGGTTGAAAGACGGATGCCCAGGCATGTGATTGCTATTATTGAGAAATAGTTGGTAAATTTGCAGAATGGTACATGAGTTTAAGATTAACTTCGAAGGGGATGCCTTTGATGATTTGAAATCAAGGCTTTCACATTGTCGTATGCCTGCGTTTTCATTGATAAAATAATAGGTTAACTATGAAAATAAATAAATTGCATCACATAGCCATTATCTGTTCTGACTATCAGCGGTCGCTTCGGTTTTATACCGGGGTATTAGGCTTTGAGGTATTGGCGGAGAATGGAATATTTGATAA
>CAZRUR010000040.1:0-21201 GCA_964603335.1 uncultured Sangeribacter sp. | reverse complement strand
ATCTTCGTGGGTAAAACTGACTGACTCCGGCTATATGGGGAAAGGGGAAATTATACTTTGCTCCTTTGCGTGAGATTTAGTTGTGTTTTTGTGTGATAAAAAAAAGAGGAAAATTGTTATAATTGTTAAAACTTTGGCTCTTCTCAAAATATTTGTTAATTTTGCGTATAATTCCTCTACAGTAATGCATCTTTAATGGATTGCATCACTATTGTAAAATATTGAATCGTTTTGCGTATGGTTCCACTGCTAAGAGGCGCGTCTGCCACTATCTCTGAAAATGCACGGAAAGTCTGGTCGCTTTACTACGACGGTTTCCGAAACATGACCGTGGGGAAAACCCTTTGGATTATCATCCTTGCCAAACTGTTTCTATTCTTTGTGGTCATCAAACTCCTCTTCTTCCCAAACATCCTTCAGAAAAACTTCGACTCCGACGAAGACCGCGCCGACCACGTACGCCACGAACTCATCAAACCCCATTAACCTAAACCCAAATACCAAATACCAAAAACGAAAAAACCAAATACTGACAACCAACAACAAAAAACTAAGATATGAATGATTTAATGACAGTAGTCGACTGGTCACGGTGGCAATTCGCATTGACAGCCATTTATCACTGGCTGTTCGTGCCCCTCACCCTCGGACTGTCGCTGATGGTGGCTATCATGGAAAGCCTCTATCTGAAAACCAAATCCGAAAAGTGGCTCGCCACCACCAAGTTCTGGATGACTCTTTTCGGAATCAACTTCGCCATCGGTGTCGCCACCGGCCTTATACTCGAATTTGAGTTCGGTACAAACTGGAGCAACTACTCCTGGTTCGTCGGTGACATCTTCGGTGCTCCTCTCGCCATCGAAGGTCTCGTGGCTTTCTTCATGGAGGCTACATTCGTTGCCGTCATGTTCTTCGGCTGGGGTAGGGTAAGCAAAGGATTCCACCTCCTCTCAACTTGGATGACATGGCTCGGTGCCTCAATCTCCGCACTCTGGATTCTTGTGGCCAACGCATGGATGCAATACCCCACAGGTATGGAGTTTGATCCTGCCCAGATGCGCAACGTCATGGACAACTTCTGGGAACTCTTCTCCGGTGTGGCTATCAACAAATACATCCACGCTGTCTTCAGCGGCTGGGCTCTCTCCGGTGTCTTTGTAATCGGTGTCAGCTGCTGGTTCCTCAACAAGAAACGCAACCCGCATTTCGCCGTGCGCTCAATAAAGGTTGGCGGTTGGGTTGGTCTTGCCGGTCTCCTTCTCACAATGTGGAGCGGCGACGGCTCTGCCGTTGAGGTTACAAAGCACCAGCCAATGAAACTCGCCGCCATGGAAGGCCTTTACAAGGGTAAGGAATCTCAGGGCATCGTGGCTGTAGGTCTTGTCAACCCCAAAAAGACTTGGAACAACGATGAGGATGAATACCTCTTCGACATTGAGATCCCATACGGACTCTCTATCCTTGCAAAACACGACCCATATGCCTTCGTGCCCGGTATCACCGATATCATCAACGGCATCGAGATTAATGAGAAGGGCGACACTGTCAACACTGTCTCCTACGCCGAGCGAATCCGCCAGGGTAAACTCTCCCACGAGGCTCTCCGCGCCTACGACATAGCTCGCGCACAAAAGAATCCCGAGGCGATGGCTGCCGCTGAGAACGAGCTCCGCAAATATTACCCATATTTCGGCTATGGCTATTTCAACTCTGTCGATGAGGCTATCCCACCTGTTGCCG
Source organism: uncultured Sangeribacter sp. (assembly GCA_964603335.1). GTDB lineage: Bacteria > Bacteroidota > Bacteroidia > Bacteroidales > Muribaculaceae > Lepagella. The sequence continues at coordinate 19,461 of CAZRUR010000040.1, read as the reverse complement.
TCACTTTCTACGCTTTCCGCGTGATGGTTATCCTTGGAAGCTATTTCCTCCTCTTCTATATCGTGGCTCTGTTTGCCGTCTACAAGAAAGACTGGCTGCAGCGTCATCGCTGGCTACAATGGATTGCAATCATCTCTGTCCCATTCATGTGGATCTGCTCTGAGGCAGGCTGGATTGTGGCTGAGGTGGGTCGCCAACCCTGGACAGTGCAGGATCTGCTCCCAACCAAGGCTGCCATCTCCGAAATCTCATCCACATCGGTGGTTGTGACCTTCTGGTTGTTCGCTGCCATTTTCACCATCCTGCTGATTGCCGAACTTAGCATTATGTTCAGCCAAATCAGCAAGAGATCGTTCACGAATTTAGAAACCGATAACGCACATTAAGCCATGACACTTGAAAATCTTCAGAATTATTGGTGGCTGCTGATCTCTATATTGGGAGCCTTACTCGTGTTCCTGCTTTTTGTGCAGGGCGGTCAGACCATGCTCTTCGGCGTTACTAAGAAAGAACGCCGTGAGCTTATCGTGAATTCCATAGGTAAGAAATGGGAACTCACCTTCACCACACTTGTCACCTTCGGAGGTGCGTTCTTCGCATCCTTCCCACTCTTCTATTCCACAAGCTTCGGCGGTGCCTACTGGCTTTGGATGCTCATCCTCTTCAGCTTCGTGGTGCAGGCTGTCAGCTATGAATACCGCAGCAAACCCGGTAATCTCCTAAGCCGTGGCACATACGACACGTTCCTCTTCCTCAACGGATGTGTCGGCTGTATCCTCCTCGGTGTGGCTGTCTCCATGTTCTTCTTTGGGGCTGAGTTTACCGTAAGCCGTGGCAACCTCCTTGACAACGGCAATCCGGTTATCTCCCGCTGGGCTCCTACCCATGGCTTTGAGGCCATCTTCAACTGGAAGAACCTCATCCTCGGTGTGGCAGTGCTCTTCCTCGCCCGCATGCAGGGTTGCCTTTACCTTATGAACAATGTGGCACAAGACAATATGTTCTTCGACGTGATGAAGCGCCGTGCATTCATCAACGGTGGCATTTTCGTTGTGTTCTTCGTGTGGTTCCTCGTGATGTTGTGCATCGCCACTGGCTATACAGTTACATCAGAGAATGGCGTGACCACAAGCGTGGTGGAGACCCCTTATAAGTATTTCTTCAACTTCGTGCATCTGTGGTGGGCTGGTGTGGCTCTCCTTGTCGGTGTCGTGTTGGTGCTCTTCGGACTCCTTAAGACTGTCGTGAGCAAGCATTGGACAAAAGGTATCTGGTTTACCGGTCTCGGCACCATCCTCGCTGTCTTGTCTCTTTTCTGGGTAGCTGGTTATGGCGACACCGCTTTCTATCCGTCGCTCCTTGACCCAGAGTCATCCCTGACCATCCGCAATGCATCTTCTTCTGAGTTCACCTTGAAGTGTATGAGCTACGTCTCAATAGTTATCCCGGTTGTCCTTGCCTACATAGCCTACGTATGGTATTCTATGGACCGCAAGAAACTCACCCCAACCGAAATCGAGACCACCGATCACAAATATTAATTCTCAGATGTCTGAAATTAAGAAAAATCCTTCCGGTTCCTATCTTGAATTGTTCACTACCTTTTTCAAGATAGGAGCCTTCACTTTTGGTGGCGGGTGGGCTATGATATCTATCATTGAGCGTGAGATTGTCGACAAGCACCACTGGATTGAGAGAGACGAGTTTCTCGACCTGCTCGCAATCGCGCAGTCGTTGCCGGGAATCCTTGCAGTCAACATCGCTTCCTCAGTAGGCGACCGCATCAGGGGAGGAAAGGGTAGTGTCGCGGCTTCTTTGGGCACTATCTTGCCGTCGTTTCTTATCATCCTGCTGATAGCTATATTACTAACGCCGGATATGATAAAAAATAACCGCGTGATATCATCCATATTTATGGGGATACGTCCCGCCGTTGTTGCCCTTATCATTGCCCCGGTCATAACGTCCGCCAAGGCTGCTAAGCTCAAATGGAAAACAGTCTGGATTCCATTTGTGGTTGTCCTGATGATCTCAATCGACATGGACTTCATCTCCAACCCAATCCTCTATATTGTTCTCGGTGGCTTAGGTGGTTTCCTGGTCTGGTGGCTCCCTCAAAGAAAATCGGCTAAATAAAAATCATCCGCATGTCCATATGTCATTATGTCAAAATGTCAATATGACAATCAAATCCCCAATCAGCTATGAATATCTACTGGCAATTAATCTGGTCATACATTAAGATTGGCATCTTCGGTTTCGGCGGTGGTTATGCCATGCTTTCACTCGTGGAGAAGGCGGTAGTGACTCCCGGCTGGATCTCTAAGACCATGTTCACCGACATTGTGGCTATCTCACAGATGACCCCGGGTCCTATCGGCATCAACTCTGCTACTTATATCGGCTTTGTGGCTCCAGGCAGTGTCAATCCTGAATTCAGCGGCATTGGTTGGGGTCTGTTGGGATCTTGCTTCGCCACGCTGGCGGTGGTGGTTCCAAGTTTCCTGCTCGTACTCTATAGCTCACATTTCATCCGTCGCCACAGTGAGAGCGGTGTCATAAAGGCCATCTTTTCCGGGCTGCGACCAGTGGTTGTCGGCATGATTGCCTCGGCTGCCATCATGCTTATGAATGCTGCCAATTTCAACCCCAATGGAATCAACTGGCAGTTGTGGACAAATATTGCCATATGCGTGGTAGCTTTCTGCCTTGTCTATTTCCCTATAAAGCTGAAAAACAAAACCATCAAACTTCATCCAATCTTTATCATCGTCTTGGCCGGTCTCACCGGCTTCCTCCTCTACGGTCTCTAAAACACCCAATCCCCATCTCCCCATGTCAATATGACATCATGACATCATGACAAAATGAAAAAATCTCATTATGACTTATCAAGAAGCGCTATCCTTTCTTTTCAGCCAGCTCCCCATGTTCTCTCGCGTAGGGGCGGCTGCTTACAAGCCGGGACTCGACACGAGTCTCGCAATTGATGCCCATTTCGGTAATCCGCATAAGAAATTCAAATCCATCCATGTTGGTGGCACCAATGGAAAAGGCAGCACATCACATATGCTCGCCGCCATCCTCCAATCACAAGGCTACAAAACCGGTCTTTATACCTCTCCGCATCTTGTCGATTTCCGCGAGCGTATGCGCATTAACGGCGAGATGATTCCTGAAGAAGATGTCATCTCCTTTGTGGAGAAATGGCAGGCTACCGACTATGACGGACATCCCTCATTCTTTGAGCTCACCATGATGATGGCTTTCGATTGGTTTGCACGAGAGCAGGTAGACTATGCTGTGATTGAGGTCGGAATGGGTGGCAGGCTCGACTCTACAAATATCATCACCCCTGAAATGTGTGTTATCACCAACATTTCTAACGACCATACACAGTTCCTTGGCGACACTCTGCCAAAGATTGCTGCAGAGAAGGCTGGAATAATAAAGACTGGTATCCCGGTTGTGATTGGTGAGGCTGAGGGTGAAATCCGCGAGGTCTTTGAGAAGAGGGCTGAGGAGGTAAAGGCTTCTATTCTCTTTGCTGAAGACAACCCAAGAATATTGTCGATAACTGAAGATCTGGCAGAAGGCGGTTGGAAATGTGTGATAAAGGAGGGGGAGGTGACAGTTCCTCTTGCCGGTGACTACCAGAAGAGGAATATCAACACTGTCCTCAACTCCGTTGATGTTATGAAGTCGGTGGGAATTGAGATAGATGATTCCTCTGTCATTAATGGTCTTGGCAAGGTTGACACGCTCACCGGTCTGCAGGGACGCTGGATGAAACTTCAGAACTCGCCGCTTGTGATTGCCGACACCGGGCATAATATCGGCGGCATAACATACAATGTGGAGCAACTACGCCGATTGCTCTCAACCCGTAAGGGTGCAAAACTCAAGATCGTGATAGGGTTTGTCGCTGACAAGGCAATTGATAAAATCCTATCCCTTCTCCCAAGGAACGCGGAATATTATCTCACCAATGCGCAGATTCCACGTGCTTTGCCTGCCGACCAACTGAAGGAGCGATTCGAAGCAGCGGGTCTTTCTGGCAAGACATATCCGGATGTAAAGACAGCCTATTCCGCAGCCCTGGGTTCCGCCTCTCCCCAAGACATAGTCTTCATAGGTGGCTCCACTTTCATTGTGGCAGATCTATTATCCTAATTTCCCCATGTCCTGATTTCCTCATGTCCTGATGTCCTGATGTCAAGATGTCAAGATGTCAAAATGACAAAATGACATCATGAAAGATAAAAAAGGGGGAAGAATCTCGATTCTCCCCCTTTTTTAAGGTCTTTGTCTCAGTCCTTTTCTTCATTATCGTTGTTCTTCTGTCGGGCGTGGCTCTTCGACTGGTTGCTGTTGAAGTCGCTTTCCTCTTTAACATCGATCTCTTTCTTCATCTCGTCGAGAACCCTATACTGGAGATAGGCAAGCGACTCATCGGGAAGTATCTTGAAACTGCGTCCGAACCGGCGGCGCCATTTCCCATAGAGTGAGAACATCCCTTTCTTGATATAGGCATCTACATATGGATGCACATACATCGTAAACTTCCTGATTTGCAGATGATTCACAAGATATTCAAGTTTCTCACCCAATTTGTCGGTAAAGAGAAGCGACGGTTGGATCTCACCTTTCCCAAAGCATGAGGGGCATGTCTCTGCAGTTGTAATGTCAAGAGCCGGGCGCACCCTCTGGCGGGTAATCTGCATAAGCCCGAATTTGCTCAGCGGCAAAATATTGTGGCGGGCCCGGTCGTTTGCCATGACTTCCCTCATATGCTCATAGAGGGTTTGACGGTGCTCTGCCTTGTTCATGTCGATGAAATCGATGACGATGATTCCACCCATGTCGCGCAGACGCAGCTGCCTTGCAATCTCATCGGCTGCCTTCAGGTTGACGTCGAGGGCATTTGATTCCTGGTCTGGACTCGCCTTGCTGCGGTTGCCCGAGTTCACGTCAATCACGTGGAGTGCCTCTGTGTGCTCAATGATGATGTATGCGCCGCTCTTGAATGATACCGTCTTTCCGAATGAACTCTTGATCTGGCGGGTGATGTTGAAATTGTCGAAGATAGGCACATCCTTGCCATAAAGCTTCACGATGTCCTTATTCTCGGGGGCTATCAGCGCCACATAATTTTGAATCTGCGAGAAGGTCTCTACCTCGTTTACGTAGATGGCTTCAAAATTTGGGCTGAAAATATCTCTGATTACACTCACCGCTCTGGAGTCTTCCTCATAGATTAGCATCGGGGGTTGGCTGCGCTGCATCTTGGCAATGGAGTCTTCCCATGCTTTTACGAGCGTTCGCATCTCATTGTTGAGTTCCGCCACTCGTTTGTTTTCTGCGGAAGTCCGCACAATCACACTGAATCCCTTAGGCTTGATGCTCCCTATCAGTTGTCTCAGCCGAATCTTCTCCTCTGTAGACTTGATTTTCTGTGAGATGGAGATTTTGTCACCGAAAGGCATGAGCACCATGAATCTGCCGGTGAAAGAGATCTCGGTGGTTAGTCTCGGTCCTTTTGAAGAAATTGGCTCCTTTGCGATTTGCACGAGAAGCTGTTGTCCCGGTTGCAGCACATCCTGAATTGTGCCCTGTTTTGGAATGTCGGGTTCAAACTTGAATTTGGAAATGTTGGGCACCTTCTTCTTGTCTGCCAGGGCTTCCTGGATAAAACTGTTGTAGGTGCTGAACTGTGGCCCGAGGTCAAGATAATGAAGAAAAGCGTCTTTGTCATAGCCAACATCAAGAAACGCCGCATTCAGTCCCGGCATGATCTTCTTCACCTTGGCGAGATAGAGGTCGCCCACAGCATACGCTATGTTGCGGCTTTCCTTCTGCAGCGACACCAACCGGGTGTCTTCAAGCAAGGCGATAGAGATTTCCTTTTGTTGGACGTCTACTACTAATTCGCTTTTCATGTCATAAAATAATAAAAGAAAAAAACGGGTGGGTGAGGCGGGAGCCTACACCCAAGTCCGTTTGTTCCTGTGAGAGGTCATAGAAAATTATTTCTTCTTATGACGATTCTTTCTCAGTCTTTTCTTGCGTTTGTGAGTAGCCATCTTGTGGCCTTTTCTTTTCTTTCCGCTTGGCATAGTGGTTAATAAATTATTGTTGGTTTATAATGTTTGAGGCGAGAAAATTCAGAATGTTACGCTGCTAAGGCAGCTTGTCAGAGATTACTTGACCTCCTCGAGGAAAACTTTTGATGGTTTGAAGGCGGGCACTTTGTGCTCCGGAATCTTGATAGTTGTGTTCTTGGAGATGTTGCGGGCAGTCTTCTCTTTTCTTGTCTTGACGATGAAACTGCCGAATCCACGAAGATAGACGTTATGACCGTTGGCCATTGAGTCTTTCACAACTTCCATAAATTTCTCTACTGTGGCGAGCACTGCTGCTTTCTCAAGGCCGGTGGTCTGAGAAATCTCGTTTACTATCTCAGCTTTAGTCATTGTTAGTTAAAATAGATTTTGTGGTTGTCCTGTTTTTCTCTTCCAAAAGGGTCTGAACGGCTCTATTTTCGGTCAGCCCCCATTTTGGCAGTGCAAATATCGTAATTTTTTTTCAATCCTTATACGGTTGATGGGAAAAATCCCATTTTTTTGCCTAATTTTGTACTAAAATTCACTGCCTTACTCCAAAATCTATGGTTCCAGCACAGTTTTCCCCCCCCTTTTTTGCCTTCTTCCCTTTTCCCCTTCTTGCCTTCTTGCCTTCTTCGCCTAATCCGACAGGGTTACTCCATCAAGCGAAAGAAGCCGTCCGGTAATCTCCTCGGATTTGTCTTTACGGAAGGTAAGGGTCATGCTGCATGTGTTGTCGAATGTGCGGTCGAGCACCTCCACATCGCCTCCCTTGACAATGCGCATCACTCCATCTGCCGACATATAGGGGAAGGTCACTGTCACAGTCTCCATATCGTGCATCTCCTTACGCCCTGCCTCTTCGAGCGCCAGACGGGCTGCCTCTCGATAAGCGGCAATCAAACCGGGTGTCCCCAGTTTGATGCCACCGAAATATCTGACCACAACCACAAGCACGTCAGTAAGCTCCTTACTGTTGATCTGACCGAGGATTGGTTTCCCTGCTGTGCCTGACGGCTCGCCGTTGTCATTGAGCTGCCATTCCTTACGTTCCGGACCAATCATATACGCCCAGCATACGTGACGCGCATCGTGATATTCGTTCTGAAAACTTTTTACAATCCCCTTCGCAGTCTCGGCATCTTTCACTTTACGTGCAAATGCGATGAAGCGGCTCATCTTCTCTTTGAATTGTGCCTCGCTCTCGCGCTCGATGGTGTAGTAGATGTCGCTCATTATCCGAAATAGTTGCCGAGACCGGCGTTTGATTTTGGATAGAGCAGCATACCATTAGCCACCTGAGCGGCAGCATTGGTGCCTTTTGCCTCTTTCACAATCTGGAGCGCCCAGTGGAGTGCGTTTGCCGGTCCGTTGCCCAATACAAATTTATCATCCGCGACAACAGGGGCATCGACTACTTCAGCACAGTTGAGCAGTTTCTCGAATCCTGGATAGCATGTCGCCTTGTGCTCTTTCAACAGTCCGAGTTGACCGAGCACAACAGCCGGGGCAGCGCAGATGGCTGCGATTCTGCCTTTCCCTCTATCTGCCTGACGGCGGAGCAGACCCTGAAGCGGAGCATATTCATAAAGGTTTGTGGCTCCCGGCATACCTCCCGGGAGGATAAGCCATTCAGCTTTGTTGAAAAGGGTGTTGTCGTAAAGCACATCAGCAGTGACGGTAATGCCATGTGCACCTGTCACTTGAAGTGCAGAAGTAATTGAAACCGTCTTGACGGGGATGTCTGCCCTGCGTAGCACATCAACTGCTGTCAGAGCCTCGATCTCCTCAAAACCTTCGGCAAGGAATAAAAATGATTCGCTCATAAGATGATAATTTTAAGGTATACTGATTGTTATTGTCTTCTGAAGCATCCGGATGGTTATGGTGGATACTTATTTTGGAGTCAAAATTAGTCATTATAATTGTAAAATGCTAACTTTGCGCTGTTAAATTCCACTTTTATATCTTTCCCAATGAAAAAAAGCGTATTTGCTATAGGCGCAATGATGGTATTGATGTCATCTTGCCATGACCAATATAATAAGGAGGAGGGGATGGTGTGGAACACCATTTACCATATCACCTATCAAGGTGGCGAGTCACTTATAGATTCAGTGATGGTTGTCTTGAATGATGTGGGTAAGAGTCTCAATGTGTTCGACAAGACATCGCTTGTCAGCAAGGTGAATGAGTCTGACAGCATTTCAGTAGACCGTCATTTCATTGATGTCTATAACACGTCAAGGTTGATGAATGCGGTAAGCGAAGGGATGTTCGATCCTACCTTATCACCACTCATAACGGCATGGGGATTCGGTCCCGGTCACAAGGTGAGTGCTGATACAATAGCGGTTGACAGTATCCTGACTTTTACCGGTATTGGAAAGACCCGACTTGAAGGTAACATTATTATAAAGGAGGATCCTCGTGTGCAATTCAACTTCTCTGCTGTCGCAAAAGGTTATGGCTGCGACAAGGTGGCTGAGATGTTGAGGAGAAATGATGTCGAGAACTATCTTGTGGAGATAGGAGGAGAGATAGCGGTAGGCGGTGTGAGTCCGTCGGGTGGCTCTTGGACCATATCTATCGACCGCCCGGTGGAATCAAACACAGAGATTGTGCATGATTCCAATGCAGTGATTTCAGTCACCGATTGCGGTATTGCCACTTCCGGCAACTATCGCAACTATCATAAGGAAGGTGAGCGCATACTCGGACATACCATATCCCCAAAGACCGGTCGCCCGGTTCAAACAGACGTTATCAGTGCCACAGTCATTGCCCCTTCATGCATGGAGGCGGATGCGGCTGCAACAGCCTGTATGGCATCCGGCTCTGAAATCTCAAAAGAAATCCTTACTGCTCTCCACTACGAAGGCATGCTGATCCTTTCCGACTCCACAACCTACACCACCCACGGCTTCCGCGCCCTCGCGACAAAATAAGGCACACTGCTTTCTATTATATGGAGGCTTAGAGCAAAGATTCAACATCGTGTTGAGAGATACCTAAAATTTTAGCAATTTGGGCGATATTCATACCATTGTTCATAAGCATTTGAATGAATTCCCTCTTCCCTTCCTCAATACCTTCTAAACGTCCTTTCTCAATACCTTGCTCGATACCTTTCTCGATACCTTTCTCGATACCTTTCTCAATACCTTTTGCAAACCCTTTCTCCAATCCATTATTATAGCTCCATTCGTAAGACTCCTGGATCTCATCAAGACGAAGTTAAGACTGGCTGTATGCCACCACATCCTCTTTCACCATATTGTTTATCTCCGACTCCCTGAAAAGATCTTCATATTTCTTGCTCTTGTAAGCTGCCGACTCCTTATCCATCTTATGCATGTTTTTTATTAGATACGTTATCTCATCATATTCATCCTCACACTCTTCCCAATTTTCCTTTGCCTTTTGTAATGAAACAAAAAAGAGTCTCATTAGGTTTGAGAATATCTCTCCAGTCTCAATATCCATAAGCCTTACATCATGTAGCTTGCTTGGAGACATGTGACCCAGGTTGAAATTCATCAGGAAAATTCCATACACTGGTCGCATATCATATTTACCACCCTTCTTTGGCTGCTCCGACAGTAGTCGTGAGGCATACAGGACTGCCCGATTCTCAAAGTTGGGATGATACACCTGCTGCATCTCCACCACAATGTGTTCCTTCCAGAAATCTGATGAGGATTCCCTTGCGTTCTACTGTGCCAAACAGCCGTTTGAACGCAAAGTCAGTCATCAGGTTCATAAATGTTCCTAAATTTTCCATAACCTTGATATTTTGTTGCTAAATTAATACAATTATTCGGATTGTCCAAAAAAATCTACATCTCGGTTATGAAATTATGGAATAGGCGCTTATCCGTGTGGATCAAAATAAGCAATCCTACTTGCCGCCATTTGCTATCTTTGCCGCATTCACCTTTTTATCTGTTCCGTTATGACTACCATCAAACTTATTTTCAAACCATCCACAGTGCGTGGCAAAGAAGGCTCACTGTTCCTGCGCGTAACCTGCTGCAGGCAGACAAAACTCATCAACACCAAATTCAAGATTTTCCCAACAGAATGGGATTTCGAGAAATCCGCTGTCATCGTTCCCGACAAGGACACTAACCGCCATTCCTATCTGGAAGACGTATCCTGTTCTGTGGAGGAGACGGTTAGGATTCTCAATTCCATAATAGCCCGGTTTGAATCGAAGGGGATGCCCTTCGATGTCGCCATGATTGTCAACGCCTATCTCGATAGTGGCAAACTCGGCTTTGTGGAATTCGCCAACAGGCATATCGCCAAGCTACGCGAATTCGGCAGCGGACGGAAAGTGATAAACTATCTTGCTTCCGTCAACAGGTTCTCAGGATTTCTTGATGATGCCGACATACCTATATATAAGGTAGACTCAACTCTCATCAGGAATTTTGAGACCTCACTCAAAAAGGACGGTCTATGCCCCAACACCATCTCCTTCTATATGCGTAACCTGCGCGCCATATATAATAGGTGTGTTGAGGAGGGACTCACCGCCGACAGTTTCCCATTCCGTCATGTCTATACCGGGGTGGCAAAGACCGTGAAGAGAGCCATTCCTCTCGCCAAGATTAAAGCCATTAAGGATATGCGTTTTCCCGGTGAGCCGCTACTTGATTTTGCCCGCGATGTCTTCATGCTCAGTTTCTACACGCGTGGCATGAGCGTCATCGACCTGGCATACCTTAAGAAGAAAGACCTCTCAAATGGTTACCTTACTTACAGGAGAATGAAAACCGGACAGCGCCTCACGGTGAAGTGGGAGAGGCAGATGCAGGAGATTGCAGACAAGTATGACGACAAGGAGTCGCCATACCTTTTGCCGATTATAAAGTCAGACAGTGAGGACCCTCGGAAACGCTACCGTTCTCAGGCGGCACTCATCAACCGGCGGCTGAGGGAGATTGGCATCAGGGCTGGTCTCTCAAGTCCGTTGACTCTCTATGTGGCTCGTCATTCATGGGCATCGGCTGCCCATTCCAACAATGTGCCGATCTCCGTGATCAGTGAGGGGATGGGGCACGACTCAGAGAAAACCACCCGCATCTACCTTGCCTCGCTCGACACCTCCTCTGTAGACAACGCCAACGAGCAGCTCATCAACCTCCTCTCCTCTCCTTGCTCTGACCGTTAACTTATATTTCGTATCATTAACAAAAAAATTCGCACTCTTCCGTAGAGTGCGAATTCCGAATGCAAAGTTATATAATTACTTGTCAAATACCAAATAAATTTCCTCCAAAAATTCGATTTTAACATTTTTGCACAACATTTTGACGAACAAACGTTTTCCATTTTTGAATTGCTTATTTTGCAATAACATGAATTTCAGCATTATAGCCTTGCGTAAAATTCGGAATTCGCACTCTACGGAAGAGTGAGAACTGTAAAACAACTGAGATTTTCATATTACTTGCATTTATACATGCCTGACTGAATGAAATTTATTAGAGATATATCAATACTGATGCTTGTCGTTGCCGGAACGGTCACCGCCCTCGGAGACACCGGAAAGAAGACCGGTGGAACTGAGCAATCCGCTCCAACCGACTCTGTCCGCATTTTCTTCCGACAGAGCAAGATTGACTATGTCCCGGAATTGAACGGCAACCAGGTCAATATTGATAAAATCGCCGACCGACTGACGAACGTCTATTCCGACACCCTTTACCGGCTTCGCCATGTCGAGGTTGTCGGTGGTGCATCGCCGGAGGGCAGTGTGAAGTTCAACAAGTGGCTCTCTGAGCAGCGCGCAAAGGTGCTCTTCAACCATCTGGCCTCCTACACCGAGCTCCCCGACTCTATACGAACCACCCACTTCCTCGGTCGTGACTGGAAAGGACTCATCCGACTCGTGGAGGGCGACCCGGTGTTGCCTTATCGTGAGGAGACCCTTATCCTGCTCAACGACATCGTGAGAAGACTGGAGTCCGGCTCAACAGCCATGGGTGACCCTCTCCACCGCATCCAGAAACTGCGCGGTGGCGAGCCTTACAGATATATGTATAGGTATCTGTTCCCCATCCTCCGTGCCTCACAGGTCAACCTTTGGTATGACAAGGTGCTCAACCCCATATACATAACGCCAGAGGAGATAATCTCCCTTGTGCCGTCGGAAGACCTTGACATGGGTCTGAGTATGATTGACTTCCCCATCGTTAAGACATGCCGTCCTTTCTATATGGACATACGCACAAATATGCTCTACGACGCACTTGCGCTGCCAAACATCGGTGTGGAGTTCTATGTGGGCAGAAACTTCTCTGTGGGTGGTAACTGGCTCTATGGCTGGTGGAAATGCGACCATCGTCACCGCTACTGGCGTGCCTACGGCGGCGAGCTCTTCGGAAGATGGTGGTTCGGCAAAGCTGCTCATCAGAAACCGCTTACTGGTCATCATGTGGGCATCTACGGCCAGATGTACACCTATGACTTCGAGTGGGGCGGCAAGGGTGAGATGGGCGGTAAGCCCGGCGGAAACCTCTGGGACAAGTATTTCTGGGGTGTCGGCGCGGAATACGGCTACTCCCTACCTGTGGCGCGGCGAATCAACATCGACTTCTCCCTCGGATTCGGCTACACTTCCGGCATCTATCATAAGTATGAGCCGAAAGATACCCACTACGTGTGGCAGTCTACCCATCGCCGCCATTACTTCGGACCCACAAAGGTTGAGGTGGCTCTCGTGTGGCTTCTCGGTTGCCAGAACTACAACATAGGGAAAGGAGGGGTGAAGTAATGAGAATTGAAAATTTAAAAATGAGAATTGAAAAATTGTCTTTCTTTGCCTTGGCTCGCTTCTTTGCCTTACCTTGCCTCCTTGCCTTCCTTTGCCTATATGGCCTGACCGCATGCGACCACAAGGACCTCTGCTATCACCACGACCATATCGTGACCCTGGAGTTGCGCTATGACTGGCGCGATGCCCCGGAGGCAAATCCTGCCGGTATGTGCGCCTATTTCTATCCTGAGGATGGCGGGTCACCATATGTCTTCCAGTTCGATAATATAGTCGGAGGTGAGATTTCTCTACCCGAGGGCAGGTACAAGGCACTGACATACAACAACGACACTCCAAGCATCTCCTTTGGCAGTGAGCATGACATCACTCTCCATTATGCCTTCACTCGTGAGGGCACTCTCTTCGAGCCTCTCGGAATGTATAGTGTGTCATCAAAGGCAATACCCTCCGCTCCCGGAGCCGAGAATGAGCGTGTGTTGATATGTCCGGATGAGCTGTGGGGTTGTCATGCGATAGAGATTTCAATCACGGAGCAGGGAATCAGCTACATCTGTCTGCCGCTCGACCCCGACAACCTGCCGGAGGACAAGGACCTGGAGACAACATACACCCACCAGTTGATCACACTCTATCCACACGAGTTGACCTGTGTCTACACCTATGAGATCAGGAATGTGACAAATCTCGACCAAATCTCGAGGATGAGTGCCTCTCTCTCTGGTTTGTCGCCCAAGCTGCAGCTCTTCGACGAGGAACTTGACCGTGAGTGTATCACACATCCCTTCGAGGCTACGGCACGACCCAGCGAGAACAAGATTACGGGACGGTTCATAACTTTCGGACACCACGAGGAGAACGAGGAGCCTCACCGCATGATGCTCTATGTGTGGACTCTTGACGGAAACCAGTATGCCTACGGCTCAAAGAGCGACAAGTTTGACCTCACCGATCAGGTGCACTCCGCTCCCAACAAGAGAAGAGTACATCTCATAATAGACGGTCTTGACATCCCGGAGCCTGTTAAATCGGAGACTGGAACTGTAGAGCCCGACGTGGATGACTGGGGCGAGATATTCTTCGACATCCAGATGTAGGGTGGGGAATTTTAAGAAAGGATATTACATAAAGTAATGTAGACATTTTAAATATATAACATAATAATATTTATTCACTAATTTTCAACATGATGAACAACAATTTGAAATTCGGTGCATTTGCAATGGCAGCCCTCGCGCTGACAGCATGCTCATCCGAGGAACTCATCGACAACAACGTTGTGACCAACGCCAGTGAGATCTCTTTCTCTGTGGCTTCAGAGCTCACAACCCGCGGTCAGCAGTCTTATTGCAACACCAACCTCCCGCAGGATTTCCAGGTGCTTGCAAAGTATAGCGACAACAACGGCATCTACTTCGATGCGCAAACCGCAACCAAGAACGGCTCCGCATGGACTCTCGGCAAGACTACCTACTGGCCTGAGAAGAACCTTGACTTCGTGGCTTGGAAAAATGCCAGCACAGACTATGACTATAACAACGGTCAGCCCATCTTCTCTAACTTCGCACCGGCAGCAACCGCTCAGGAACAGCTTGACTTCATCTATGCTGTGACTCTCGGAAAGAACGACGGTCAGGTGAAGCTCAACTTCCGTCACGCTCTCTCTCAGGTGGTGTTCCGCGCTGACAACGCATCCGACCTTAAGGTTGAGATCAAGGGTGTGAAGGTAGGTAAGATCCACTCTGAGGGTAACTTCACCCTCCTTGCTCTTGCCACTGACAAGAATTATGAGAACCATGAGTACGATGCCAACGGTGAAGAGGCTAACATCGACAACCAGGGTATTTGGGACGGTGTTCAGGATTCAGAACTTAAGGACTATTCTGTAGAATTCCCTTCTGTGGAGATTGGCAATGACATCGTATGGCTCACCGACGTTAACCACATTGATGGCGGTGACCTCTCCATGCTTCTCCTTCCCCAGGAGGCTACAGCTTGGGATCCTACTGTTAAGGCTGAAGACTTCAACGGCGCATATTTCGCTCTTGACGTAATCCTGACAAATGAGGACGATAAAGAGGTTTATCAAGGCTGGGCTTGTGTGCCGGTTGATATCAAATGGGAGCAGGGTATACGCTACATCTACACATTCCACTTCATCTCTGGTGGCAATGCCGGCTACACTCCAGACCCTGACGATCCTCAGCCTGTGCTCGCCACAATCACATTCGACCTCTCAACCGATGACTTCAAGCCTGCTGACAACAACATCATTGACATGAACGCCGGCGAAACTACCGAGCCAGAACCAGATCCAGAGCCAGTAGCTCCTGAGTACCATCTTAACCTCTCTATCGTTAAGGGCGAAGGTAACGTTGAGAATGATGACTTTACATATGAAGAGCTTCCCGCTGTTGTTTACTTGGGTAAGTATAGTGTAACTGCTCCGGAAGGTTATGATTTCCTCGGCTGGTCTACGACTGAAGGCGCTACAGAGGCTGAATACGCTGCTGACGGTACAATCACTCTCAATGATCTTGAGGACGGCGAAAACTACTTGACTGTATATGCCGTATATAAGAAGTATTATATCTACACCCTCAATTTCCTTGCTGCTGATATGACAGATGAGTCAGTTGATCAGAGCACACTTCCTGCAGCAATTACTCAGGAATCTTATGAAGAGAGCATTGAGTTCACTATTCCTGAGTCAACCCCTCTTTGCGGAAATTATAAATTCCAAGGTTGGGCTGAGACTGACGACTGGGACGCATCCACACCAAGAGTTAATGCTGGCGATAAGGTAACATTGACAAAAGATCAGGTAACCATGAATCTTTACACTGTATGGAGCGTGTCAGATCACTTTGGTCTCGGAGACAGTACAGGTGAGGAATGGTAATTAACAAGAGTAATTTTAACAAATAAATTGACATCTAATCTTTTCAGGTTGCAAAGTCTTTTGCAACCTGAAAAATATATACTAACAAATCATGAAAAAATTATTTTTGGCATCGGCTGCCTCATTGATGGTGATGGGTCTATACTCATGCTCACAGGATGCCGATTTGACACCAGTAAGTCAGGTTGAGAATGATGTTGTGACAGTGAAGCACACAGTTACAGTGACACGTGGTAATGTAGAAACACGTGTATCTGTTAGCGAGGATGAGGGTTCTCTTGTTCGTGGTTGGGAAGATAATGACCAGCTCCTCGTCACTACTGCAGATGGCAACAAACTGGGTGTGATGAATGTAGAAGACAAGGAAAAAGGTGTCTTCTCAGGTGATCTTATCCTACCCCGAAATTTCACTGAAGGAACAGTAAACTACATATACTTGGGTTCAGGTGTAAATGCTGAGGCTGCAGCTTCATCAACTGGTGATGCATCAGAAGTATACAACTTCAAGCCAGTTGCTTCTGTTGAAGACTTGGCTGCATATGATATATTGTCAGCATCTGCTTCTGCTACAGTGGATAAAGGTATTCTCGTGAAGGAGAGTGGCGAAACGATGTTGAATTCTCTTGTTTCTTTCGGTCACTTTGCTCTTCAGTTCCCCGAGGGAGTAGAGTATAACAATGAGGGAGTGTCAATTTCAGGAAACACATTCTACAATTCTGCACAAGTCAGCTTTAAAGATGGCTCTTTGGTTGAGAAATCAGCTTCTGAAGTGAAGTATAATGCAGCGGACATGTATCTTACTCTCGTTCCGACATCTAACTTTGAGGCTAACTTTACAGTTACCATTGACGGTATTGACTGGCTTGGCACTATTTCTCGTAACGAAGTAACCGGTGGTGCTTACTATCGCAAGAATGTTGAGGGTGAGAACAATGCCGTGAATGTTGTTATGCAGCGTGCCTTTACTATCACTTATGATATCAATGGTGGTGCAGCAACAAACTTCCCAGAGCCTGCAACATCTACAAAGAGCGGTACAGACAAGGTTACCTTCGATAACCTTCCAGTGCTCACTCCATCTGATGCCACTTTCTATGAATTCAAGGGTTGGTCTCTTGACAAAGATGCTACAGAAGGTGCTTCTTCAATAGAGGTTACTGAAAATGAGACTGTATACGCTATTTGGGCTAAGAAGAATGTTACTTTAACTCTCGAAGGATACGATAACGATGGAACTACCTACTTAGGCATCACTACAGAGGGTACACGCGATATTGACAATCTGACTATGTACACTTCTAATCTTGACGAGCCTTCAAAAGATGGATATGAATTCAAGGGTTGGAGTGCAACTCCGCTTGAAGCATATGATAAAGATGCAACCATCGCAGAAGATATCTTGGTAGAAAAGGTAGTATTTACTGCTGAAGAGGTTCGTGGCGGTACGACTACAAAGAAAGTTTATGCTGTTTGGCAGAAACTTCAGTCGACAGGCAATTTCGAACTTCCTGGTGCAAGCGGCACAGACTGGTAATTTGACCATTAAATAGTCTGGTATCCGATAGCTCTACTTAGTTCATAACAATAAGGAGGTGATACTCCGATATCGTCTCCTTATTCAAATTTTAAATAAAAACTAATCAGAAAAATATGAAAAAGTTGCAATATAGTTCCTATGCTTTTGCGTTGGCTGCCTTAATGGGCATGACCGCATGTCAGAGTGAGGAAGTGGCTCCTGTCTCTGGGCAGAGCGCAACTCAGGATGTGGTAGTGACGCTCGGCGTTGGTCTTGGAGAGGACACACGCACACTGATGGTGGAAGAAGGCAGAGACCTCAAGACTGTATGGGAAGATGACGACGTGATTGTTGTGCTTGGTAATGATGACGATCCCTACGGCATACTGACACTGACTTCTGGAGACGGCGAGACAAACGCAGTCTTTGAAGGAACCCTAAAGAACGTGCCATCAGAGAGTAGCACGTTCACATTCCTCTACGCAGGGAACGGTTCATCTTATGATGAGCTCGAGAAAGATGGAACAGGGATTAATCCTGACATCTCGAATCAGCAGGGCACACTCTCCCGTCTAACAGACAATGATGTGCTCATTTATCAAAATTGGTACACTCCAGTAGACGGACAGCTCACAGTTTCCAGTGTAGTTCTTACACGCAACACAAGTTTTGGCCATTTCTCACTCTCATTCCCTGATGGAGTAAAGCGTAATGCCGAGACAATCACCATTACCAATAGTGAGGGTTTGCTTCGCACTACTTACGGCATTAGTAAAAATTCAGATGGTGAATACAGTTTTATAAATGGTAGCGACAACAGTACAATCACTATAACTCCTGACGCAGCTGCTCAGAGTGCCAGCGATTACGATGGCAATGAGGTTTACGTGATGTTCCTCCCTAACTCTGGTAGTAATAACTTCGACCTTAACTTCTCTGTTGAGATTGATGGTAAGGAATACACAGGACATCTTGACCCACGCTCAGGAGGCTGGGCTATTAACGACTATGTAAATGTAGGTGAGGGTAAAGGTGTCGTCGTGGAAATGACTGCCGAGGAAGAAGTTACTGTTGACCACTCCCTCAACCCGCTTCTCAAATGGGCAGAAGGTAACTTGGTTAAATCAGGATCTGGTGCATCTGCAACTGGTACTATCGCAAGCAGTTGGACTATAACTGGTTCTTATTATCAGTTTGGCAGAAATCACGGTTATAGTTCCGTAACTGATGCACAAACTAACTATATGGTTGAAAGAAGCGACATGCCTTCTTCAAATAATGTTTATGCAGGAACAGGATCTACAACAAGACTAACCACATATTATGCTTCATCTGTTAATTTCTCAAGCTATACAAATTACTTTTTAATTGCAAGTGCATTTGATGGTGATTACACAACTCCGGATCATACACAGACTTGGTCAGAGCGTGCAAAGAGTAATGGATACACATATGAAACACCTTGTCCAAGCGGATGGAGATTGCCTACAGTTGCAGAATATAAGGAAATTTTACCAGTAATAGATGAAAAGGCAGGTAATTCAGGTAGTTCTGCTTGGACAACACTTGTTCAGTTGAAGACTCTTTCTGATAATAAAACCAAGGTTGCTTTCCGTTGGTCAAAATACAGTTATAGCGATTATTCATATCTAAAGATAGAATGTTTAGTAGTTCCGTCATCTCTAATTTCAACGAGTGAGGTAGATTGGACTGACAGTAATGTGGTAACACGCTATTTTAAGGGTGCAGGATATATCCAGGCACAAAGAAATTTATGGCAATTTGCCAATAATGGAGTGTCTTCCATTCAGTATACAGCAAGACCTCTCGAATGGGGTTCCTATACAGGCACAGTTGGCGGCTCTGGAACCAGCGGTGTTATTGTAGTCAGTCAAGCTGCAAGTTATATGAAATATGGTGGATTCTATTGGACCTCTGATGCAGTACAGGGCGTCTTTAGTATGGTATTCAATAGTTCCACAGGTTATACATTAGGATATTACCTAAGCACATATGGTTCTGCTATAGGTGTTAATATTCGTTGCGTCAAGGATGAATAACCGCATGAACAATTTCATTCAAGAACTATAATTCTTCTCAAAGTCAGGAGGGGGTGAAACCCCTCCTGATTACCAAGGACTCCCGATATGGGAAG
>CAZRUR010000039.1:0-21277 GCA_964603335.1 uncultured Sangeribacter sp. | reverse complement strand
CCACACTCCTTATTTTGCTTACTCTTGTTACGTTTGAACAGTATGAGAAGCGCCGCAAACTTGGTCAAGAATCAAAGGTAATCAGTATGACGGTAGACGGTATCATTTACGACATCACCCCTTATCGCAAGACTTTCGACAGTTTTGACGTGCATCTCTCGACCTTCTATGTGGAATACAACTACGACAAGCAGCAGACTGAGCTCAACTTCGCAATCCTTTCCCACACCTACACCAACCTCCTGCCAGTGCTCCAAGCCATCAGCGAGGTCAACACCACCCGGCGCCTCACCCTCTCCTCCCAGCTCGACATCTAAAAACTTTATTGAATTATGGAGCCTATATTGCAAAAATATTTGGTCAGGTAAAAAAATTTTGACTAACTTTACGACAACAGTTCCCACCACGCCTCTCTCTGATGCGTACCACGGTGGGACTTCGGTTTTTATACACACATGAGATACGACAAGCATCCTATTGATTTCCCTGCACAGATTGTTCTGCTTAAAGAGAGAGGAATGATTGATTCAATCTGTGGCTTTACTGTATGATTGAATATTTCTACAATTGTGCAATAATTTTATTCCACATTTCCTTATGCTCAAACTTTACAGTCTCATCTGTATTCAAGAGATTTACATAATTCACCAAGAATGAAGATGGATTGTCAAGAAGTCGCAAGTAGTATTTGAGGGATGGAATTATTCCATTCACAACAATTTGACAACCATGTGAATTCTTAACTTGATTGACAATTTCATCAATCCTTTATCTGATTTCTTTATTTCAGAAGTAGACAGAATATAATATCTTGATACTGTGGATGGTAATATCTTCTCTTTTGCACGTTCTACTATATCAAGAGATACTGGAATTTCATGTTTGACTTCAACAGCTTCAAATGGACTTCCATTTTCATCGACCAAATCGATGTCTCCCAATCTGCCACTTTGTGAGTCAGCCGAATTATGGTTTTCCAACGAAAGAAGTTCCTTATTATCAAACCTTTTTAACTCTTTGATTAGACTCTGATATATAGCATAAAATGCCAATACAGGGAGTCTTGATGCTCCTCTGCTCTTGTAGGGGAAGTTGAAATGTTTTATAAGGACTTCAATAATTGAACTAATGGATAGATTTTGAGGTCTGGCCAATTCTATGCGTTTTGCATCACGTTGGGAAATTAACTGATGAAATAGATATACAATTGAGTCTTCTGAATTGTATTCACCTGATTCAACCTCATCCAATAAATTCAAAAAAGCATCTTTCAATTGAGCTGGTTTGATGGCACCAGGATAATCTTTTGTATATGGCTTTTTTTGTTCAAGAGAACGTGTCAACCACCCACTCTCTGCCATATTTGGAAAAGATTTAGCTCTTAGGAATGGGGTAATATAATGGCTGTCGAATGTTCTGCCAGAGTATCCATTTTCTATACTGGTTTGATGGCATCGTATGTCTTGACCAGGATGGAGAGCCTTGTATATAAGACTTGTTACTGTAACAGCTAATACACCTTTGGAATTCTCTGATGCAGCAACAATCACATCAATATTTTTCCTTGAATCTTCAGATAACTCAATGGTATCTACTGACTCAAGAGTGATGGCTCTTTGATAAATTGTTTCAATATATTTTTCTATCTCATTCATAAGAGCTGTTTTTTTATCTCAGTGATTATAGAATTTATCATCGGCACACAGACTGAATTCCCAATCTGTCGATATTGTTCTGACAAACTACTTGATCGGATGAAGTTTTTGGGAAACCCCATAATCTTGTAGCATTCATTTATAGTGAGTTTGCGAACATCTTTACCATCATATATCCAGAATCTTCCTGATGTTTCTTGTGAAGGAATTGCAGGATGAATTCCATCTATGGAGTATATGCGGTTGGGTTGTTTGTGTACGCGAGAAAGATGTTCTGTACCAGGTCTTACCCCAGCTTTTCTGATATTTTTGTTCCTATACCCAATGAATATTAGTCCAGAAGGTTGTTCTCTGACATCCTTCAAAATTGTATATGGTTCTTCAAGATATTCAAACGTTGTTGTTGAGGGGTCATCAAGAATATCACGTAGAATTACTCTTGGCAATGTCTGAACCTTACTAAAATCAAATAACTTCTCCTGTGTGCCTATTATAATAATTCTCTCTCTATTTTGAGCAACACCAAAGTCTGAGGAATTTAATATTTTGTATGAAGTCTTATATCCAAGATTATTAAGACCATCTAATATAGTCTTAAAAGTATTACCATTGTCATGGTGGACAAGGTGTTTTACATTTTCAAGGAATACAACTTTTGGCTGCTTTGCTTCAATAATTTTGAATACATTATAAATCAAAGTACCTCTGGTATCTTCAAAACCTCTCATTTTGCCAGAAATACTGAACGGCTGACAAGGAAACCCGGCACACAGGACATCATGTTCGGGTATGAGGTCTACGGGTATCTTTGTGATATCTCCAAATGGATATTCCCCAAAATTGGCTTCGTATACTTTTTGGGCATAAGGATTAAACTCCGATGAAAACACGCATTTCCCTCCATTCTTTTGTAGGGGTATACGAAATCCTCCAATGCCTGCAAAAAGGTCTATAAATGTAAATTCAGGAGAATTGGGTGGAGGGAAGGGAATGTCAAAATCAATATCACCAGAGAAAAGACTTTGAGTTGTGGCGTAACATATTGCTGGCTCAGAAACCACATCCATCAAGACATCTGCATCGACAGAATACCCTTGTAGAGCATGAGTGAGATAGGCTTTGTCATTCCCATCATAATCATGTTCTATTGAGTATTTTATTTCTGACAGCTTATTCATCTGTGCTTTTTATACAAGGAACTCCCTCATAGCTACTGACAGGCGACCAAACCTTTTGCGACTACAAGGGAGTCCTTATTATGTTGTTATAAGTTTCCTTACATGTGTTGTGGTCTATTTGTCAGCGGCAAGTCGCATTTAGTTTACAAAGTTAGTAATAATTTCTGACATACCCTAATGGTTTCTCCAAAAGCTCTTCACAAAAGCTCATAACGCGAGTTCGGGACAAGAGACCTATAAAAAATTGAATCGGCAGCCTAAAAAAAAGTTGCCGATTCTTTTGGTAATTACATTGATTTTTAGTAATTTAGTGGTATCAAACATTAAACACTGAATCATGATTACCGAAGGTAAAGCTACAGAAATTTTTTGTATTGCAGACGATTTTTGCAAGGAATTTGAAGCTGAGATGGCAAAAAAAGCCCTCACCTCTACTCCTGACACCCCGAAACGGCGCCGAAAACGGATGATGTCCGATGCGGAGGTCATCACAATCCTGATCTGCTTTCAAAGGTAAAAAGGTAAAAGGGGTTAGGGGTTAGGGGTTAGGGGGTGATTCCATAGAGGAAGGATAACTGAGAGATGAATGTATGCCAGGAAAGATTTTTCTGGAACGACTGATATGCCCTTTCGCCCATTCTGAGACGGAGGGGCTTGTCGTTTGCCAGCTTACGCATGGCGTCGGCAAGGGCAGTGGTATTGGCAGGCGGTACAAGAAATCCCTCCCTGCCGTCGGTGATATATTCCGGCTGCGCACCATTTGAAGTGCAAACCTGCGCCCGTCCGCATGCCATATATTCGATATTCGCCATCCCACATGCCTCCTCCACTTGCGAGGGCAACACCCCGAAGTCACACTGCGCGATAATCTCCAACGGTGTGTTGGAATGCTTATGCCAGTCGATAGAGTCCATCACGCCACATGCTATGGCACGTCGCCGCAACTTGTCAACATAGTCGGGAGCACCGCTACCCACAATCTTCAGCCTGAGTTTCGTCTCCTTAAGTAAAGCCATCGCGTCGATAAGGGTCTCAAGACCCTTCCCAGGAATTAACTGTCCGTGAAACATGGCAGTTACAGGTCCCTTCTCTTTAAAAGGAATCAATCCAATCAACGGTAGGTTAAGGCTATTGTGCAGCACATGAAGACACTCAATGGGGAAGGGAAGCGGTTTTCCATGCCAGGTGGAAAGGAAGCGGTCGGCGGCAAGATGTGACACACAGATTATCGCGTCGAGATTACGGTAGATGCGGCGGAAGAGCCAGGAGTCAATCCCCTTCTTCACCTTGTGGCGCGTCATCACAATCCTGACATCCTTTCGTCTGGCAATCTTACGGGCGAGAAGTGCAGTGAACGCATTCTTAAAACCATGTGCATGAATGATTACACTGTCTTGCTCTGAATGTTTAAGAGTACGCGCGAGGAGCCTAAGCGACGGTATGTCGAGCATACTTCTGAGGGGAGCGTGAAGGAGTTTGACTCCCTCTTCCTCAAAAAGGGCGTCAACGGCCTTTGTGTCGCGAGTCACGGCAGCCACATCCCATCCCTCAGCCTTGAAATGCCGACAGATGTCGAGGGCATACCGCTCCACACCACCCCAACGGTTGGCGTTCAGAATGTGTATCAGGGTCTTGGTTCCCATTGAAATGTCTCATGACATCCGCCTCCGACTGATGGGTCAGTTGGTGGCGGCGAGCATAACCTTGATGTCAACGCTCGGCATGTTCAGGAATGAGCCGATGAGCTTGTCGACGAGTTTTCCTTTATAGGTGACTATCCCACACTGCACACCGGGAGTGTTTGCCACCATCATGTCGATGCCACCCTTTATGACAGCCTCCTCGAAGAAATTGACAAGCACGTTGGATATTGCCATGGCGACTGTGCGCGGCACTGAGATTGAGGGATGTGTCTCCTCGAAATTCAATACATAGACAGAGTCTTTGAGTGCCACCGACAGTTTCTTGGGGAACTCAAACGGACGGGTACATTTCCCGATAAGGATAACATCGGCGCTTTTCACCTTATTAAATAGCACACGCGGATGAATGGCAATTGTATTGAGTGCTTCACCGCAATATTGCTTGGCGGCAAGAAGGGAAGATATGTCGTTGTTCATGAGGGTGACGTAAGCTCCGGCAGCCATGGCAGCCTTTGCCGCTGAATAGCACACCTTGCCGTCGCCGATAATCAATACCTCGCAAGGATTGATTCCAGCCACACCAGCGAGAAGCACACCCTTGCCGCCGCCCACATAGGAGAGAAATTCCTGGGCGTACATGATAGCCCCACGTCCGTCAATCTCGTCGATGATGTCGGCGAAAATCGGCACATCTGTGAAACTGTACATATTGTCGAAACAACCGGCTACTATCTCTTTCTCAAGGAGAGCCTTTATCACTGATGCATCAAAGAGGGTGGTGCCCATCATGCAGAAGAGGTATGCACCATTGTTCATCTTTTTGATGTCATCAACGCCGAGTGGCATATAGGAAAGCACCACCTGCGCTTTGAGGGCCTCCTCACGGTTCACAATCTCCACTCCGAAATCTGCATATTTCTCATCCGGGAAACTGATGTCTGTGCCGGCTCCCTCTTCCAAAAGCACCTTTATGTTGGCAGAGGTGAGAAGTCCGCACCCCTCTGGTGTGAGGAGGAAACGGGTCTCGTCGGTGTCGGCATAATTTGCGACAATCCCTAATTTTAAAGCGCTACGTTTTTCAGCCTTCGGAGCTTCCTTAAGCTCAGGCTCCAACTCAATGGTATGGCTCTGAATGTTCTCGGTCATGGTTGTGAGTCTATAATTGCTGGTTGTTAATTGTCGGTTGTTGGTTGCGGGGATAAGAGTTTTTAGTTCATATCACTTGTCAATTCCAACAACGCAAAATTACAACAAAGGTATATTAAATGCAATTTTCTGCTACAATTTTATCAAAACTTCCTCTCATAATTCTATCCTACAGGTTAAGGAGGTGAGAGTTGAGGAAGTCTGCGATGTTGTCGGAGATTTGGCGGGAGTCTTCGAGGGAGTCGCCTTTCCAGATGTGCTTTGCCTTGGAATAGAATGGGGAACGTGCCTCTAGTTGGACGTGGATAATCTCACGTATTTGGTCATCGGTCTTGCCTGCCAATAGTGGACGCTTCTCACGTTTGCGGATGAGGCGGGAGAACAGGCATTCATGGGAAGCCTGAAGCCAGAGGGTGGTGCCATGCGCATTCATGATGTCGATGTTGTCGAAGAAACAGGGTGTACCTCCACCGCATGAGATGATGGTGTCTTCAAAGTCACAGACCTCAATAAGCATCTCGCGTTCAATCTTGCGGAAACCATCCTCGCCGTATTTAGCAAATATCTCAGGAACAGATGCCTTATACTTGTCTACAATGTAATGGTCAAGGTCAATGAATTTGAGACCGGTTGCTGCTGCAAGGGCTTTGCCGAAAGTGGTTTTTCCGCAGCCCATATATCCGATGATGAAAATAGGGGTCATATTATTTTGATGTTTTTTTAGTCGATGGTTGTCTTCACTTTGTTCAGACCGCTATCAAGATGTAAGGGCGATCGAGTTTCGATGAGGGAATTTTTGAGGGAGGCGATGCGGGAGAGGGAGGCGATTATGTGGAGGGTTGAGTTGGCTACCGTGGTGCGCTGACGGGGAGAGAGGCTGCGATAATATCGTTGCCAAGCCTTTGCCTGGGCATCAATCTTATTTGCATGGCTTTCTACCATTTCCTTATATTTTAGCTTTCCTGTTTGTTCGTTCAGCTCCATAAGCAGGAAACCAAATTCTACCCCCTCGTGGTAGGTGCTGTCTGACACCGTGAACGAGCCGGCTGGGATATCGTCGTAAGGATATTTCTCAATAATTGTCTCCACAGTCTTCTCAGCAATCTCAGGATAGCCACGGTCTAACAGATGCCGGGCAGCGATAATCATGTTTCCGCGCTGACGCCTTGTGACATCAGCCACAATAGGGTCTCTGTAATAATGTTTTGTGGAATTTGACTGCAACCGTTCAAGCACAATACGCAGATTGGATGCAAGATTCTTTGTTGACAAGGAATCTGCGTCTTGTGGATAATAAATATGAGAGCCATACCCCTCTTTCAGAGAAGAGGTGACAGCCTTATGGAAATCACTCGTCACAGGATAGAGGAAAATCAGAGGACGTGGTGAGTCTGACTCATTGTTGGTGGCTATGATGTCGAGGAGCATCAGGGTGCGGAAAGGAATCAGCGAACCGCCTGATGCCAGGGTATGAAGATTGAGCCTGACCGTATCGGAATCAGTGTGTCCCGGAATCAAAACATTGGAGTGGTGGAATAGTGGAGCTCCGGTGCGTTGGGCATACAACTCCCTGAGAGCCTCCATCAGTGGCACGGCTGTTGTGTCGGCATCTGCGGCAATACGTGTGAATGCGTAAGCCCCGAAAGCTATATCGGAAGGCTTTGCGGTTAATTTGACACCATTCCCACCCTGCTTCATAAGGTTTACCACATATCCCGGTGAATTGATGTAGGCTATGTCAATGACTGAGTGCTGTTTTCCTATGCCTTCTGTCTCCTGTGCATACCATAGTGGGAAGGTGGTGTTGTCGCCATGAGAGAAGATAATCGCCGGCTCATTTGTGTTGAGAATGTCGGCTGCAAAGTCAAGAGGCTCGGAACGACCGGCTCGCTGATGGTCTCCATAATTCTGGGCAAACAGTATGGCAGGAGAAATTAAAGAAAGAATGGTTGCCACGCCATAGAAACACCTTGATGATATATGCTTTTTCCTTAGCATAAAAAGCAACCATTGGATACCGAATCCAATCCATATGCAGAAAGCCATGTACGACCCTAAGAATGAATAGTCACGTTCACGAGCCTCTCCGGGTGTCTGGTTGAGGTAGACCACTATGGCGAGTCCTGTCATCAGGAACATCAGTGTCACTATCGCGGAGATTCGTTTCCCTTGCTTCCCCATCCGCAGCAGATAGACGATACCCAATATGCCGAGAATGAACGGTATGCCATAATATACATGTCTTCCGGGATTCCTCTTCCCGACATAGTCGGGGAGGAGACTCTGGTCACCAAGCATAAGGTTGTCGATTGCCGGCACACCGGTGATGAAATTGCCATGCTCAATCTCGCCGGTGGAATGGAAATCGTTTTGCCTGCCGATAAAATTCCACAAGACATAACGGAAATACATATAATATATCTGGTAAACCCCGAGCATCTGCAGGTTTTGCAGATATGTAGGTCTCCATGAATATTTCTCCTCGCGTGAGCCATCGGAGAGCATACGCCCCACGGGGTTGCCAAGAGTGTCGTAAGCTTCAGAGATCCGCACCTTTGTCATAGTCTCCTTATCCATTCCAGTCCAGTCGCGGTAACTCTCTATATCGTTGTTTGAGGTGCCTGTGATTCGGGGGAAAAACATATCCAATTCAGGAGTGGTCTTCCGCGTGAATGAATAATCGGATATTACATAACCATGGTGCGAGCCATCCAAAATCCTTTCATTGGAGCTTGAGTCGTTGCTCTCCATCAGTCCACTGCGGTAATGCACACGTGCATTATCCATAAATGGGGCATATATGCGCCCCTGTTTGTTGAGTGCATACATGCGATATTGAGGTCTGGAGTCGCCGGGCATCCACGATTCCTGAAGCATGGGCTTGCTGTAGGGTGTGGCTCCGTAGAAAAGTGGTTTGGAGCCATACTGGTCGCGGGCTATATAGGAAGACAGCGCGAAGATATCAGTAGGGGTTGCCTCATTCATCGGGGTTGAGGCGTAGCCGCGAATAAGGATAAGCGCAAACGATGAATACCCAAGGATTATGAATGCCGTCATCCAGTTGATTGTGAGTAGCACGTTGCTTATTCTCCCATGGGATTTGCCTATTATAAAAGCCAACAAAGGGAAAAGTATACATAAGAATGCGGCATATGTGATAACACCTGAAAAGTAGGGGAGACCCAATTTGTTGACCGCAAACAATTCAAAATATTCCGCTCCGGCAAGCACCCATTTCATGATTCCAATCAGAATGAGGGACACAATTATGAAGGATATGAAAATTGCGCCCCAGGCTTTCCAAGTGGCATGACGCGGATAGTGTCGGAACACTATCATCAGTGCAAAGACCGGAATGCAAAGTAGGTTAAGCTCATGCACACCAAGTGACAGTCCGGTGATGTAAGCCACAAGGATAAGCAGCCTGTTGCGATGGCTTTCCGATGGCTCCACCGCCCATTTCACCATGAGCCAGACGGAAAGCGACGTAAGCATTGCCGACATGGCATATACCTCCGCCTCCACTGCCGAGAACCATGCGGAGTCGCAGAATGCATATGACAATCCGGCGCAGGATGAGGCACAAGCAGCGATGAAATTCTGGGTTGTGTTAGGGAAGTGGGAATCCTTATTGACAAGTGATTGCAACACATATAAGGAGAATGCGAACACAATCCTTGCAAGGAAGAAGGCGGCAAAAGCCATGCAGATTGCACTGCAGGCGTTGACCACAACGGCATGAAGATGCGTGGGGAAAGGCATTGTGGCAAAGCGCATGGCAAGCATCCAGATGGGGTTGCCGGGAGGATGCCCAACCTCAAGACGTGATGCACATGTGATGTATTCAGGGCAATCCCAGTAAGATGCAGAGTGGTCTATTGTCAGCAGATAAACAATTGCCGACAGGAAGAATACAACCCACGACGACAGGTTGTTATATTTGGGGAGATATGTGTCTTTCAGACCACGCATTTAGGGCGATTATCGGGTGATACCCTTGTCGAGGAGTTGATGCTTCACGAGCATTCTTACCGGGGTTGGGGTTATTCCGATGAAGAATATTGAGAGACGGTTTAGCAAGCCGTTGATATATTGTTTCTTCTTGCGAAGCATCCGGTTGATGGCTTTCTTTGCAAACCGCTCAGGGGTGTCGAGCACACGGATATTCACCGCGAGTTTCTTGAGATTCTCGGGAAGACCGAACAGGTCGGTGGCGATACCTCCAGGACAAGCCACAGTCACTCCCACACCATAATCCTTCATCTCATAGTGCAGGCTTCGGGAGAAGACGCGGATGAATGCCTTAGTGGCTGAATAGAGCGCGATTCCGGGCATAGGCATCCAGCAAGACATCGACGACATATTGAGAATCCAGCCGTGTCCGGTGGCTGCCCGTCGCATGGCAAACCATCGGGAAAGCGTAGCCACTGCCCTCATATGAAGGTCAACAAACGTGGATAGTTTCCTCTCATTGGTCTCTATTACCGGCGCAAATGAGAAAATCCCGGCATTGTTGATAAGGATGTCGGGGTCTATTCCCCAGCCGTTGCAGTAGTCTTCAAGAATTTCAGTCACGTTTGGAGAGGTGAGGTCAAGTTGCAGCACGAGCACCATCACGCCGGTCTCGGCAGTCAGCGTGTCGGCAGCGGCATATAGCCTTTTCTCGTCAATATCGACGAGCAGCAATTTACACCCCCTATGGGCAAGTTCCAGGGCGAACTGAAAACCGATGCCACCGGTGGCGCCGGTGACGATTGCCATCGATGATGATAGGTCGTTATATCGTGCCATTTTTTCTCTTGATATTCTCTATTTCCTTCTGGATGCGTGGCGGGAGATTGTCGAGGTGCTTATGACACGCCATCTCCTTGGAATACATTCTTGCGATACAGTAGTTTACGTGGTCGCAGGTGCAACGGTGGTTGCTCTCCTCCTTCATGCGGTTTACGAAGTCCGGCTCATTAAGGAGGGCACGACCCATCTGGATAAACTCAAACCCCTCGCGCATTGCAGTGTCGGCATTTCCCCGGCTTACCACTCCACCCACATAGACGAGCGGAGCCTTGATTTCGGCACGGAATCTCTTTGCGTCCTCAAGAAAATAGAGTTCCTTGAATTCTGATTTGGGTATCATGTATTTACCCACAGCTCTCACCCCATATTTCAGCCATAGCTGAGGCATATAATAGGTCATGGAATAGATAGGCATCTCTCCGCGCATCACATACATGGGGGCCTTGCTCACGAATCCTCCGGAAAGCACTATGGCGTGTGCTCCGAGTCGCTCAATCTCCTTCGCCACTGTGATGCAGTCGTCAATCTCAAGACCTCCCTTGAAGCCGTCGCGCATATTGGTCTTGACCAACACTCCCATGTCGCTTCCGGCGGCTTTCATCACCTCTTCCATACACTCTTGCATGAATTTCATCCGGTTTTCAAGGCTTCCACCATATTCATCCCGGCGCTTGTTGGTGAAGGGGGAGAGGAATTGGGAGATAAGGTAGCCATGTCCGGCATGCACCTCCACGCAGTCGAATCCGGCATCGCGGGCAGTCCTCACTGCCTCTCCAAATTGCCTTGCGAGTTGCTTCAGCTCATCTTTCCGCAACCCTCTCACAATGGTGGGGGAGTAGAGATTGAATCCTGTAGATGCGCCCACCGGGATGCATCCGGCTGTGGAGACATGCGTCATATTGCCGCAGTGTCCGATTTGGATTGACGCCTTTGCCCCATAACTGTGTATGCCATCGGTGATTTCCCTTAGGGATGGCACAATTTCCGGACGAAGCCACAGCTGGGTCTTAAACGACAGTGCTGACTTGCAGATGCCGGCATAAGCAAGAGTGGTCATGCCCACACCTCCACGTGCCACACTGAGATGGTAATCGCGAAGCATTGGCGTGGGGTTGTTGTCCTTGCCCATCCCCTCGAATGCTGCCGAGCGTATGGTGCGGTTGCGTAGTGTTACGGGTCCTATATTTGCAGGAGTGAAAAGTTCCATAGTGGTTTACTTTATTTTACTTATCCCTAATAAACGAAAGGGATTATGTAGTGCAGATTGAGAGAGGTGAATTTATTGCCAAATTCTTGTGAATATCGTTGGTGGAGAGCCCTTGCCCTTGGGGCGAGGTTTGCGAAAGTCCAGATGGCGAACACGGCCCCCGGCACGGAGCAGGTCAGGATGGCATATCCCACCCATTCAGTGAACTCACCAAAATAGTTGGCACCAGCCACGAAACGGTAGAATCCCTTGCGTGGGATGTAGTGGCTCGTGTCGCCGGGTTCCCGGAGATTCCTTATCACATGGTCGGAGTGCAGGTTGATTCCCATGCCGAGGAAAAAGATAAGCACCCCCATGATGAATAGTGGGGAATAGAGCCATGAGATGGGGTAATATCCCTCCGGAGTTATAAAGAAAAACCAACCCCCAATCAGATATGCGTTTATGGTGTTGAAAGTCATCCCCATTATTATTATAGCCCATGGCATTTTGCTCTTCCCTCTCATCAGGAAAGGGAAAATGAAAGTGCGTTGGAAATAATGCAAAAGGAAAAGGGATGCCATAACGCAAGGCACCGGGTCGGTGGGATGATGACTGCAAGCCCACAGAATCACCATACAAGTGAATGCCGGCAATTCCATCACTACCCAGCCGACGCGGTTGCTGACGGTGGGTCCCCATTTGGGATTGTACATCATTCCATAACCGGCGTTGACGCGGTGGAGGGCAATGAAGACTATAACCGCCATCACTATCATCGCTCCGGTTATGATGTCGTATGTTGAAGGATCGAAAATCTGTTCCATATTCGGCAAAATTACTGAAAAATCCTAAAGCAGACAATAAGAAAGGCTGAAAAATGTCTATTCGGGGTGTTTATGGGTTGAAAGTTTGCCGAATTGAGGAAAAAACGTTAGATTTGCATTCACTAACCAAACAAAAGAGGCGCCCGATGGAATGCCATCGGCGTGAATCATTATAAAATGAAAGACCTGTTGATGTTTATCAGGCGGTTTGCCCGCCCTTATAAATGGAATATTGTCTGGAGCGTTGTGTTCAACTTCCTGACGATGTTTGCCACTATCTTCTCCTTTGCATTCATAATGCCAATCCTTAAGATCCTGTTTAAACTTGACACCACAGAATATGCCTATATGGCGTGGGATTCGGCTGACCTGCAGCATGTGTTGCTAAACAATTTCTACTGGTATGTCACCACGCTCATTGCCCGACTTGGAGAGTCGGCAACGCTCGGAATTATGGCTGCGGCATTGGTGGTGGCAACGTTTATAAAGGTAATTATGGCATACCTCAGCGACTACTTCACCATCCCTCTGCGTAATGGAGTGGTGAGAGACATACGCAACCAGATGTATGCAAAGATAGTGTCATTGCCGATTGGATTCTATACCAATGAGCGCAAGGGAGACATTATGTCAAGGATATCGGGCGATGTGTCTGAGATTGAAATATCGGTGGCAGCGAGTCTTTCTGCCCTGGTGAAAAATCCAATTCTCATAATAGGTTATCTGTTTGTGATGCTTGTGTTGAGCTGGAAACTCACCCTCTTTGTGTTTGTGTTGCTCCCGATTGCCGGTTGGATAATGGGTCTTGTAGGCAGAAAATTGAAAGCCAAATCCCTTGTGGCTCAAAATCTTCTCGGCACTATCCTTTCAACGACAGAGGAAACGGTGGGAGGCCTGAGGGTAGTGAAGGCATTTAATGCAGAGCGGCAGATGGAGAGAATGTTTGACGGCGAGACGGACGCCTATCGTCGCGTAAGCAATTCCATTCAGCGCAGATGGTCGCTCGCCCATCCAATGAGTGAGTTCCTTGGCACCACGGCGGTAGCGATTGTGCTTTGGTTTGGTGGCACTCTCATCTTAGGCGGCGGCTCGATGATTGATGCCCCGGGATTTATCTATTACATGGTGATTTTCTACAGCATCATCAATCCGGCAAAGGATCTCTCGAAGGTGTCATACACATTGCAGAAAGGTATGGCTTCTCTAAAACGAATAGATAAGATTTTGGAGGCTGACAATCCGATAAAGGATGCAGAGAGGCCGGTGAATATACCTGCTGATGCTGCCGCAAGCAGTGAGATAAGATTCAAGGATGTCACCTTCAGCTATAACGGTGAGCGCGATGTGTTGAAAGACATAGACCTACATGTCAAGCCAGGGCAGACCGTTGCCATTGTGGGACAATCCGGTTCCGGCAAGTCGACCCTCGCCGATATGATTCCGCGTTTTTGGGATGTCGACAAGGGGAGCGTAGAGGTTGACGGGCATGATGTCAGGGATTACCGTGTCAGTGAGTTGCGCTCGCTGATGGGAATAGTAAATCAGGAGGCAATCCTTTTCAATGATACTTTCTTCAACAATATAGCATTTGGAACGCCCGATGCCACTCTCGATGATGTTAAGGCAGCCGCTAAAATTGCGAATGCCTATGACTTCATCATGGAGAATCCAGAGGGGTTTGACGGCAAGGTGGGCGACCGTGGATGCCGTCTGTCTGGTGGTCAACGGCAGCGAATCAGTATTGCCCGGGCTGTCTTGAAGAATCCACCCATTCTTATACTTGACGAGGCTACCTCGGCGCTCGACACAGAGAGTGAGCGCCTTGTGCAGGAGGCACTTGAGCGATTGATGAAGAACCGCACTACTGTTGTGATTGCTCACCGTTTGTCGACAATTGCGAATGCCGACCTTATCTGTGTGATGCACGAGGGGAAGATTGTGGAGCGCGGCACCCATGACCAACTCATTGATGTCAATGGACATTATCGCCGCCTCGTAGAGATGCAGCAGGTGTGAGGGAGTTGAGAGCTGGAAGTAGAGAATTGGAGATGGGTTTTGGTGATTGGGAATTTTTTTGTAATTTTGGGATTTGAAAGCCGGATCAGTTGTTATGCCGGTGAAATATGATAGATATGAAGAAGATAGCCATATTCACATCCGGGACAGGGGAGTGCGCATCGCGCCTTGTCTCTATGTTCAACGAGGGTGACCGTATCCGCGTGGAACTCGTTGTTACAGACCGTGGTGACACCCGTTTGGTGGAACAGATGATTCAGAAAGGTGTCAATGCCATGTTCCTGCCTCGTGAGTTATGGCGCATTAATCCGGGAAATATCCTTTCACTCCTTGATGATAATCAAATTGACCTTATCGCCCTTGATGAGTTGGATGGTTTTTTGCCGGAGGAAGTTGCTGAAAGATACTCAGGTAGGACTGTTACCCTGACATCACCGGAGCAGGCTTCCCATGAGGTGGTGGCGGCTTTGGAGCATCGTGAGGAGAAAACTGTTGATGAGGATTGGGCTGAGACCCTGAAGGTTAAGTTCGACCCGGAGCAGGTGGCGCAGACACCACCCCCAATACCAGGTGTATCTCCGGCAGCGTCAAACACTCAGCAGCAAGCAGTATACCAACAGCCGCAGCAGGGGTATCAGCAACCGCATCAGCAGGGATTTCAACAGCCGCAATGGCAGCAATCATATCAGCAACCATATCAGCAGCAACCATATCAGCAGCAAAGACCACAATATGGATATGCGCAGCAGAATCAGGAGCCGATGCCTTCCACATATCTGATATGGTCTATCCTCTGCACTATATTCTGCTGTTTCATCCCGGGAATTGTGGCGATAGTCTTTTCTTCGCAAGTGACATCAAAATATTTTAGTGGTGATATTGAGGGGGCAAAGAAGGCATCAAGAAACGCTGAGGTGTGGATTATTGTTTCGTTTGTGCTTGGCATCCTTACCGCCACACTCTATCTCCCAATCATGTTGTTAAGCAATTGACAGTAATAATGTCATGAATGTGACAAGCATAACCAAACGGCGAACTGTAATCATATTGCTGATTGCTTTCGCCGTCTTTTATTTTGTCTTTGACCCGATGGAATGGAGTTTTATGCCTCAGTGTGTCTTCCATCGCGTCACTGGCTTGCAGTGTGTGGGTTGTGGTAGCCAGCGAATGCTCCATGCCCTGCTGCATGGCGACCTCGCCGGTGCCTTCCGTGCGAATGCCTTCGTGTTGCTCTCCCTCCCGGCAATTGCTCTCCTCACCTGGGTAGAAACTCAGCGCAAGCAGAGACCGGAACTTTATAAAAAGGTATATTCCACAACCCTCATAGTAATTGTCGCAATTCTCCTTATCGTCTGGATGATAATCCGCAACCTTATTGGAATATAATCAGATTTCCATTGACTTCACTCTGTCGTAAGCCTCAGATCTGCGGCGAATGGATGGACGCACCACCCATCTCTGCACGCAATATGCGCCAACCATATAGACGGCGGCAAGTATCCATAGGTTGATATAGCAGGTCCGCACCTGCGAGAGGTCTGCACCATTTGTATTCATACGGATAAATCCCTCCACACCCCACGTGGCGGGAACGCACGCTCCCAATGCCTTCCAGAACGGAGCCATCGCATAGCGTGGCCATGTAAGCCCTGACAGGAAGAGGAATATGACAGAGGTAATAACCCATATTATGAATATCGCCTCCCTTTCCCATACGATACCCTGCACGCAAAATCCCAACCCCATGCAGGCTATCACCATAGGCACAAGGAAGGTAAGCATCTGGAATAGGTCTCCCGCGATAGGGAATGAAAACATCAGCGGAACGTAATGGATAAGATAAATCGTTGGCACCACGAGAATCGTTATGTAGCAAAGCATCTGTCCAAGCATTGTCATAAGCACGCTCGGCTCCTCATTATTGCCATTGTATCCGATGATTTCCGGTCGTTCTCTCTTGGCTCCACCAGCCATGCCGGAGGCAAGAACGATGCATTGATGAAGGATAAGAATCAGCACCCCGGGCATGATAAAAGAGTCGAACCCACTTTCAATGTTGCCCATGGATACATTCTCAATCGGCATTATATCCCCTCCGGCAATCGTGCCGGCGAGAGGGACTTCAAGGTTGATTTTCTCTGTCAGGATTTCCGAACCCATTGCCGACGATACATTCGTGGCTGCCATTAGGAAACCACGATAGCGAAGCAAAAGGCTCGACTCGCAATAAAGGGCTGCATTCGCCTGTTCCCCTCTCCCTATCTTCTTCCCGAACCCTTCCGGAATCTCAAGGATGGCATAGCAGTCGTGATTGTTCATGGCGTGGTGTGCCTCGCTCATATCGGCGGCATAACCTATCACACGCGCCTCTTGAGTGGCGTCGAGGTTGCGCACTAACTCGCGGCTCTTTGCAGAACGGTCATTATCAACAACAACCATCTTTACATCCCTCACCACCTCTGGATTATATATCAAAGAGTAAACCACCGGATAAGCCAGCGGCAGAAACAGAAAGAACAATATGAGTCCCATGTCGTGAATCACAAGCCTGAACTCACGGCAATACACGTCAAACAATTGTCTTATCAATTTCATAATCATATCCTTTTGTTACAATAACTCTCCACTCCATACTCCCTACTTCATACTTCATACTCTACTACGGAGCATAAACCGGCGTCGCCATATCCTTCTTTATGCGCCAAAGCATAGTAAACGGCAGCAGCATGAAGATGATATAAGCCACAAACCATATCCGTGAGTAATAGATGTCTATGCCGTTGAGAGCCTGATCGATATAGATAAGGAAATTATATCTTGTCGGCACTATCCAACTGAAAATTCCCACTGACGGATACATGCTTTCCACCGGGAATGAGAATGCCGCTATGGAGAAAGAGAGGATACCCATAAGCGCACATACCGACAGCGACATACGCAGGTTGGGTAGCACCCCAAATATAAACAGAGCAAATCCTTGGCATGCAAGCACAAACATCAGTTCGGAAAGCGTGATCCAAAACCATGACCCATGCATTGGATAACCATTATATTTAAACAGCCATGCCTCCATAAACAGAGCAATTACAAACCAGATGATGGTCTGCGGAAACAGTTTGGCTGCCAGAGCCTTGAATATAGAGCCGTCTGCCATTGCCAACAGTCTTACAGACGTGCCATATTTTATCTCCTCGCCGAGGCTATAGCAGGTCACGAGCAATATCATCAATTGCAGGATGCAGGGTATGAATGAGTTGCAGAGATATATGGCATAGTTAAGCCCCGGGTTGTGGATGGCGCGTGTGTCGATGCCTATTGGCAACAGGAGTGGGGCGATAGAGTTGCTGTCGGCTCCGGCAGACTCAAGCACTGTCATGGCGACCCCGGCTTTTGTGTACATCGCGGTGGCCTTGAATGTCTTGAACAGCAGACTTGCCGGGACATAGTAGGTCATGTTGGTGTAGAAGGTGATTACCGGTTTGCGTCCGGCAAGCAAGTCCTCCTGATAGTTTTCCGGAATAAGGAAATAGCCGAAAATCTTCCCTTCCTGCATCTTGTGACGTGCCTCCGTGAAATTGTTGCAGCTTTCCACCAGATCTACCAATTGCATCCCTCCCAAGTTTTGTGTCACCTCCCTTGAAAGTGATGAGCCGTCTTTGTCGACCATTGCTGCCGGCACCTTCTGCGGCAGTCCCTCCTCCATAAGGTTAGACATAAAGAGGAATCCAAACAAGGGCATAACGAAGAATGCCACCCAATATAAGGGTCGCCTCACAAGCTGAATCCAGCTCCTGACAAATATGTCTCTGAATCCCTTCATTATTGAACGAGGATAACTGACATTCCGGGACGAAGATTGTCTATTTTCTTCTCAGGACGCGCCTTAATCTGGAACGTGCGGGCATCATAGTCGCCGGTTGACTTGGTGGCTTGCCAGTTGGCGTATGTGCCAAGGTCCTTGATATAGAACACTTTTGCATCTGTCTCTATGTCGAGTGCCGGAATCTTTATCTTAAGCACGGTGCCAAGTTTTATATCCTTAAGAAGGTTCTCACGCACGTTGAATACAACCCAATGGTCATCTTTCTGTAGCGACATGATGGGAGCACCGGTTGCAACGAGCTCTGAGACGTGTGGGTATATCTCGGTAATCTCACCATCGCATGGTGCCACAAGGTATTTGTCCTCAAGGATGGCGTTAACCTCGTTCACACCGCTTTTCGCAGCCTCCACCATTGCCTGGGCAGCCTCCTTGTCTTCTTTCTGTGCCCCTGACTTTGCCAACTCATATTGGCTTTGGGCGGCAGCCTCACCGGCTGTGGCGGCATCATAGGCCGCTTTTGCCTCATCGCGTTTCTGCTCACTAACCACACCCTTCTCGAAGAGGTTCTGCATTCGCTGATAAGTCTTTTGGGTGATTCCGACAGCGGCTTTCGCCTGTTGCCACACTTCGTAGGCGCTTGTTATAATCTGTTTACGAGTGCCGGCGTCTACCTTGGCATTCGCTGCGTTTGCCACTGATTCCATTGCCTGGGCCTGGTTCAGACGGGCATCAACCAAAGTGGAATGTATGCGCACAAGGGTGTCACCTGTCTTGACATGAGTACCTTCCTCTACATAAAGCTCAGCCACACGCCCCGGTAGTTTGCCGGAGATCCTGATTTCAGTGGCGTCTGCCTGACCTTGAACTGTGTCGGGCGCCTGTTTGATACATAGGAACCCGATGATTGCCAATGCTGCAATAATGATAAGCACAATCACTATGGTGAGAATGAGCATACGGTCTTTTGCCGACACTGCCTTCTCGTCATTAAGATTCTTTGTGGCCTCTAATTCTTTCTGATTATAATCTTTATCCATAGGGGTAATAATTGTAAAATGGAAAATGTAGAATTCGACTAATAACTAAGCCGTCCCAACACCTTGGAAAGATATGTCTGGCAGAGCCTTATCCCTATCTCTGCGTCTATCTTCTCAGAGTTGGCTGCGAGCCAAGCCGTCTGCGCCGCAATCACGTCGTCTGAGGTAAGCACACCCTCCTTAAATCCGAGTTGTGCCTGACGGAGGTTTTCGTCAGCCTTCTTGAGGTTGGTGACGGTCATGGTGTATGTCTTCTTAGCCTCATCAAATCTGAATTGCGCCTGACTTACCTGCAGGTCAACCTTCTCTTCCAAGTCCTCGAGAAGCAATTGCTGCGCAACCGTGTTTGACTTGGCTGCCTTGTATTTGTTGAGATTTCCTCCCCAGTGCCAGATGGGGATTGTGAGGGCTGCGCCCACTGAGAAGCCTCCTCCGAAGCGCTTCTCAAAACCGTCAATCACGTTAGGATTTGAGAAGGAGTATGCTCCTATAATTCCTATCTTTGGGAGCATCTCACCCTTGGCGAGTTTCTCTTTCCCTTTCAGCATATTGATTCCCTGGCGCAGAATCTCAAGGTCTTGGCGTCGGTCGTAGACCTCGCTCATACTGT
The DNA here is from genome assembly GCA_964603335.1 of uncultured Sangeribacter sp. Lineage (GTDB taxonomy): Bacteria > Bacteroidota > Bacteroidia > Bacteroidales > Muribaculaceae > Lepagella. The sequence continues at coordinate 1,362 of CAZRUR010000039.1, read as the reverse complement.
ATTGGGTGTCAGGGAAAGCGTTCCCGGCATTCTTTAGTTGCTCATCTTCCAGCTCCATTTGAGTGTGTATGGGCAGACCACAAATCTGGGCGAGTGCCATGCGTGAGAGCGACAGTCCGTTGTCAACTTTGGTGAGCGAGATGTTTGCCTCGTTGAGTTTCACCTCAACTGTGAGGAGGTCGCTGCGTGTCGCCACACCCTCGTTGAGCATCTCCTGAACATTATATCTGAGTGAGTCAACAAGGTAGACAAAACTTTGTGCGAGGGTTCTCTTCTCTTTGAGGGACACCACCATCCAGTAGGCTTCATCTACGGAATAGATTACATCTTGCGTCAGGTTGTTGCGCATTGCCTTTGCCAGTTCCTTCCCATAGCCGGCAATCTCATTGAGAGCCTTTATCTGACCGCCCATGAATACAGGCTGGGTAAGGGTTATGGCTCCGGCAAAGACGTTGTGGACGTCATAGCTCATGGCTTCCTTCGGGATTACTGCCACTTCCGTGGGTATATAGCTTCCAGTAGACGGATCTTTTACCGGCAAGCCGTCAGCCCCTTTGAGCAGGTTGTAGTCATAACTCATGGTAGCGGGGTTGAAGGTCATTGTCGGGAGTTTGGCGTCCTCACTGAGCAGGTTTATTATGTGCTGGTTATACATATATGCCCCGGTGAAGTCTATCCCCGGCAGGTAGGCAGCCTGGGCAGCCTTCTTTAGGTATTCGGCTCCACGTATGTTCTCTTCCGCCACCTTGATGGTCTTGTTGTTTCTAACCGCCATGTTGCGGCAAGAGTCGAGAGAGACTGTTGCGGAAGATGTGAGTGTGGTGCCCGCTAATGCTATGATCAATAAAATATTTTTCATAGATGGTCTGGGTTATTCTTGGCGCGTGGTTCAAATGTCAGTCCCATTTTAAGAAAAGGGCTTTTGGCGCGTAGGTGGAATGTTATTTCAACGCAAAATTAGTGAGTATTTGTTTAATAACGTTAATTAATATAGCCTCCGAAGCCCAAATCTGAAAAATAGAACAACTTTTTCCCCGATATTTCACATCCGGAAATATCGGGGGAAGCCGAGCAACACTTCCCTCAATCCTCGCCGTCATCATGAGACACCGGGAATATGGATGTCACCATCGCTGACATCACCAAACCACTCCTCCAACTTCTTACGGGCCTTGGCAAACACCTCCGGCGACAGATTCTTCCATATCGTCTTCAGCACGAAAGTCAGGGCTGCAAGGTCATCGGCAAACCCCAGCGGCAAAGCACCCGGAATCAAGTCTGCCGGCACAATAAAATAACCAAGCGCAGTCCGGTGGAAGGAGCGGTAAACCAACTCTATCAGTATGTCTACGCACGTATTGA